>JAJZKA010000023.1 GCA_021809805.1 Actinomycetes bacterium
ACCGAGATGCGCACCGCCACTTCTTGTTCGACCAGGTCCTCTCCCTGCTCAGGTTCCACCGCGCCACGCTGAGTGCCGATGGGCACTTCGGCGAGCTCGACGACGACGGGGCGCTGATCGACTCCGGCGGTCCGCAGAAGCTGCTCGTCGTCGCGCGCATGGTTCACAGCTACGCGCTCGGCGAGCTTCTGGGCCTGCCGGGTTGTGAACCGGTCGTTGAGCGCGGGCTCGAGGCGCTCTGGCGCGAGCACCGCGACGAGCGCCTCGGTGGCTACCGGGAGCAGGTCGGCGCGCAGCAAGCAGGCGCGGCGCACAAGACCGCGTACGGCCATGCCCACGTCCTTCTCGCAGCGTCGAGCGCGTGGCGCGCCGGGCACGATGCCCGGGCACTGTGCGAGGACGTGGCGGAGGTGCTCGATGAGCGGTTCTGGTCGGAGGCAGACGGGGCGAGCCGTGACGCATTCTCGGCGGAGTGGTCCGAGCTCGAGCCCTACCGCGGGGCGAATGCGAACATGCACCTGTGCGAGGCCTACCTCGCGGCTTACGACGCGACCGGGGACCAGGTCTTCGCCACGCGCGCCGAGCGCATCGGCGCGCTCGTCATCGAGCGCCACGCCCGCGCGCGAGGTTGGATGCTGCCTGAGCACTACGACGAGGATTGGGGGCCGATTCTCGCCTACAACCGCGACCATCTGGACCACCCGTTTCGCCCCTACGGCGTGACGGTGGGGCACCTTCTTGAATGGTCGCGCCTGTTGCGCGGCATCGCCGCGGCGACCGGCGAGGTCGGGTGGACGGCCGAGGCCGCGCGCGGACTGTTCGCGACGGCGGTCGAGGTCGGCTGGGACACGGCGCTCGGCGGGCTCGCGTACACCGTCGACTTCGACGGGCGGCAGGCCAACCCGCACCGGTACTGGTGGCCGATCGCCGAGGGGATCGCCGCGAGCGCGGTCCACGCCGAGACCGAACCCAACCTCGCGTACGAGGGGTGGTACCGGCGGTTCTGGGACTTCGCGGCGGCGCACCTCATCGATCACGCGCGCGGGGGATGGTACGCCCAGCTCGACGAGCAGAACCGTCGGATCGCTGGACCGTGGTACGGAAAGCCCGACCTCTACCACGCCCTGCAGGCCTGTCTCGTCCCACTCGTCCCCCGCGGCGCGTCGGTTGCCGGCGCGCTCGCTGAGCACCCCCCGACGCTTTGCGACGCACCGGCCAGTGCCCGCCGGAACGGGCACACCGGTCCCTGACGCGCACCATAGCGGTCCGCTCAGCCGACGCGGCGGCGCGACGCCCCTTGCCTCGTGCTGTCGCGCGACCCGTTCGATTCGCGCACTGCTGCGAGGGCACGCCGTCGTGGTCGTGGCGCGGGGGAGCGTTGGTGGAAGAAGACGCGGGCTGCCGCGCTGCGCTGCGCGGATCCGGTTCTGGCCGCCTGATGGGCGCCCCACCCCGACTTGACTCGCGGGCGCGACGAACTCTCTAACCCTGCCTACCAACCTGAACGGCGCGAACCTGTCGAGCGCCGACGTGGGCTCGCCAGCGGGGTCGAGCGCCAACTTCTCGGAGTGATCCTGAGCGACGCCACCCACAGCGGGGCGAACTTGGCCGGTGCCGACGCGTCGGCGATCATCGGCACGTGGGCGCCGGCGTTGACCGAGACCGCTGGCGCCGTCAGTGTGTCGACCGCCGCCGTTGAATGCGCCGTCCGATTCGGTTCCCGAGCAATCCGCTGTCTGCCGATGAGCCCTTGATGGCGCGGCTCAGCGGGGATCGACGTCGCCGTGCCGCGCGAACATCGCCGCCGCCCCGGCCATCGCCGCGCCCGCCGAGGAGGCGAGGACCAGCCAGCGTCCTTTGGTGGGAAGGCGACGGAAGGAGATCAGCGTGGCGAGGGCGTCACCGCTGTCGCTGAGGACGCCGAGACGCACCCAACGCCAGAGCGCCGCCTGATCGCGGCGCGTGCCGAGCGCGCCGAGTCCGAGCGCCAGGTCGCGCCCGCCGAGCGCTCGTCCGAGCACTGCGACCTGGTGAGGCTCGCTCGCCGCGCCGACCCACGGGCGTGCCACGGCGTCGGGGGCGGCGTACGCAACAACTCCGAGCGCGACGCGGATCGCAGCGATGGCGAGGGCGAGCGGCCTGCCCAGCATCCTTGGTCGTTTCATGTCGGCGTCTCCTGCCCATCTCGGGCGTGCCTCATCCCCATGATGTCGCGCGAAAACTACAAGAGTGACCTGGCACCCCGGGGCATGAGCGTGGCCTGGCGGCGCCTCGCTAACCCGAACTTACCCCCTCCAAAGCAGGCTCTCGCCGACTGACCAGGGGATTCGTGTTTACCGAGCGGATCGTTCTGGCTACACGAGGGTTCTTGGGACCGGCACGCCGAGGAGCTCGAAGACACGGCGCTGCGTCGGTGTCGGTGTGGCGAGGAGCTCGAAGGTGACGCCTTCGCCGCCGACAACGCGCATCGTGTTGCGGGTGAGCGTGCCGAGGTGCTCGAGGAGCTCACGAAAGCCGCGCACCTCAGCGTCCTCGGCGTTCTTGTTCGTGGCGTCCTTCTGCCTCGCCGATGCTGACCGAGGGGCAGGAGCGACCGGGTCGGAGCGGCCGGGGCGCTCGGTGTCGAGGAAGGTGAGCGGAGCGAGCGTGGCCCGGAGATGGAAGGTCAGATAGGTGGCCAAGAAGCAGAGGAAGGCGTGCGCTCGGACGCGGTCTTCGAGGCGGTGGTGCACGGGTCGGATGTCGACGTCGATCGCTTTCATCGATCGGAAGTCCCGCTCCACCCCCGAGAGATCCTTGTAGGCGGAGATGACGCCCGCTGCGTCGAGCTCGCCTTCTCGAATCGTCGTGCGCAGCACGGAGATGCCGTCGAGCGCGGCCTCCTCGGCGATCGACGCCTCGTTGCGGGAAAAGCTGAACGAGTCCTCGGCAACGTCGAGG
This sequence comes from Actinomycetes bacterium, assembly GCA_021809805.1. GTDB lineage: Bacteria > Actinomycetota > Acidimicrobiia > Acidimicrobiales > Bog-793 > JAKABX01. The sequence continues at coordinate 2,941 of JAJZKA010000023.1, forward strand.
ACGAAGTGCTTGGCCATCTTGTGGCGGCCGACGACCTTGCCGACCTTGAGAGCGATCGCATCCTTGCCCCGCAGCGGACGGCGCTCACGCCGGCACGCTGCGGCGACCTCTTCGAGCTCGGTCTCGGTCGCGCTGAGCAGCGCCTCGCGCTTTCGGGCGCGCTCGGTGGCAAGCAGAGGGTTGCGGCAGCAGACGAGGCGCTCACCGGGGTAGTCGGGGTGGGTGATCTCACAAAAGCTCACCTCGTCGAACAGGCTCATCTGCAAGGGGCCGCCGTCCTCCGCGAGCTTCTTGATCGAAGGGGCGCGTAGCGCGCTCAGCCAGCCCATCCCCGGGAGCTCGCGCAGCTGATCGATGCGGGCCGAGGTGATCATCCCCCGGTCGCCGACCATGACGAGCTCTTTCAGGCCGAAGCGCTCGCGCACGACCTTCACGATCTCGACGAACGAGGTGGGGTCGGAGGTGTTGCCGGGAAAGACCCGGATCGCGACCGGACAGCCCTGCTGGTCGGTCAACAGGCCGTACTCGATCTGGAGCTTTCCTCGTTTGCCGTCGCGGGAGTGGCCGAAGGCCGACAGCGGGCAGGTCCTCCCCTCCATCCAGGAGGAGGACAAGTCGAAATACGCGCGACGAGACGGGTTGGCCGTCTCTGCGAGGTGACGCCTGGCGAGCTTCGCCTCGATCGAGTCCTGGCGCATGAGCAGCCAGTCCATCGCCGCGTAGGCCTCGTCGGTTCCGACGTCTTTGAGGCCGAGGTCCTCCACGAGGGTCGTATCCGACCACCAAGACACCGTGGCACGCTTCGAGGCGGGACGAAGCGCTCGGGCGAGCACCAGCGCGTAGGCGATGTCGCGCTCTTTGCAAGCGGGACCGAGCAGGTTGGCAAGCCCGAGCGCCCCTGCCTGGGCACAGAGTGCCGCGACATGGCCGTGGGGAAGGGACCGCACGAGCTCGAGGCCCTCGCCGGCGACGAGCAGCGTCTTGCCCGAGAGCCCGGCGCGCAGCGCCTCGATCAGCTCGGCGGGCAGGTGCGAGAGATTGGCCAGGGTTTCGTTCCGGACGGTCTTGCCGACCCGGACCGACCGGCGAAGCAGATGGGTCTCGTAGACGCGCTCGACGCCGTCGGCACCGACGTAGTGGCGACGCGTCGTCGAGATATGCATCGCTCCACCACGCCTGGGCATAGCACGATCTTACACTCGTGTCATTCGCCCAGCAATCATTTAGTGGCTACAGTCACATGACAATCATCGCCCATAAGTGCAGGTCGAGGTGCGAAAATGACCGCTATCGGCGGGGTAAGTTCGGGCTAACGAATATTGTTCGAGGAGGCGGTGCTCGCGCGAAGGACCGCGGTTGGCGATCGCTTCGTCGCGCGCGCTGGCGCGTCAAGCCGCCAGCTCCGCTCCTATGGGGCCTCTTGCCGGGCCGCCGCGCGGAAGACCTTCGACGTCCGTGCCATTCTCGCAAAGGGTGAATGACGCGCGATGCTGAGTGGCAATCTGCAGGGATGGACGTGACCACCGATCCGGCCGTGGTCGGCATCAGCGTGGGCTGCGAACAGACCAAGCGGGCCGCCGAGCGGGCGATCAACGGCCTGCACCGCAGCGTCTCGCTGGCATGGGTCCTTGTCGGTGGCCCGGCCTTTGAGGGTGAGGAGGATTCCGTCGCCCTCGGCGTCGATGGCTGGGCCCCCGACGCAATCGGCGCGGCGCGCCTCATCGAGGAGCAAGCCCGCTGAAGCGGCCCGTATCGATCCTGTGGTTCCGCCGCGACCTCCGCCTCAGTGACCACCCCGCCCTCGCCGAGGCCGCGCGCGATGGCTCGGTCGCTCCGCTGTTCGTGCTGGACCCGAGGTTGCTCGCGGCCGCTGGTGAGGCACGCGTTGGCTTCTTGTACCGGTCTCTCCGCTCCCTCGACGGCGCGCTCTCGCGCCTTGGGGGCCGCCTGATCGTGCGTCGCGGCGATCCGGCCGCGGTGGTCGCGGCGCTCGCCAGTGAGCTCGGCGCCCGTGAGGTGGTCGTCACCGAAGACTTCGGACCCTATGGCCGGGCACGCGATGAGCGCGTCGCCCAGGCGCTCGGACGCGTCCCGCTGCGTGCCGTGGGGACGCCCTACGCGGTCCCCCCGGGCGCGGTCGTCAAGCTTGATGGGGGTGCGTATCAGGTCTTTGGTGCCTTCTACCGCGCCTGGCAGAGCCATGGCTGGCCCCTGCCCGTGGCGTGCGACCAGAAGGGCGTGGTGTGGCGGGACGCGCCCGGGGAGTTGGTCCCGCCCGATCCGCCCGCCACCTCCGGCCTGGTGCTCGCCGAGGCGGGAGAGCTGGCGGCGGGGTCCCGCCTGGAGCGTTTCGTCGCCGTTGCGCTCCGCGAGTACGCGACGGGACGTGATCTGCCCGGGATCCCGGGCACCTCAGGATTGTCGCCGTATCTGAGGTTCGGGGCAATCCACCCGAGGACCGTCCTTGCCTCAATCGGCCACACGAGCGAGCGCTTCCGTCGCGAGCTCGCCTGGCGGGAGTTCTACGCCGCCGTGCTGTTCGCCGACCCGATGAGCGCGCAGCGCTCGTTGCACCCGCAGTTCGCGGGCCTGGCAGGGCCCGGCGAGATCGCCCATCTCGAGGCGTGGAAGGCGGGAGCGACCGGTTATCCGATCATCGATGCCGGCATGCGCCAGCTGGCGCGAGAAGGCTTCGTGCACAACCGCGTGCGCATGCTCGTCGCCTCGTTCCTCGTAAAGGACCTCCATCACGACTGGAGGGTCGGGGCCCGCCACTTCATGGCGCGCCTCGTCGACGGCGATCTTGCGAGCAACCAGCACAACTGGCAGTGGGTCGCTGGAACGGGCACGGATGCCGCTCCCTACTTCAGGATCTTCAACCCGACGACCCAGGCAAGGCGCTTTGATCCACACGGTGTCTATGTGCGCCGTTACCTTGAAGAGCTGGCGAGCGTTCCCGACGAGTTCATCCATGAGCCGTGGCGCCAACCGAGCGGGCTCGCGACGACCTACCCCGCACCGATCGTCGACCACGCCGTCGAGCGCGAGCGCGCCCTTGCGGCGTATCGAGACCGCCGGGGGGCCGTCAGGGTCCAGCGAGAAGGCTGAGGAGGTCTCGGGAGCCTTGGCGGGCAACTCCAATACCGTGGATTGGCGCGAGCTCGAGTCGTGGTTGCGAACAGAGCGCCGGCGGGCGTCGGCGCGTCTCTTATGGGCCGATCGCGAGCTCGAGGAGATCATCGCCGGCGCGAACGGCGCGAACACCGACGACGAGCATGATCCCGAAGGCGCGACGATCGCCTATGAACGCGCTCGCGCCGCGGCGCTCGGGGACCAAGCGGCCGCTTCGCTCGTCGCCATTGACCGCCAGCTCGAGCGAGTGGAGCAAGGCACGCTCACCGTCTGTGAGTGCTGCGGCGGCAAGATCTCGCTCGAGCGCCTGGAGGCGGTGGTGACGACAAGGCGTTGCATCGAATGCGAACGGGGACGCCGAGCGCGTCCGTGACACTCACCTGGCGGTCGTGCTCGTCGTGCCGGCTTTTGCCCGCGGCGAGCACACGTCCGCAGCGCCGCTGTCACCTTCGCATGGGCAGGGTTGAGCGAATGCAACGCACCTCGTTGGGCTGCGTTGGGCGATGACGCGTTCCTTCCCATGGACGTCAAAGTCGGCGACGTCTTGCTCGGCCCGGTCGACAAGGTGACCCCGTGCAAGCGGAAGCCGTTGCGGTAGCTGGGGAGAGGCCGGGATCGCGATGTGTGCGCGACGTACCAGCTGGCGAGGCGTGAAAGGCTTGCAGGAGTAGGGTGTAGGGGCCCGGCAGGCGGGAGGAGAGTCGGTGGCCTTCGAGTTACAGCAGGTGCTGGCGGAGCATCGCGGTGAGAATTTCAAGCTGTATGCCCGCCACATCAATCCCCAGCTGGTGCGCGTCCTGAGATCGATCGGCTTCGACCGTTTCTACGAGCGCGGCGAGGGCGCCTACCTCTATGACGCCGACGGCCGTCGCTACTTGGACTTCCTCTCGGGATTTGGAGTCTTTGCGCTCGGCCGGTCCCACCCGGTGCTCAAGCGTGCTCTGCACGAGGCGATCGACGCCGACCTGCCCAGCCTCATCCAAATGGATGCCGCCCTGCTGCCCGGGGTGCTGGCGAGCGAGCTCACGCGGCGGTGTCCGCCGCAGCTCAGCCGGGTCTTTTTCACCAACTCGGGCACCGAGGCCGTCGAGGCGGCGCTGAAGTTCGTGCGCGCGGCGACCGGGCGCCCGCGCGTGCTGTACGCGAGCCATGCCTTCCACGGCCTCACCTACGGCTCGCTCTCGCTGAACGGGGGCGCCGATTTCCGCAAGGGCTTCGGCCCATTGATGCCCGGATTTGACGAGGTGGCTTTCGGCAACGCCGACGCGCTGGCAAAGGCGCTCGCCGCGCGCGACGTCGCCGCCTTTGTGGTCGAGCCGATCCAGGGCAAGGGTGTGAACGCCGCTCCGCGGGCGTACTGGGACAGCGTGCAGGACCTCTGCCGCAAGCATGGCACCTTGCTCGTGATCGACGAGGTGCAGACCGGACTCGGCCGGACCGGGCGGCTGTGGGCGCACGAGCACTACGGGATCGTCCCCGACGTGATGACGGTCTCCAAGGCGTTGTCGGGAGGTTTTGTCCCCGTCGGGGCGATGGTCTGCTCCGAAGCGGTCTCCGATGCCGTCTACAGCTCGATGGATCGCGCGGTCGTGCACTCCTCGACGTTCAAGAACAACCAGCTGGCGATGGTCGCCGCCCTGGCGACCCTGCAGGTGATCGACGACGAGAATCTTGTCGACCGCGCCCGGCTCACGGGGCTCGCCTTCGAGAAGGGCCTTGCCCCGCTCGTCGAGCGCTACGAGCTGTTCCACGCCGTCCGGGGCAAGGGGCTGATGATCGGGCTCGTGTTCGGCGAGCCGGAGTCCTTGCGGCTGCGGACCCGCTTCAAGGCGCTCGAGCTCGCCCGCACCGGCCTGTTCGCCCAGACCATCGTCGGTCCGCTTTTCCAGCGCCACGGCATCCTCACCCAGGTGGCTGCTGACGGCGTCAACGTCGTCAAGTTGTTGCCCCCGCTCATCTGTGGACAAGAAGAAGTGGATCGGTTCGTTTCGGCGCTCGATGAGGTGCTGGCCGAGGCGCACCGCGGCTCTTCGCTCGTCTACGGCTTTGCCCGGACGCTCGCCAAGGCGTCGCTTCAGCGCGACCGCTGAGGTCGCCGGTGCTCGAACGAATTGGCGCTCGGGATCGGGCGCGCCGATCGATCACGCGCCTGCGGTCCCTGGTTGGCCCGCTCGCCGCGCTCGTTGTCGTTGGGCTCGCGCTCAGCGCCTGCGGTGGTGCCGGATCGGCGGCGACCAGCACGACGTCCACGACGAGCACGTCCACCACGACCACGACCACTACGACGACGACGACATTGCCCCGCCCGACGCGGGTTCACCACTCAGGTGCCTATCCCGGCGGTTTCAGCTACGGCGAGGTCTCGCGCCTCCCGGTGGTCCCCGTGCCCGACGGCCAGAGCACTGCGCCGGCAGCACCGACGGGCTCACCGGCCCAGGCCGGCGCGATCTTCCTCGCCTATCACCAGGTCGGCTCCGGGCCCGATCTCGTGCTGATCGCCGGCCAGCGCGCCTCGATGTCGTGGTGGGACCCGCAGCTGATCGAGAACCTTGCCCAGCACTACACGGTGACCTTCTTCGACCTGCCCGGCATCGGCTACTCCCAGCCTGATCCGCGGGCGACGAGCATCGCGGCGCTCGCTGACCTGACCGCCGGGCTCATCGACGAGCTCGGGCTGAGCGCCCCGACGGTGCTCGGCTGGGGCATGGGCGGGGAGGTGGCGCTCGCCCTCGCCGAGCGCCATCCCGGCATCGCCGGCCGCCTGGCCCTCGTGGACACGTCGGCGGGCGGCCCGACCTCGGTGCCGCCCTCGCCCGCCGTGCAGCGCCTGCTCGCGGATCCCAACGCGACGATGACCCAGCTCGCCCGGCTGCTGTTCCCGACGCCGGCGGCCCAGACCACCTGGCTCGAGGCGCTGTCGCAGATGGCGCCCGACGACGTCACCGCCAATGCGATCCGCAACCAGGCGGCGATCCAGTCCGCCTACTTTGCGACCGATCGCGCCGTGGCCACCGGGCTCGCCACGATCACCGTGCCGGCGCTCGTCATCGACTCGAGTCACGACGCCGTCATCCCTCCGGCGAACGCCGCGGTGCTGAGCGAAGGGCTCGCGCACGCTCGTCAAGTGGTCCTAAAAGGCGCCGGTTATGGCGGCATCTTCTCTCACGAGGACACGGTGATCGCCGCCCTCGAACGCTTCACCGGCTGAAGGGACGCCGGTCGGCGATGTGGGGGGAAGACGACCTCGTCGTGAGCCGGACGTGCGCCATCCCGGCGAGCGAGCTGCAGTGGCGCTTTAGCGGCAGCGGCGGCCCGGGCGGCCAGCATGCCAATACCGCGAACACCCGCGTCGAGCTGCGCTTCGACATCGCCGCGTCGGCGAGCCTCGGGCCGCGCCAGCGTGCCCGGTTGCTCGAGCGATTCGGGCCGCTGTTGCGCGTGGTCGCCTCTGACGAGCGTTCCCAGCTCGCCAATCGGGCGCTTGCGAGGAGCCGCATGGCCGAGCGCATCGCAGACGCACTTACCGTGCGCCCGGCGCGGCACGCGACCCGGCCGACCAAGTCGAGCCAGGAGCGGCGCCTTGCTGACAAACAGCGGCGATCGCGTCTGAAGCGCGGGCGGAGCGCGGGGGACTCAGAGTGCTGAGCAGCGGGTCGCGGTGGCGCCTTGGCCGCTCTCGGGGGGTCATCGCGGCCGTGATCGGCTTCGTGCTCATGACCGCCAACCTCCGCATCGCCATCGCGGCCCTCTCGCCGGTGCTCCCCCAGATCCAGCGATCGCTCGGGCTCTCCTCGGCGATGGCCGGGCTGCTGACGACGATCCCGGTCGTCTGCTTCGGGGCCGTGGCCTTTGCCGTGCCGGCCATGCGCCGGCGCGCCAGTGACCACGTGCTCATCGCCGGCGCGCTCGTGGCGCTGATCGCCGGCATCGCCCTTCGCCTGGCGCCGACCGTCCTCGCGCTCTTCGCGGGGACGGTGGTGCTGGGCGCGGCGATCGCGCTGAGCAACGTGGTCCTGCCGAGCGTCGTGCGCGCTGAGTTCGCGACGCGCATCCCGCTCATGATGGGCCTGTACTCGATGGCGCTTTCGGCCGGCGCGGCGGCTGGCGCGGGATTGACCGTGCCATTGGAGCGTGCGTTCGGAATCGGCTGGCGCCCCGTGCTCGGCATCTGGGCGCTCCCGGCGGCGCTTGCGCTCGCGGTGTGGCTCGGTGAGGTCGGACGCCACCGCCGCCGCAACCCGTTGCAGCCAACGGGCGCATCGCGTCACGACGCCGCCGAGGCGGTCGCCGGGCGGGCGTTGTGGCGGGATCCGATCGCCTGGTCCGTGACCGGCTTCATGGGCCTGCAATCGTTCGGCTTTTATGCCACCTTGGCCTTTGTCCCGACGCTGTACCAAAGCCACGGCCTCAATGCGGCCAGGGCGGGTTGGCTCTTGTCCTACTCGAACTTCCCCGCGATCCTCGCCGCGCTCTGCGCGCCGCTCGTGGCGCGCCGCATGGGCCGCGCCGATGTTGCGGTCACCGTGGCGGTCGCCTGCTGCGCAGCGGCGTTCGTGGCGCTGGCGCTCGACCCCGTGCCGCTCGCCTATGTGTGGATGACCTTGCTCGGGATCGGCCAGGGAACGGCGATCGCGCTCGCCTTGAGCTTCATCGTGCTCCGTTCGCCAGATCCCGCGCATGGCGCGCGCCTGTCGATGATGGCGCAGGGCTGTGGCTACCTCCTCGCCAGCCTCGGGCCGTTGCTGGTCGGCGTCGTGCACGACGTCGCGAAGAGCTGGTCGCCGGCGATGTACCTGCTCGGTGCGCTCTTGATCCCCCAGCTCGCGTTCGGCTTGCGGGCGGCGGGCGACCGGGTCGTCGGGGATGCAGGATCGGGCGGGGCACCCGGCATGCGCGCGAAGATGGCTCGTTGATGGCCCGCGTGCGCGTACTTGAGGCGCCGACGTCATGAAGGGCCGTCGCTGGCTGGTCCTCGGGGTGGCGGCGGGGATCGCCGTCGGGATCGGCAAGCTGCCCTACTTCGCGGGGGCGGCGGTCTCGCTGTCAGACACCGCGGAGCACCTCGTCGGCACCGGGGGCCTCGACCTCTTGCACCGCGCGGCCCGCCACGGCGCGCCGCAACGGGTCCTCGAGGCGCTGATGGCAATCATCGCCGTGGTGTTGCCTGGCGTGACGGCGGTCTTGTTGCTCGTGGCCGCCCGCAGCACGCTGCGGTTGCGCTCGATCATCAGCCTCTTGCTCGCCGCGCTCGGCGTCGCATCGTTCTTCTACCTACCCCACGGCATCGCCGCGGGGACCGCCGCGCTGGCGTTCGTCGCTGCCGGCATCGCCGTCGTCGCGACCGGTCCGCTCGTGGCGGCGCCGCTCGCCGGCGTCGCCGGCCTGATCGCGGTCACGTTCCTGCCGCGCCTGCTCGCCCGCCACTCGACCGTGCCTTCCCTGCCGATCGAACGGTTGCACGAGGCGCTGTTTCAGACCGCCGGCGCCCCGCTCTGGCTGCGCATCATCGTGCTGATCATCGCCGCGCTCCCCTTCGCGGTCGCGGCGCGACTCGTCATCCGCTGACCGGACGTCGCACGCGGGCGAGCAGCTCGCCGTGGGGGACGACGAAGTAGCCGTCCGCGCTCGCTGCCCACCTTCGCCAGGCGGCCGCGATCTCGGCGAGCTCATCGGCCGTGGCATGGCCGCCCTCGAGCGCCTGCTCGGCGAGCGCCGAGTGCTCGACGCGCTCGGCCCACAGCCCGCCCCACCACGCCCGCTGGTCGGGATCGGCGAAACACCACGTTGAGGCGGTGACCTCGACCTCACCGAGGCCGGCCTGGTTCGCCCAGGCGAGGAGGTGGCGTCCCGCAGCCGGCTCGGCACGATTGGCCCGGCAAACCGCGAGATAGAGCTCGAGCCAACGCTCGAGCTGGGGATCTTGCGGGTACCAGTGCATCCCGGGGTAGTCGCTCTCGCGTACCGCCACCCACCCGCCATCCGCCGTCACGCGTGCCATCTCGCCGAGCGCCGCCACCGGATCGCTCAGGTGCTGGAGGACCTGGTGTGCATGCACGACGTCGAATTCCCCGGCACCAAAGCCCAGGGCGTAGACGTCACCGGTCTCGGTGTGGACGTTGGTGAGGCCGCGGCGCTCGAGCTCGCGCCGGGCCTCGGCGAGGACCGCCTCGGAGCGGTCGATCGCGACGGCCTCACCCGGCGCGATCAGCGCCGCGAGGTCGGCGGTCAAGGTGCCCGGCCCGCAGCCGACGTCGAGGAGGCGTTGGCCCGAGCGAAGGTGAGCGAGGAGGTAGGCGGCGGAGTTCTCCGCGCTGCGCCAGCGGTGTGAGCGCAGCACGGCCTCGTGATGACCGTGGGTGTAGCGGTCGGCGGGCATGGTCCAGCCTGCCCGGTGGCGATCACCCCCCGCAACGGCACTCAAGGAGAACGCGCCGGTCCGAGTGTGGCGAAACAGCGGTCGCCGAATCGGCGAGATCCTGGCGGACGCGGCTTCGTTGCCTTCGGCGGCCGGCCGTGCGCCGGCTCGCCAACGGGCGATGTGGGAGGCTTTGGCGATGCTCGGCCAACGCGTCGTCGTGCAGAGCGCATCGAGTCGCTCGCCGCGCCATGGGACGTTGCAGCGCTACCGGGTGATGGCCTTCACCACGGCCATCTTGCTCATCGTCCTCGTCTTCGTCGGCCTGCCGCTGCAGTTCGCCTTCCACCACGCCGGCGTCGCCGACACGGTCGGGACCCTGCACGGGATCTTGTACCTGATCTATCTCGGGACCGCCTTCCAGCTGACCCGTCAGCTCGCCATCTCCAAGGCCAAGATGCTGCTCGTCTTACTGGCGGGCACGGTGCCCTTTTGCGCCTTCGTCGCCGAGCGGGCGATGACCCGGCGCTATGTGGAGCTGGCGGGCACCCCTGCGATGGCCTCGGCGGCGCGGGCGGTCCCATGGAGGCAGCGCTGGTGCTCGCGTCGGGCGATGTTGTTGCACCTCGAGGTCATGGTGCTGGCGCCGGGATGTGCCCTCGCCGGCTGGTGGCAGGCGACGCGTGCGCTCGCCGGCAACACGCTGAGCTGGTTCTACTCAGTCGAGTGGCCGGTCTTCGCCGTCTTGGCGCTGGTCGGCTGGTGGTATCTGATCCACGAGGACCCCGACGCCTACGCCGCCCGCAAGGCGGCACCGCACGAGCTCCGCCCGGCGGGAGCGGGCCCGGTCGCCCGGCTCACCGTCGAGGCCGCCACCGGTCGCTTCGCCACGGCCTTGGCGATCCTCGTGGGGCTCGAGTTCGCGCTCGGCGTCACGACGCTCGTCCTCGTGCCCTTCAGCCGCCCGAGCGGATTTACCCCGCCGACGCATGTTGCCCTCTATCAGCTGCATGCCGCGCTCGGCATCCCGCTGGCCGTCGGGGCGGTCCTGTTGGTGGCGCGGGTGCGCGCTGCGGAGCGAATTGCCCGCCTGAGCGGCATTGTCGGTGCGCTGGGGGTGGCGCTGGCCGGCGCCGGCGGCCTGCTCACCGCCAGCCACCCCCTACGCCTGGCCGGCATGGGGATCATGCTGCTCGGCAGTGCGGTCGCCGGTTTCGGCTACCTGTTCCCCACGCTCGAGAAGGCGAGCGCCCGCGACGCGTGAGCGCTCAGCCCGAGGACTTGGACGAGGAGGCGACGCTCGCTTCGAACGACCAGACCTCCGAGGACACCGCCACCGGGCCGCCACCCGCTGCGGGACGCCCGGCGCCGGCGTGGCCATGCGCGAAGGCGGGCGAGCTCACCCAGGCGGCGAAGGCCTCCTCGTCTCGCCAGCGCGTCACGACGAGCCAGGTCCTTCTGCCGTCGGTCGGCCGGAGCAGCTCGAAGCCCTCGAAGCCCTCCTGGTCGTCGACGGCGCCGGCGCGGGCCGCAAAGCGCTGCGCCAGCTCGTCCCCGCCCGTCTCGGGAACCGTGATGGCATTGATCTTGATGACCGTCATCACCAGATTCGACCACAGCGCCGCCCGCACGAGCGCGCAGCGCCAAGCGGTAGCGTCGGGCGACCGAGACGGTCAGGACGCGAAGGGGGAGCCGATGATCTTCATCGCCGCGAAGTTCAAGGTCCGACCCGAGTTCGCCGACCACTGGCTCGAGATCGCCGGGCCGTTCACCGCCGCGACGCGCGCCGAGCCGGGATGCCGTTGGTACGACTGGTCGCGCAGCGTCGATGACCCTTCGGTCTACGTCTTGCTCGAGGCCTTCGCCGACCAGGACGCCGGGGCCGCGCACGTGAACTCGGCGCACTTCGCCGAGGCTCGGCGGACGCTGCCGCCGCACCTCGTGGCGACGCCGGAGATCATCAACGTCACGATCGACCAGGACGGGTGGTCCGAGCTCGGCGAGCTGGCGGTCCGGTCGAGCTGAACCGCGCCGGTTCTCCCGCCCAGCTCGAGGAGCTCGGGGCCGCGCTCGCGCGGGCGGGTTGCGTGGCCGCCGAGGACGAGGCGGCCGAGCTGTGGGCGGCGGCGGGCGGTGATCTCGCCACGCTGGGCGACTTCCTTGCCCGGCGCGTCACGGGCGAGCCGCTGGCATGGATCGTGGGGTCCACGACCTTTTGCGGCGAGACGATCGTCGTCCATCCCGGGGTGTATGTCCCGCGCTGGCAGAGCGAGCCGCTCGCCCTCGAGGCCCGGCGCCGGCTCACCCCAGGTGGCGTCGCGGTCGACCTGTGCACGGGGGCGGGGCCGATCCCGGTGGCGCTCGGCTGCCGGCAGGGCTTCGCCCGCGTCGTCGGGACCGACCTTGATCCCGCGGCCGTGTCGTGCGCGACGGCCAATGGGGTCGAAGCGATCGAGTGCGACCTCGCCACGGCCCTGTTGCCGTCCCTTGGGGGCAGGGTCGATCTCGTCACTGCCGTCGTGCCCTACGTCCCAAGCGAGGAGCTCGTGCACTTGCCCCGCGACGTCCTCGCCCACGAGCCGCGCCGCGCGCTCGACGGCGGGCCGGGGGGAACGGTGTTGCTCGGCCGCGCCGTCGCCGAGGCCGCGACCCTGCTTCGCCCGGGAGGCTCGTTGCTCGTCGAGTTAGGAGGCGAGCAGGCCGACGCGCTCGCCCCCTTGCTCGTGGGCCACGGCTTTGGCGAGATCGTCGTCGCGCGCGACGAGGACGGCGACGTCCGCTCGCTGTGGTGCCGGCGATCCTGATCCGCTGGTGTTCCCGCTCGGCGACGGTCATGCTCGGCCGGTGAGCTTGCGTGCTGAGGCGCTGATCGCCGAGGGCGGTGCGGCCGACGTCTTTGGCTGGGACTTCTCGTTCCTCACCGGGCGGGCGAGCGAGGAGCGGCCGCCTTGGGGCTACGCAGCCGCACTCGCGGACCGGCTCGGGCAGGTCACGTCGGCACTCGATATCCAGACCGGAGGTGGCGAGGTCTTCGCCTTCGCACTCGCTCGCGCCACGCGCGTCCCCACGCGAGCGGTGGCGACCGAGTCCTATGCACCCAACGCGGCGCTCGCGCGTTCGCGCCTCACGGCGCTCGGCGTCGAGGTTGTCGAGGTCGGCGACGACGCCCCCATTCCGCTTCCCGATTCGGACATGGAGCTCGTCGCGAGCCGCCACCCGGTGACGAACAACTGGAGCGAGATCGCCCGGGTGCTCTGTCCTGGCGGCCGCTTCTTCTCCCAACAGATCGGTGCGGGGACCAACGCCGAGCTCACCGATTTCCTCATGGGCCCCCAGCCGGTCGACCCCGCTCGCCGGCCGGACCGGGCGGTCGCTGCCGCCATGGCGGCCGGCCTCGTGGTGAAAAACGTGCGCGAGGCCACGTTGCGCGTCGAGTTCTTCGATGTCGGGGCAGTCGTCTACTTCTTGCGCAAGGTGTGCTGGACGGTGCCTGGCTTCTCGCCCGAGCGCTACCACGACGAGCTCGTGGCAATGCAGGGCCATATCGAGCGCCACGGCGCCTTCGTCTGCCACTCGTGCCGTTTCCTCTTCGAGGCGGAGAAGCCGATCGTCGCGACCCCAGCCGCGCCGCGCTGATGCGCGTGTGGTCACCGCGTGCTCGGTCCGGGCGCCCCAGCGCGCGGCAGGTCGAGCTCGAAACTCGAGCCTTCGCCTTCGACAGAAGACAGCGTGAGCTCGCCGCCGTGCTGCACGGCGAGGCTCCGGGCGATGTGGAGTCCGAGCCCGGTCCCCGCGATGCCGGCCCGGCCGGCATTCTCGGCACGGAAGAATCGCTCGAACAGGCGAGGCTGGTCCTCGGCGGGGATCCCGATCCCCGTGTCGCTGACCCGCACGCGCACGCGTCCGTCTTGTGAGGACACCGCGATCGACACCGCCCCGCCTGGTGGCGTGAACTTCACGGCGTTGCTCATCAAATTGAGCAGCACCCGCTCGAGGGCGACTCGGTCGCCGATCACGCTCGGATCGTTCTCGTCGTGGCCAACTGAGAGGCGGAGCGCCTTGCGCTCGGCTTGGGGAAGGATCACCTCGACCACCGCGCTCACCAAGCTGTTGAGCGCGACGCGGTCGCTGCGAAGGCGGGCACCTTTGGCCTCGAGCCGGCTGACGGTCAACAGGTCCTCGATCAGCCCGCCGAGGCGCACCGCGTTGCGCTGGACGACCTCGACCATGGTGGCCTGCTCGATATTGAGCGCTCCGGCGTCGCCGTCGTGGAGGAGCTCGAGGTAGCCACGGATGCTTGTGAGCGGCGAGCGCAGCTCGTGGGAGACGGCCGAGACGAACTCGTCCCGAGCCCGGTCGAGGCGCTGGAGTTCGCGCACGAGGTGTCCCTGGCGCTCGTACAAGGCGGCATGGGCGAGCGCTCGCTCGACGTCGGCAGCGAGGCTCGTGGCGATGTCCTGGCTCTCTTCGTTCCAGGGTCGCAGCTGGCCGTGGCGGCCGAGCACGAGCAAGCCCGACGTCGCGCTATCGACGCCGAGGGGGCACACCGTGAGCTCGTGCAGTTCGGTGGCGGAAAGGGCGGTGGCGACTCCGAGGGCCTCGGGACCGATGCTGCTCATGAGCGCGTGGTCGTCGAGTCGGACGCGTGCCGGGGCGGTTGCCCCGGGGGCGAGCAGCTCGCCGAGGGCGCCGATGCGCCCGGCGAGGCCGGGCAGCGAGTTGGCCTGCCAGATCCCGACGCGCCGAGCGCCGTCGTCGAGCACGATCGCCACGAGGTCGAGGTCGAGCGCCATGGCGACGCGCACCGGCATCTCGGCGAGCAGTGTCTCGAGCTCGAGGTGCTCGCTCAGCTCGAGCCCGAGTTCGCGCACGGCCGATCGCAGCCGGTCGCGATAGGCGCGGATCGCCGCCGCCTCATCGATGGCGTCGGCGAGCTCGTTCGCCGCCGCGGCGACCGCTCGGACCTCGCTGGCACCGCTGACGGTGGCCCGGAGCGATCGCTCTCCGCCACGCTGGCGCGCAAGGACACCGGCGAGGTCCTGGAGCGGTGGGGCCACCTGGCGGGAGAGCCACCACGAGCTCGCGGTGCCGATGAGCAGGCCGAGGAGGGTCACCAATGAGATGGTGACGACGGCGTCCCGCTCGTCGCTGTGGGCATTGCGATCGGCCGTCTTGATCTCGGTGCGCAGGGCGGCACCGAACCGGGCGTTCGCCGCGCGCAGCGCGTCGAAGTCGCGCTTGCCCGCGGCGAGGCTTAACGCGCCGCTTATGGGCGCCGTGTGCAGAGTATTGACGTAGTGGATCGAGGGGGTCGCGTAGCCCATCAGCCAGTTGTTGCCGAGCGTCACCTCGCGTGCGAGTGCCGCCTGGTCGCGCGGGTCGCCGGCGGAGAGCTGGCGCGCCCGGGCAACGGCGCGGGGGTAGGCGGCGCGCCCCGCGCGATAAGGGGCGAGAAAAGCGGCCTGCCCGGTGATCACATACCCGCGCTCGCCGGTCTCTGCGTTCGTCAGGGCTTGCAGGATCGCCGCGTTCGCGCTGGCCAGCGGCTCGAGGTGCTGGGTGAGGCGGTCGACCCGGGAGGTGATGACGCCGACCGCCGCGACTCCCGCCGCGCCGGCGAGCACCGTGAGCATGAAGAGCACGGCGACATTGCGCCGTAGCAGCCGGCGGACCGGCTGGGCGCCGGCGCGCCGGGGCACCTGCTCACTCACGACGGCCGCCGCCACCACGGCCCGGCGTCGGATCGGCGGGCGTCGCCAGCGTGAAGCCGGTGCGGGTCATCTCGCCCCAGACGGCCTGCTTGCGGCGCAGGGCTGCCCAGCTGCCCTGCAGCTGCCAGAACGCGGTCAGCTGCCGGTAGCCGAAGTTCTCAACGCAGGCCGCGGCGACGGCGATCGCGAGGTCGCGCCAGCGCGCGTAGCGGTGGAAGGAGAGCTCTTCGATGACGAGGGCGGCGATCGACAACAGCAACCCGTAACCGAGCGCGACGAGCAAGAACAGGACGCCAAAGACGATGTTGATGGCGCCGAGCACCAAGGCGACGATGACGGCCGCGACCCCGGCGATCTGGATGAAGGGGGCAAGGTACTCAAAGATCACGAAGTAGGGCATGGCGAGCAGGCCGATGCGGCCATAGCGGGGGTTGCCGATCATCGAGCGGTGGCGCCACAGCACCTCGGCGAGGCCACGCGCCCAGCGCCGGCGCTGGCGGGCGAGCACCCGCGCCGTCTCGGGAACCTCGGTCCATGACACCGGCTCGGCGACGAGGACGACGCGGTAGGGGCGGCGTGCCTCGCGCATCTTCTTATGGAGACGCACGACGAGCTCGGCGTCTTCGCCGATGCAGGTCGGGTCCAGGCCGCCGACCTCGATCACGAGGTCCTTGCGGAACAGGCCGAAGGCACCGGAGATGATGAGCAGGCTGTTGAGACGCGACCAGCCCGTGCGTCCGAGCAGAAAGGCCCGGAGGTACTCCATCACCTGGATCCGCGCGAGCCAGGGCCGCGGCATCCGGACCTCCATGATGCGGCCGTGTCGGATCAGGCAGCCGTTGGCGGCGCGGATGACCCCGCCGGTCGCGATGACGCGCTCGGGATCGTCCATGAAGGGCTGCGCGACGTGGAGCAACGCCTCAGGGTCGAGGATGGAGTCGGCATCGACCATGCACACGAGGGGGTAGCGCGCGGCGTTGATGCCGAGGTTGATGGAATCGGCGCGCCCGGAGTTCTCCTTGGTGAACACGACCAGTGGCGCGGTCCCCGCAGCGACGAACTTGGCCGTCTGCGGGACGCGGGTCGGGATCTTCTCGGCCAGCACACAAGGCACCTCGACGAGCTCGAAGGCCCGCTGCAACACGCTGAACGAGTCGTCGCTGCATCCATCCAGGACCACGACGACCTCGAACTCGGGATAGCGCAGCGCGAGCATGGCCACCACGCTCGTCACGATCCCGGCCTGCTCGTTGTAGGTCGGCAGGATGATCGAGACCGGCGGCGCAAGCGGATTGACGAACGTGTCGTCATAGCCGAGGGCTCCCTGGATGCGACCGTGGCGCACGAACTCGAGCGCCGCCAGGACGATCAGGGCGAGGTAGCCCGAATTGATGGCGAAGAAATAGACCAGGACGAACCAGTCCACGCCGGTGAGGACGTGACCGACGTCGCCCCTCACGGGGAGGCTTCCATGAGGCTGTGTGCTGCTCGCTGGCGGTACTGGTCGCGATGGGCAAAGACGAGCGCAGCTTGGGCGTGCAGCTGCGCCATCCCGCTCCCGTTGGCAGCGAGCTCGCGCAGCGCCGCTTCGCCGGCTTCGTTGAGCGCGAGCAGGCCTTCGGCTGCGGTCGCGGCGAGCCCGTCGGGTCCTTCGACGATCACGGCGGCAAGGATCGGAACCGCGCCGCGGTGGCCGAGGCGCCCGAGGCCCTGCACGGCAATGTGGCGCAGGTTCTGGTCCTCGCCGCGCGCCGTTGCCTCGCACAGCCTCGTGAAGGCCTCGGGTGCGCCAAGGCGCCCGAGGGCGCGCAGCGCCCGCAGCCGCAGCTCTAATGGCGCGTCCTTGCCCGCAGCGCGAAGCAGTGCCGGGACCGCGCGGTGCGCCCCGAGCAGGCCGAGGATCTCCGCCGCGCGCTCACGTACCTTTGTGTGGGGATGCTCGAGCGCGGTGATCAGGCTGGGAGCCGACGGCTCGCCGAGACGGAGCAGCGCCTGGGCGACGAAGCGGTAGGGAACCTGCGAGTCCGGTTCGAGCGCGGCGATGAGGGTCGGCACCCCTTCGCTTCGCCCGCTGCGACCGAGCGAGCGCACTGCGGCGGCGCGCACGAACGAGGAGTGATCGCGGGCGAGCACGCCGAGGCGGGCGACTGCCTCCTCGGTGCCGATCGTGCCGAGGGCCTCCGCGGCGACCGCGCGGCGCGCGGCGCGCGCTGCGTGCGAGGCGGCGAGTGCCCGCGCCAGGGTGCCCCGTTCGCAGCAAAGGGCGATGAGCGCGCCCCGGGACTCCCCTCGCAGCTTGGCCGTGAGCGAGAGCACGTACGGCTCGAGCATCTTCCATCTCGCCGGCTCGAGGTCGCGGAACTCCTTGAGCGCGTCGCCGTCCTCGTCGGCGATCAGCGCGATGAGCTTTTGGCGCAGCGGGGCGATGTTGGCGTCGCGCCGCCGGACGATCGTGAGGCGTGCCGCCCGCGCCGTCACGACGAGCGCGACGAGCAAGACGACGAGCGCCGCCGTCGCGTCGACGAGGTCGACGGCGACGGTCACCTCCGAGCGCGGGCGAGGACCGCCTCGACCCGGCTGAGAAGCTCCCTTGGGCTGAACGGCTTGACGATGTAGTCGTCGGCGCCAGCGGCGAAGCCGGTTTGCACATCGGCTTCTTGCGCCTTGGCGGTCAGCAGCAAGACGGGGATGCCGGCGGTTCGCTCTTCGCTGCGCAGCGAAGCGCAGACATCGAATCCCGACATTCCGGGCATGCTCACATCGAGGATCGCGACCTCAGGGAGGCGTTCGGTGACCGCGGCGAGCGCGCTCGGGCCGTCGTCGACGGCGAGGACTTCGTGGCCGGCATTGGACAGCTTGAAGACCACGAGATCGCGAATGTCGCGGTCGTCGTCGGCCACGAGAATGAGGCTCAACGGTTCCTCCCGGTCGCTATGGCGCGCCGCAAGTCATCCTGCACAGGAATTCAATAGTGGCGCAACGACCCGCTTCACGTCAGCCCACGTGAAGGGCTTGGGGAGGCGCAAGCACACGTTCGGATGCTCGGCTTCGTCGAAGTCGGCGACCGACATACTGACCATCTTGCACGTACCGTCGCGGCTGTCGCGGAGTTGGGCGATCACCTCCCAGCCGTCGATGCCAGGCAGCACGATGTCGACGATTGCCACGTCAGGAGGGGTGGTGCGTGCCGCCTCCACGGCGCGCTCGCCGGAGCTCGCGAGCGTCACGGTGCAGTCAAGACGCCGAAGATAGGCGCCGAGCAGAGTTGCGACGTCCTCGTCGTCCTCGACAACGAGGACATGCAAGGGCGGGGGCGTGACCGGCGGCATGGGCGTCATTGTTATCGGCTAGCCGGCTGGTCCCCTGAATGCCATCGCGAATCCATGAGCCGGGTGAAACACCCGTGGCTAGCCTAGCGAGCGTGATCGACGGGCCACGTCTCGACGCGGGGCGGGGGGTGTTGTGGTCTTTGATCGCGGACTTTGACGCGCGCAGCCAGCGTGAGCGCGCGTCAAAGCGGCGCTTCCTCGCCGAGCTCGCGCGCCTGAGCGCTCCCTTGGACCGAAATGCGGATCGGGTGCACGTGACGGCGTCGGCAATTGTCCTTGGCAGGCGAGGGACGGTGCTCCACCTGCACAAGCGGCTCGGGATGTGGCTGCAGCCAGGCGGTCATGTCGAGCCGGGTGAAGCGCCCGAGGCTGCGGCCCTGCGCGAGGCGCGCGAGGAGACGGGACTGCCGCTTCGCCACGGATCGGCTGCGCCGCAGCTCTTCCACCTCGACGTCCATCCAGCCGGCGGTCATCTGCATCTTGATCTGCGTTACCTGCTCGAGAGCGACGATGCCGAACCCGCTCCCGCGCCAGGCGAGAGCGCGCAGGTCCGCTGGTTCAGCCTTGAGGAGGCCATCGCACTCGCCGACGACGGCCTCCTCGACGCGTTGGTCCGGCTGCGTCACGTGGCCACGATCCGACGCGCGTGACCGTCATCCCGCCGCGCGTGACCGTCATCCCGCCGCTTGGGGTGAACGGACGCGAAGCTGGCATGGCGTCGCGTTGAAGAAACAAACGTCATGGAGGCGAATCGCCGGGAGCCGGGTGTTCTTTGTCAGCCGTCTCTGGGGCAGCCAGGGCGCGGTCGGCGAACCCGAACGGCACTCATGTGCCTCGCGAGGTGCGCCGAGCCCTGAGCTGGCGAGGCGCGCCACCGCATCGAGGGATCAGAAAACCTCACAATGAGATTGCATCCTGTTGCACAAAGGATCGCTCGAAGCGAATTCCTCTCGGGACCAAGAGCCTGAGGCATTCGCCTGGGTGTGTCCTTGGAGGTGAGGAGTCTTTGGCTCCTTTGCAACGAAGGTCGCGGTCCGCGCCAACCGCAGGCTTCGGGAGCAATGCTGAGCGAGGCGAGGACTGCTTCGCCTTGACCCGCGGCCTTGTGAGCACTCGCCGAGCCGCATTCGCTGGTCGCGTCGGCGCCGCCGGGAGCGCGCGCACCGGCGCGAGGAGAAGGTGGCCACCGTTGACCGAGCGCCAACGGTCCTTGGCGAGCGCGATCTCCTTGGAGGCCGCGGCCAGGCTGGCGGTGCTCGATCCCGGCGCCTTGGTCAGCATTGCCCGACGTGTCCCGGGGTGCCCTCCGTCCTCGGCCTCCCGGGAGGCCGAGCCGCCGGACCGGGCGCTGGCGGCGCGCGCCCGGTCCGGTCCGGGCGGAGCTCGATCCAAACGTGCCAGGACGCCCCACGTTTGGCGAAGTGCCCCGCCATGTCGGCGTGGCGGGGCACTTCGGTGAGCAAGGACACGACGAGGGTGGGCGAGCTGGCTCTCGCGGGGCAGGCCGCCTGGTCACAGGTTCGTGCGGGCGGAGAGACTTGAACTCTCACCCCCGAAGGGACCGGGACCTAAACCCGGCGCGTCTGCCATTCCGCCACGCCCGCGTTGGTGACAAGCGTAGTGAATCGCCAGGTGGGCGGTCGGGCTGAACGACGGTTTCGGCGAGGTAGCCTTGCGCCATGACCGCAGAGATCGCCGTGCCGAGCCCCGGACTGGTCCAGGCGCTCGCCGCTCCGGGGGACGCCAACGCCGAGCTGTTCCAGCGGCTCTTGCGCGAGCGGATCGTCTTCCTCGGCACCCAGGTCGACCAGGTGTCCGCCAACAGCGTCTGTGCCCAGCTGCTGTTGCTCGAGGCGGAGGACCCCGAACGGGACATCTCGTTGTACATCAACTCACCGGGCGGCTCGGTCACCGACGGCCTCGCCATCTACGACACGATGCAGTACGTCCGTTGCGACGTCTCGACGATCTGCTTGGGTCTCGCCGCCTCCATGGGCCAGTTCCTGCTGTGCGCCGGTGCGCACGGCAAGCGCTACGCGCTGCCCCACTCGCGGATCTTGATGCACCAGCCCTCGGGCCAGATGCAGGGCCAGGCGGCGGATATCGCGATCCAGGCCGAGCAGATCGTCTACTTGAAGCGGATGATGGCCGAGCGCATCGCCGAGCACACCGGCCAGCCGGTCGAGCGCATCGAGGCGGATTCGGACCGGGACCGCTGGTTCACCGCTGAGGAGGCCCGCGAGTACGGCTTCATCGATCAGGTGATCGCGTCGGCACACCAGGCCGCGAGCCTCAACGCGGGTCAGTAGTTCTTTCTGGGCGCGCCGACTCGAGCGCGCCCCGCTCAGCTCGTGGTGGCAGCCTGCGGGATCGTCTGATCTGCGACCCCGGTGTGGTTGGGCCCGTCGCGCCAGCCCGCCCAGGCGGGCGCGATCGCCGGCTTGGCGGGGAGCGGGTAGTCATAGAGCAGGCCCGTCTGAGTCACCTGGCGCGGGCCGCCGCAGGCCTCGAAGAGGTGCCAACCGCTGCCGCGACCATGGCCGGGAACGTCGAAGACCGCGGCGGAGTTCAGCATCGAGCTGGTATTGATCGGCGAGCTCGCCGAGGTGCCGAACAAGAAGTTGCCGTTCGCCCCGTTGAGCGCGTACATCCCTGCCGATGAGCCCACCACCACGTCGTTGATCCCCTGGCCGGTCAGGTCCACGAGGACCGGCGAGGAGAAGTCGTTGCCTCCGGGCAGCTTCTGGTTCCACAGCTGATGGCCGCTGCCGCTCCAGGCGTACACCATCGAAGTCCCGCCCGGTTGTGCGCACGCCGTACACCAGCTGGTATCGACCACCGAGGGCGTCGAGCTTCCTGGCAGGGTACCGATTGCCGGAGAGCCGAAGGCCGGCCCGGCAGTCTTCACCGGCCAGCCGGGCACCGCGCTCCCGTTGTCGGCGTAGAAGGCGAACAGCTTGTACGAGTCGCTCTTGTAGGGGGGCGGCTCCCCAAATCCCGTACCGACCACCACGGCGGGGCGCCCCGTGGCGTCGATGACGCCGATCGCCGGCGAGGACCAGATGGTCTGGTTCTCGCAGTGCTGCCAGACCAGGTGCGGCGCGCCGTTGCGGTAGGTGTAGTCGCTGATGAAGCCGCCGTAGCAGCCCCCGCGGCCCGAGGCGTCGCCACCGATGAAGATGTCCTCCTGGCTCGTGCTTCCCCGCAGGTGGAACAGGGCCGGGGACGACCAGATCGTGTCGAGGTTATTGATCGGGAAGCCCGGGACGAGCTTGCCCTGCGGGGTGAGCGCGTACAGGTCGTGGTCCCAAGAGCCAAAGACGATGTCCTGCTGGCCGTTGCCCGTCACGTCGCCGATCGCCGGCGTCGAGAACACCCCGTTGTGGTAGATGTTCGGGCCCTTCGTGCTCCACTCGTTGAAGATGACCTTGGTGACAAAGCGGAAGCGAACCGTGCCGTTCGCGTTGAAGGCGACCAGGCCCCCCTGCTGGTCGGCCACGTAGGTCGAGCCGGCACCGACGATGATCGTGGGCGGTTGGTTGCTCCCGTCGAGATAGGCGATCGTCGGGGTCGACTCGATCGCCGTCGGCACCCCCGGCGCGATGTCGACCGGCTGGGGCCACCCGGGGAGGTTGCGACCCGTTCGGGCATCGATGACATACAGGTAGCCGCTCTCGGTGCCGAACGCGACCACCGGCACCCCATTGATCACGCCCGTGGCCGGGGAGCTGAGGGCCACGGGACCGACCGTGTCCACCCAGGTCGGCTGGGGGAACGATGGGGTGGCCGTCGAGGCGAACGCGCTCATGTCGAAGAACACCGGCGCGAGCAGCACCGAGAGCACCAGCGCGAGCGCGGCGCGCCACCCGGCGGGGCGGAGGGGGGATCGCTGGTGCGGCATGGAGCATCAACCTCGACTGGAATCTGAGCGCTGGTCGCTCTCGACCGGACCGCCGAACGGGCCGGCCGCGGACGCGCCGTCACGCGCCGCCCGATGGTACCGAGGCGCGCGCTGACGGTGGCATCGCTTGGTGCCCGATCGGAGCGCGGCCCTTTGCCAAGGGACCTTGCACCACGTGGCGTCGCACCAGCGCGCCGCGGCGTAGCATCGGCCAACCGAGACGGGAAGCGAGGTCCGGCGTGACAACTAGCACCGGCCGCCACAAGCGGGTGGCCTTCGTCGCTCCCCGCTATGGGCGAAGCGTCGTCGGCGGCTCCGAGGCCGTCATGGCCGAAGCCGCGCGCGGCCTCGCCGCGCGCGGCCACGAGGTCGAGGTGCTCACCACGTGCGCCACGAACCATTAC
Organism: Actinomycetes bacterium; assembly: GCA_021809805.1. GTDB lineage: Bacteria > Actinomycetota > Acidimicrobiia > Acidimicrobiales > Bog-793 > JAKABX01. The sequence goes on from JAJZKA010000023.1 coordinate 25,773, forward strand.
ACGTGGGCGAACGAGTACCCAGAGGGCGCGACCGAAGAGGACGGCCTCACGGTGCGCCGCTTCCGCACCAGCCACACCTTCTCCCGCCTCGTCTCGATCGAGCTCGAGCGGCGCATCGCGGCGGGCGACAAGATCAGCGCGCTCGAGGAGGTCTCCTGGCTCAACGGCCGCCTGCGCGTGCCCGGGCTCTACCTCCACCTGCTCGCGCACGCCAGCGAGTTCGACGCGGTGATCTGCTCGCCCTATCTGTTCTGGACGACGATCTACGGCGCAGCGGTGGCGCCCGAGCGCACCATCGTCATGCCCTGTTTGCACGACGAGCATTACGCCTGGCTGCGCCTCGTGCGGGCAACACTCACCGAGGTTGCCGGGGTGTGGTTCCTCTCTGAACCCGAGCACGAGCTCGGCCACCGGATCGCGCCCCGCCTGTCGCCCCGCCACGGGGTGCTCGGCGCCGCCGTCGAGCTTCCCGAGTCCTACGACCCGGCGGCCTTTCGCAGCCGGTACGCGCTCGAACGCCCCTTCGTCTTGTATGCGGGCCGTCGCGAAGAGGGAAAAGGCTGGTTCAGCTTGCTGCGCGCCTTCGAGGCGGCACTGTTGCGCCACTCGCTGCCCTTTGACCTGGTGACGGCGGGCGTTGGCGATCCGGAGATCCCCGATGAGCTGACGAGCCGGGTCATCGATCTCGGCTACCTCGAGAACGAGGAGCTCCCCGATGCTTTCGCCGCCGCGGACGCGCTCTTGCAGCCGAGCGCGAACGAGAGCTTCTCCCGGACGATCATGGAGTCCTGGTTGGCGGGCACGCCGGTCGTCGCGAACGGCGCCGGCGCGGTCGTCAACTGGCACTGCGAGCGCTCGGGAGGCGGACTCACCTATCTCGATGAGCTCGAGCTCGGCGAGTGCCTCGCCTTCATCGCCGAGGCGCCGAAGTCGGCCGCCGCCCTTGCCGAGCGCGGCCGGGAGTACGTGCTTGCGAATTACACCTGGGACAAGGTGATCGACCGGCTCGAGGCCATGCTCGCGAGCTTTGACTGGGCTGGCCGGCCATGAGGGTCATGTTCGTTGGCACCGTGCCCCCTGTCGGCGGGCCGAGCGCGCGGGACTTTGGTGCCGAGGCGGCCCGGGTGGGTGACGAGGGCCACCAGATCCAGGTCGTTTCGCCCGACATGCGCGCCGTCTCGCACCAGCACGCCCGCCTGCAGGGCTTCCATCTCCCGATCCGCCTCGCCGCCGCCTCGCGTCACTTCGACCGCCTTGTGCTCCGCTTCGAGCCGAACCTGCCCTTCCGCCCCGATACCCAACGCTTCGAGCGCGCCGTGCTCGGCGGCCTGTTGAGCTGGGCGGTGCGGGGCTTCGGCGAGGTGAGCGTGTGGATGGACTCGCCGATGCCGATCCCCGCCGGCCTCGGCGGCCGCACGATGGCGGGGCTGTGGGCCAAGGCCGACCAGATCGTGGTCGCCAACGAGGAAGACCGCCTGCGCATGCTCGAGGTCCCCGGCGTCGGCCCCGACAAGGTCGTGATCGGCGCGACGCGCGAGCCACTCGGCGAGCGCAGCGTGGGCGAGGGATGGCCGGGTGCCGGCGATGGCGCGGCCGACCCGCGGGCGGAGATCTTGGACCTGGTGCGCCAGCGGGCCCGCAATGCCCACCGCCAGCAGCTCGCCCGCCAGGCAGCGCGGCGCGGACGGCTGATCCTGCCCGAGCCAGAAGAGGACCTCCACAGCCTGCTGATGGTGGCAGGCGATCCAACCCTTGATCGCCGGACCCTGGCGCGCCTCGTCCTTCACCGCCTGCTGCGCCCCTTTGGGGTGCTCGTGCGTGGCTCGCGAGCGAACAGTCCCTTTGGGCGCGTGGTCAAGCGCGGGCGGCGGCTGCTCGGGATCTAACGTCGGGTCGTTCCCCCGACGAGGTGCTCGAGAAGAGCACCTCAAGCAGCGCCCGGGCGGTGTGGCCGAAGGAGTTGGCAGCTGCGAAACGCTGCGCGGCGCGCCGCATCGCGGCCGAGCGGACGGGATCGGTGATCAGCTGGTTGAGCGCCGTTGCCAGCTGCGCCGCGTCGATCGGCGCGTCGAGCGCGACGACGACGTCCGTGGGGAGACTGCGCGCCCAGCCGGTCTTGCTCACCACGGTCGGCGCCCCGACCGCCAGGCACTCGCCGACCGCTGCAGACGCCTCGCCATTGAAACCGGCGCGCAGCTGGACGGCGACGGCGGTGCGCGAGAGCGCCTCGAGGTACCCCGAGGGCGAGAGCGGGCCACTCAGCACGAGCCGATCGGCGATGCCGAGGCGTGCTCCGAGCTCGCGCAGCGATGCCGCGAGCTCCTTGGCGATCGGACCGATGAAGGCGCAGCGCAGCCCCGGGTGCTCGCTTGCCAAGCGGGCGCATGCCTCGAGGAGGAGCTCGGGCTGCTTCATGGGGTCGACGATCCCGAAGTGGGCGATCAGCGGATCGGCACCGCTCAGCCTGGCGCCGCTGCCGTTGGTGTCGCCCGCCTCGAACCCGGCGCCGTGCAGGTCGGGCACGCCGAGCGCGAAGGGCAAGACCGCGATCTTGTCAGCGTCCTCAGGGCGGGCGTCGAGGCGCGCCAGCTCGGCCGCCGCCGGCGAGCTCACGAGGAAGTGCTCGCTGTGGGCGATGGCGTCTCGGGCCATCACCAGGCCGTAGCGCTCGCGGTCGGCTGGTGAGATGTCACGGCCCCAACCGACCTCGCCCGGCAGCGAGCCGGCGGGGTAGAGCTCGAAGATCGCCCGGGTGAGCGCGTCGTCGGGCAGGGTCGGGTCGCCATAGCGGAAGTGATAGAGGTTCGACAGGCGGACGTCATGCGCGATCACGGTGCCGCCGCGGCGCTCGAGCACCGACAGGGCACCGAGGTGGTGGTGGCTGTTGCCGAGCGCGTAGCAGACGGCGTCGTAGTGCCCGCACAGCGCTTCCACTGACTCGAGGGCCTCTGCGGGCCACACCGGCACGCCCGGAGGGGCCTCCTGGTCTCGGGTGGGGCCGTCGAAGAATGCGTCGACGGTCACCTCGTCGGTGGCAAGGAGCGCCTCGGCGAGGTGGTAGCTGTAACCGGCGACGCCGCTCGCCGCGGGCGGGAAGGGGCTGATCAGCGCCACGCGCCGCGGCGCGTGGCGCTGGTTCGCCGGGGTGAGCGACAACGGTCGCGGGGCGCGGCGCGCGCTGCTTGCGGCCAGGCGCTCGAGGGCAGCGGCGGCCACGGCCGCCTCGTGCCCGGCGCTCGGCAGCCGACGGGCAGCCTCGCGGGCCCGTTGGAGATGGCGCGGCTCGAACAGCGCGGACAACAGCGCGGCGCCGATCGTCTCGCGCCGGCTCGGGTCGAAGCGCGCCGGCGAGTCGAGAAGCTCGTCGAAGGGGGGGAGGTCGGAGGTGATCACGGGCACCGCGCAGGCGATTGCCTCGGCGACCGGTAGCCCATAGCCCTCGGCGGAGGAGGGATAGCAGACGAGCTTCGCGCCCTGCAGCAACGCCACCATCTCGGCGTCGCTCACGTCGCCCACCACGGCGAGGGAGGCCGGGTACCCACCGAGGCCGGCGAGGTGGCGGTAGTGGTTGATCGTGGAGTCCACGAAGGCCCCGGTGATCACGAGGCGGTGCGTGTCGCGCACGTCGGCGGGGAGCAGGCCCCATGCCTCGACGAGCCGCTCGGTGTTCTTGCGCGGGTGGCTCCCTGCGGGTGCGAGCACGTAGGGGGTGCGCCACTGCTCCCCGAGCACCTTGGCGAGCAGGTCGGCATCAGGAGCGCCGGGCACGAAGTGCGGCGCCGGGGTCGGCCGGACGACGGTGATGCGGTCTGTGCGGACGCCGAGCAGCTCGACGACCTCGCGGGCCACCGCCTCGGAGATCACCTGCACCTGCTCGGCGGCGCGCACGAGCTCGAGGCGCGTCTGATAGCGGCGCCGCTCCAGGAGCTGGGTGAGCTCGCGGCCGGGGTCTCGGGCCGGGATGAGGTCATAGACGGTCACCGAGCAAGGGATGCCGCGCGCTGCGATCTCGGCGGGCCAGATGGTGGCGAGATCGAGCGCCGGGTCGAAGGGGGAGAGCGCGTGGAACGCCCGGGCCGACTCGAGCGCCGCCGCGGCGCGCTCGACGGAGGCGAACTTTCCCGTGGCGAGCAGCTCCTCGCCGATGGCCGGGGGAGCAAGGCGCGAGTCGAGCAGGTACGCCGTGACCAAGTCGGGCGCGTGCGCCTCAAGCCCGGCGATCCACTGCTCGGCGTAGCGACCGATGCCACGCCCGCGGCTCATCGGGCTCTGCAGCGCCGAGGCGTCGACGACCACGCCGCCGGTGCGCCGGCGCCCGCGTCGTGTCACGCCGAAGGGGGAGGCGCCCCGGTGCCGCCGCGGCCCTCCAGCGCCTCAAGGCGCGCCTCGTGTGTCCGCAGCAGGCGACCGACGAGCTCGGTCGCTTCGAGCTCGGCCTCAAGGCGCGCGCCGAGCTGTCGGCGCACCTCGGCGAGATCGGGCCGCAAGCGCTCGAGTTCGCTTGCTTGGTGGGGGAGGTAGGCGAGGTCGCGCTGGAGCTGCTCGAGGGCGAGCTGGAGCGGGGTGAAGCGCTCTTGGATGTCGGTGAAGCGATGCTCGAGTGCGGTGAAGCGTTGGCGCAGCTCGATGAACTGTTCGCTGATCGTTTCGAAGTGCTCCTCGAGCCGATCGGTGCGCTCGCAGGTCTCCTTTTGCGCGGCAGAGAGCCGCTGGAGCTCGTCGGGGAGCTGCTCGAGGGCGCGCGCGATCACGCGGGCCCGCGTCATGGGAGGGAGCGACGAGGCTTCCCCTTCGTTGTTCGCGGCGGCGCTCATGTGGCGGGCATGCTACCGAGCCGAGGGCGGGCGGGGAGCACAACGTGCAGGGGGGAATGCCCGAACCCGGGCGGCGGACGTGAGACAAGGACGAGTAGGCTCTCGCAACGGTATGCGCGGGGCGAAGCTGTCGGCTCTGCTCCGCTCGCACCGGCGCCGGGAGCCAGTTGGCGCAGCGCCTGCCGAGAAGAAGACGAGAGCTTTGACACAGGGCTGCGAGGGATACACGCCATGAGCACCATGGGCGGAGCAGGGTTGTCATCCGCCGAACCACGCACCGGGCTGGCCGAGTCGCTGTCGCCGGTCCGGATGGTGTCGGGCCAGCGGGAGCTGCCGGCCCGGGTGGTCTCGGCGCGCGTCCCGCTCGGCACGCGACTTCGGGAGCTGTGGGCCTCGCGCGAGCTCTTCGCCTTCCTCGTCCGAAAGGACCTGAAGGTCAAGTACAAGGGCAGCGTGCTCGGCCTTTTGTGGTCGCTGCTCAATCCGGCGGTGATGCTCATCGTCTACGACATCGTCTTCACCAAGTTCTTGAAGAACAACGCGCAGGACTTCGCCCTGTATCTGTTCGCGGCACTGATCGTCTGGATGCTCTTCCAGACCGCCTTGATGGGCTCGTCCTCGGTCCTTGTCTCCAACGCCGCGATCGTGAAGAAGGTGGCCTTTCCCCGCGAGATCCTCGCGCTGTCCCAGGTGGGCACGGCCACGGTCTTCTTCGGGTTCCAGATGATCGTGCTCGTGCTGTTCCTCGTCGGGCTGAGGATCACACCAGATTGGACCCTGCTCCCGCTGCTGCCATGGGCGATCATCGACCTCGTGCTGTTCACCGCGGCACTCTCGGTCTTCTTGTCGGCGGTCACCGTCTACATGCGCGACGTCGAGCACCTGATTGTCGTGCTGCTCTTGGCCTGGCAGTGGGGAATCCCCATGGTGTACTCGTTCAACTTCGTGAACTCCGGGGACCACCGCTGGATCGCCAACTTGATGCTCGCCGATCCGCTCGCTCCGGTCGTGCTCGTCTTCCAGCGGGTCCTCTATGGCCTGCGGGGCACCGTGGGCGCGAACGGCGTGGTCACGCCGTTCGGCACGAACTACCCGATCGGTTTTTACGTCGAGATGCTGTCATGGGTGCTCGTCGGCTCCATCGCCCTTTTGCTCCTCGCGCTGTTCATCTTCGGGCGCATCGAGGGCAACTTCGCTGAGGAGCTCTAGGCCCGATGGGTGCAGCGATCGAGATCCAGCAGGTCTCCAAGCGGTTCCGCCTCTACCAGGAGAAGTACTCGACCCTGAAAGAGCGGGTGATCCATGCCGGCCAGGTTCCCCACGAGGACTTCTGGGCGCTGAGAGAGGTGAACGCCGAGATCCCCGCCGGCCAGACCGTCGGGATCCTCGGCCGCAACGGCTCGGGCAAGTCCACGCTGCTCAAGTGCATCGCGGGCATCTTGCAGCCGACAAGTGGGCAGGTCGTCGTGCGCGGCCAGCTCGCCGCGATGCTCGAGCTCGGCGCCGGTTTCCAACCCGAGCTGTCTGGCCGGGACAACGTCTATTTGAATGGCTCGCTGCTCGGCTTCCCGCGCAAGGAGATCGACCAGCGCTTCGACGACATCGTCGCCTTCGCCGAGCTCGAGGATTTCATCGACCAGCAGGTCAAGTACTACTCCTCGGGGATGTACGTGCGCCTCGGCTTCTCGGTGGCGGTCTCGGTGAACCCCGACATCCTGCTCGTCGACGAGGTGCTGGCGGTCGGTGACGAACGCTTCCAGGAAAAGTGCATCGAGCGCATCCGCCAGTTCCAAGAAGAGGGACGAACGATCGTCGTCGTGTCCCACTCGCCCGACACGATGCGCGCCATCTGCAACTCGGTCATGGTGATCGAGCACGGCCGGCTTGTCACCTTCGGTGCCGCCGGGGAGTCGGTGCGGATCTTCCGGGAGCTGCTGCTTGGCACGGTTCCGGCCGGCTCGGGCGAGCCGGCGCAGTCGGGCGGTGCACCGGTCCCGCTGCTCCGGCCGATCAAGATCACCGGCGCGAGCGTCGACTACCCCCGCAAGGACGAGCGCCAGTAC
>JAJZKA010000185.1 GCA_021809805.1 Actinomycetes bacterium
GCGTAAATGCCGAGCTTATTGACAAACTCCATACCGACCGGCTGGCTCGACGCCGTCATGCGCAATGGCGCCGTCATGTGGAGGTTGGCGAGCACGTTCGGCGGCGCCTCAGAAAATGAACCCGCATTGTTAATTTCCATCGCCGCCTGACCCAATGCGATCGGAGGTGGCGCACTTCCAATGTCTTGGAAGTTTGTCGACGAGATCCCGTTCTTGTAGAACGACACGAGATAGTCAAGGGCCTTGCGGCCCGCTGCGGAGTTGCCCGTGAAGACCGCGCCGCCGTTCTTCAGGTTGTGGAACAGGCTGCCGCCCGCCTCGTTCAACAAGAGGTTGAATGTCTGCGCGAGTCCGACCGAATTGTCGATTGCCCAGTCCACGCCTTCCACATTGACTTGACTGCCACTCTTCTGTACAAGTTTTGCGCCATCAGCTTGATACTGGGCCCAGGTCGTCGGTGGTTTTGCGATCCCCGCCTTCTTCAACATGGCAGCGTTGTAGATCAGGCCACGTACGTCGAGATTGAACGGCACGCCGTACTGGATGTTCCGCCACACGCCAGCTTGCAAGGCAGCTTGATTCAACCGTGTTACTTGTGGCCAGTTCTTCACGAACTTCGTCAGTGGATAGAGGCCATGCTTGGATGCAAGCGTCGGCAGCATGATGTTACCCATCACGAAGACGTCATCCGCGGTGCCCGAGACTATGCCGGTTTCCAGTTTGGTAAAGGAAGATCCCCATGCCACGGTCGACATCTGAACCGAGATGTTTGGGTTGAGCTTCTCAAAGCGGGGAATGACCGTTTGGTTGAAGTAGTTGAGGACCGATGGAGTCGCCCCGACGTTCAAGAAGGTGATCGTCGCGTGACCGCGGTGGTGGCTCCGCACACTAGCGACGGCCTGTCCCGCCCCCACTGCCGCTCCACAGGTACCAAGCAATGACGCCGCGAGAAACACCGTTCTTGATCGATGCGCGCGTCGATGGTGATGGTAGTGGTTCATCTCCCCCTCCTAGTGTTCTCTCTATCTTGCTGAGATGTTCCCGAGCTCCCGCCTGCCGGGCGCGTCAGCTCAGTTGGCTGTGGAGTCTGCGGTTGCTGTCGCGGGGCGACATGGCGCCAAGATGCTCGTTCGCACCTCTCGGCGCCGCCGTTGATTCGCGAATGACGAGCTCGGGCTGCAGGATGACCTGACGGTGAGCGCGTGTTGAGCTCGCTGCCCCCGACGTGAACATCGCGAGCGCGCGAACCGCGAACTCCTCAAATGGTTGACGCACGGTTGTCAGTGGTGGCCAGGTCAGGGATGCTTCTGGCACGTCGTCGAAGCCGACGATCGACAACTGCTCTGGAATCGCGATCTTCCGGCACGCCGCTTCATGGATCATGGCGCACGCGAGCAGATCAGTTGCGGCGAGCACCGCGGTCGGCGGGTGTGGGCGACCCAGGAGCTGCACCAGTCCCGCCGCCCCGCCCTCACGTGACAGTTCGACGTTGACGACGTCAGTTGGCCGAACGTTCAATCCCTTATCTTTCATTACCGCACGGAACACTTCGCCTCGCTGCATCACGCCGCGCAGCAAGTTCGAGCCGACGTAGCCAATTCGCTCATGACCGAGCGAACGCAAGTGGTCGACAGCGAGACGGATCCCATGGTCGTTGTCCAAAAGGACGCTCGCCACGGGGAGGTTCTGCCCACCGTGAAGGATTGCCACGGTGGGTATGCCGAGGCGCGCGTAGTCATCCCAAAGTGCGTCTTCTTCGGGCAGTTCACCGACGAGGGCGATACCGTCGCACAGCCGGGACTTCATCAGGCCCGCGAGCCTCAACAGCGTCTTGACGTCATCCGCGGCGTCGGTCAGGATCATGTCGTAGCCGACTTGCGGCGCACCATGCAGCAGCGCTCGCGACACGGCGCCGACCGCGGCCGCCGAGATATCGCGGACGATCACACCAAGCAGCCCGGTACTCGAGCCGCGCAGGCCTCGTGCGAGCAGATTCGGCTGATAGTTCAGCTGTTCGGCGGCTCGGAGGACGCGCTCTTGGGTCGCGAACGACACCCGGTTCGGAACGCCCGATAGCACGTACGAGGCGGTCGTCTGAGAGACGCCCGCCAGGCGAGCCACTTCAGCTTGTGTGGGCACCCGAGCGAAGGACCCTGCGTCAGATTCTCGCGATTCCTCGTTGGTGATGCGTATCACCTCCCCCGAGTGACAGTTCTAACGGTTTGGTCGTCAAGAGTCAAGGGTCACCGAGATCGGTGCGTGGTCACAGCGTGCTGTCTTCTGTTCGCTGTGCTCCATGGTGTCCGAGACCCCTCGAGCATCGCGCCACGGACGCAGCTTGTTGGCGATCCTTCACACGCCGTCAAGGCCGAGCATCTGCAGGTTGGTCGAACTCGCAAGACGATCCGCACGTCACCAAGGTCGCGAACCAAATGCCCGTGAACAGCAAACCCGTCCTTCGGCGTCTGGTGCTCGGACTCGCGAGTCGCGATCCCTGACGCGGTGCTCGAGTAGCACCGTGCTCGAGGGCTGCTCTTTTGCTTGTTATTAGCGCTGGGACAAGGTGTGTGGTTTATTGATCAAGCAAAGAGCGCTCGGTGTCGTCGAAGTTGTTCATGCGTCCTGCGGACCTTGAGAGGATGCGGACTTCGGCCGGTGCCAGAGCGGTGGGCAAGAACATCGGAACGCCTGCAAACGCCTTCGGATGCGGCTGCCCGCGGCGCCGCAACGTGATCGGGATTCTGCTTATCCGACCGCTATCCTGACACTGGCGCGCGGCCTTCCCGCTCCAACCCCGGCAGGAGACGCGCATGATGTCTTCGCAGCACCGCCGATGAACCTCACGCTCACCGCGTTGGCGCTCCCCATGCTGCGCTTCGCATTGCCCGACAAGTCAGCGAAAACGGCGCGCCACGCGAGGGCGACCGGGAATCACCGTCCTAGGAGGGCGGTGACGCCGAGGGCCACGAGCAGTACCCCGCCGAGCGCGCTGCCGGCGCGTTCTGAGATCCGCCGCGCGATTCGCGACCCGACGCTCGCCCCAACTGCGACCAGCACGAAGGACAACACCGCGGCATCGAGCGTCGTCACGAGCGTCGACGCGCCCGCAGCTCCGGCAGCGACCCCCGTCGCGATGTTGTTGAGTGACAGGGCAACGCCGAGCACGCAGGCCTGAGCGAGAGTCACCGCCTCGCCGGGCGAGCCGACGGAGCGCGCCCTCCAACGTTGTGTCAGCCCAGAGCCTAGGGTTCGCACCCGTCCTGTGCCATCCGCCATTCCGGCACGTCCGGGTCTTGTCACCAGGGATACGAGACCAATCGCGACCAGCGCCAGCGCGCCAATGATCTCGAGGACCGAGCGGCCAATCGCGTGGTCGATCGACGCGCCGAGGCTCATGGCGCACCAAGTGGCGAGTGCGGTGATGAGCGCCACCACCAGGTTGGGCGCCGCCGCTATTCGCCGACCCTGCGCGCTCAATCCGGCGCCGGCGGCGAGATTGTCGAGATTCGAGCTGAGCGCGATCCCGAGCGGAATGAGCCAGCTCATTGTTCATTCTCCGCGCGCCGGCCACCACGATCGTCACCGCGCATCACATACTCGCCGATACTGGGCCGATGCAGGAGTCGCTCACGACGAGAGATTCTCACATCCCTGCGGCTCCCGATGCGGCCCGGTCCCGCGTCCGCGCGCGCCGACCGCTTTCGTGGCGTGACGAGTCGAGCGTCACGATCAGCGATGGCCAACAAGGGTGCCGTCGGTTGCAGGTCGACAGCGGACACCACTGTGGCGATCCCGGTGCACCCCCTTTTGCCATAACGAGACGGGATCGTCGTTCGAGGTGCACACGGCGATGGTCGGTCGCGTTGCTAGCGACCACCCAGCTCGCGCACGAAGAACCGGTCGCCGACAAGTGGCGATGGCCGAGCGCACAGGCTCCCAGATTGCTCGATCGCCACGGCATCGCCGAGCGCGAGCCGGATTGCCGGGCCGGCGCGCACGTGACTGAACATGACAGCGCCGAAGTCGAGGAGGGGGACGAGCGAGCTGTCGCTCGCATCGACGTAGTCCTCGGTGATCCATTCGGCGCTCGTCGCACCCGAGAAGTGCGCCGGGGCGCGGTGGTGCTGCAGGAGGACGGGCGCGGTGTTCGAGGTCGCGACCCCCCAACCCTCGCCCGTGACCATGACGGCACGCCGCCCCGTCGTCAGGTCCTGAAGGAGGGTTTCCCATCGCCCGCTCGCGCCGCGGAAGACCTCGGCATGCAGGTGATCGCCGATCCGGATCGGGAAGCTGGCGAAGAAATGGGCGTTGTCGGGGTGGCTCGGCACCTCCTCCCACCACGCCCGAACGCGCGGGTTGGCTCCCGCGCAACTCTCGGTGATCCCGGTCTGCAACAAGGCCTCGCCACCACCGCTTCCCCCCGTCCCCACCCAGAACGACACCCCGGCACCCTTTGGCGCCGAGGCGCAGTCGACCGAGGGGACCGCAAAGTCCCCGGCCGCGTCGGTGACCGTAGTCGAGCTCGGGACGAGGTAGCCGGACCAGTTATCGCTCAGCGTGCCACCGAAGCTCGCGACGTCCGACGCCGACGACGCCGCGGCCGCGACGCGCACCACGACGTGGCGGACCGCCAAGAGCGCGCCGCGGTGGGCCGAGATCGCGACGACGAGTGTCGCCGGCTCTTGGCGGTGGTTCGCGCCAACGACGAGGTCGTCGCTGCCGGTGCATCCCGAGCGATACGAGGGCGTCACCGTGAGCCCTCCGGCGGTGACCACGTCCAGCGAGCAGGTCGTGGCGTGCAGCGCCTCGACCTGCAAGGCGACGATTCCCCCGCTTGCCGGCAAGGTGCGCGCCAGCCCGTTCACCGGCGAGAGGATCCTCGGCGGTGGAGCTCCGAGGGGCACGAACCCACGGCCAAGGGCGCGTCGCGCCGGGGAAGATCTCGTCACCGTCGCCACCTCGGGTGCGCGGTGCATGAAGCCGACGACCAACGCGTGGTGCACACTGCGATAGGGGCCGCCAGGGGTGAAGGATCCGGGGCCGGCGGGGACCGCGATCGCCGAGGAGAGCGCCACCGGCAACGCAGCGAACCACCGCGCTCGTGAACCAAGTCCCCTCACGGCCCCTCCGTCGGCTCGCTTGGGTTGGCTTTGCCCATTGAGGAAGACCCTGACACCGCCCCCACTGCGTGTGCCCCGAGCGCTCGAGTGGTGCGGCCCTGCCCGAGCCCTGCGCTCGGCGGCACCGGTCCGACTGGGCCATCATCTGATATGGCCACCTCGCCGCTCCACGACAGCGCCGAGGAGTGAGAGGAGTTGATGGCGCGCCTTTTGGCTGAGCAGGAGCGACGCGTGCTCGCACGCTTTGACTTCCACGCCGCCGCCGCACTCGGCAACCACCTCGTCGAGATCGTGCTCGATGGGGCTCGGCCGATCGCGATCGCGATCGAGCGCCCCTCCAAGGATCTGTTCGCCGCCGCTGTGCCGGGCAGCACCCCGGCCAACGACTCCTTGATCGCGCGAAAGGTCGCCGCTGCCGCGCCCTTCGCACACTCGTCGCTGTGGGTGGGGGTGATGCTGCGGAGCACCGCTGCGACGCTTGGCGACCATGGACCGTCTGAGTCCGACTACGCCGCGCACGGCGGTGCCGTTCCGATCCCCGTGCGCGGCGCCGGTGTCGTGGCCGTTGCGGCAGTCTCCGGTCTTCCCCAGGCTAAGGACCACGGGCTGGTGGTGGACGTCCTCGAGTGGCTCGCCGCCAGCTCGGGCTGAACCGCGATCTCGAGGAACGCTGCAGTGCACGCGCCGGACAGACGCCTCGCCGGAATGGTCGCGCTGGTGCTCGGCGCCGGATGCGCCAGCACCGTGGGAGCGCTTCGGCGCGACGCCCCGCCGGATCGCCCGCTCGTCATCGCATGTGCCCTCGCCCTGCTTGCCGCTTGCCTGCTCGCCGGGCGCCAGAGCCAGCACCGCTCGTCGTCGAGCTGGGCCGCGTCAAGCCTGCGCGCAATCACCCGGCTCCGGGCGTTCCACCCCTACGATCTGCTCGCCGCGGGTTGGGTGCTGGTCGTGCTGGCCGCTGTTGGAGTCGACCTCGCTTTCCTCGCCGACCGCTCGCGCAGCGACCCCACGCTGAGCCGCCTGATCGGCGACCTCACAGCCGCCCCGGCTGGCCGCGCCGTCCTGTTCATCGCCTGGCTGGCCTGGGGCGGCTGGGTGGCCTTTGGCTGGAGGAGGTCGCGGTCATGACCACCGGCGCCATGATCTGGCTGGCCCTGGCATCCCTCGCCGGGGTCCTCGCGCTTGCCGGTGCGCTCTTGGAGCGCCATGCCCCAAGCGTCGCCGATGTCGTCCACTGGTGGCTCGAGAGCTGGCTCGGCCGCTTGCTCTTGCTGGCGCTGTGGGCCGAGGCCGGCTTCCACGTCTTCACCCAGCGCCC
>JAJZKA010000186.1 GCA_021809805.1 Actinomycetes bacterium
CGGGAGATGTCAGCTCGGTGACATTGCTGCCCTTTCGGGCCGTTTTGCGATGCCCTTTTGATTCCCCTGTTGCGTCACATGGCGGCAGTGGACGAGGGTCGCCAATGCCAGGACTCGCCCCGAGACAACGCACCACCTTGAATGGCTCGTGGCGCAGCACCGGCTGGGCGCAGGTGACATCGTCGGAGCGTCTCAAGTCGCCCCTACCCGCAGCGGCCTACGCCGTTTTCGGCGTGCCGGCCCGCTGCGCCGGGCGCTCGCATTGCATGAAGGGGCGCAGCCGGCACGTTGGCCCCTAGCTCCATTCGCCCCGAACGGGAGCGCGGCGCCGAGTTGCAGTGGTGCGGGCCACTGCCGTGCACCCGATCACGCTCTCGGGGGGGTCAGGTTGCGCCGATGGTCCCGCCGCGGTCGATCGGGCGCTCAATGAGCGCAGTGGTCTTGGGGTGGCATCATATGAACACCCCTCGACCGCAAAAGACGAGGCCACGGTGGCATTTACAGTTGCGCCGATCTGTCGCCCCGCAACCAAATCGGTTCTTTGTGTAGGCGAGGGCGATGTGGCGGCCGAGCTGGCAGTCGGCGAGACCGTGTTCTGGATCGAGGACGAGTCCTCCGAACACGACAACGTCAGCCCCGAGGCCCTGGGCGGAGCGACCGAGCGGCTCCGTATCGTCGTCGGCGATCCCGAGGCGGTCCTCAAGCAAGCGGCAGCCCAGGGGGCGCCAGGTCTGCGCGGTCGATGTCGTTCGCAGGTGGCTGCTTGGTCGGGTGGCTGACCCCTTTGGCCATCCCTGGGAGATTGGACGGCCGCTCGGGCACTGGCCACCGAGAGAAGGCAAGCTCCATCCGTGAAGATCAACCGCTCGGTGCCGCCGGCAACGGTCGTGCCGGTCCTCGTCTACCCCGACGTGCGCGCTGCGGTGGCGTTCCTGATCACCGCCTTCGGCTTCGTCGAGCGCACCCGCATCGGCGAGAGCCATCGCGCCCAGATGGCCGTTGGCGACGACGGCGCCGTGATCGTCGCAGACGTCGGTGGCGAACGCCGCCCGCCACAACCTGGCGGTCATAGCCATCTCGTCCGCGTCCGGGTGGACGATGTCGATGCCGCATTCGCCCGCGCCTCTGCCCACGGGGCCGCCGTAGTCGAAGCGCCCGTCGACCGCGAGTACGGCGAGCGAGACTGCACCCTCGAAGACCCATTCGGCCATCGCTGGCAGTTCGCGGAAGCGCTCGCCGACGTCGCGCCGGAGGAGTTCGGCAATACCACCGTCAGCCCATGGCCCACCTACCAACCCGGGGAACCCAGCTGAGCCGTCGGGCGCCGCGATGCGGCGAACGCTCCGGTGATGCCGCAACGTCACGCCACGCCGCTCATCGCTCAGGTCCCAGATCAGTTGAACTCCGCATCGACTCAAGGGATGGCCGTGCCGAGGAATCTCAAATTGACGTGTCGAGCTTCCGGGGGTGGGGCGGGGAAGACGATCTCCTATTCAACCCGCTGAGCTGCGGGATCAGGCCCAGATGATGCTCGAACGCCTATGGTCTCACCGCGCTCAGCCGGCCCCGGTCGCAGATTGGAGGATCACCCGGCTCGTACCGGAGCCAAAGACGATCAGTCGCTTGATCGAGCGGGGGCCCAGGTTCGTGGCCAGCTCAACGATGGCCCGGCCGTTGGGGGGAGAAGACCACGAGCCAACCGTGGACTCACCCCCCGCCCGTAGGCGACGGCGGTCAAAAGCGCATCTCGGGGCAGCTGGTCAGCCGTGAGGACGATCTGGGTGCCCCAAGCCTTCGCCTCGAGCGGTGCCGTGCCGGTGGCGGCCGCGCCCCGAAGTGCCATCCCCCGCGTCGGCGCCACGCTCTGTGCCGACAGGACCAGCAGCGCCAGGGCCGCAGCCGCACAAGCCACTGCTGCCGCGGCGGCGAGAGCTGCTCTGGCTCGGCGACGACGATGATGAACTGCACTCGCCGCGGCAGCAGCGAGGCGGGCGTGTTCGGTGCGTCGATGTGCGCCCATCGCCTCGGGGATGTCAGCGTCGAAGGGATGATGCCCGGTCGGAGGGGGAAGTCGGCGCAAGATCGCCGGCAGCGGGGCAAGCAGCGCGAGTTCCTCTCGGCAGCCCACGCAACCGCGCAAGTGCTGTTCGAGATCGGCCCGCTCCTCGGGATCGAGGCTGGCGGTGACGTAGGCGCCGATCAGCGTCCGGAAACGGTCGGGTTCTGTCATGAGAGGTATCCCATCTCCTCGAGGGCGAGGCGCAGGGCCTTCAGCGCGTCGTGGACCCGCGACTTGACCGTCCCGGGCGGCACGCCGATCGACTCGGCGATCCGGGCTACGGGCTCGTCGAGCCAGATCGCATGGAGCAGCACCTGACGGTGATCCTCAGATAGCGACTCGAACGCGACCGCGACGACCGCATCTTCCACCACCCGGTTGGCGAGATCGCCGCCACCGGGCTCGCCGAGACGCCCTTCACAGGCACTCGCAGAGTCGTTCGACTTGGGCTTCCAAGTCCCCGGCGGCCATGGAGAGAACAACGGTGGCCAACGGTCACCCATTGCGTCGGTGGCGAAGTTCCTCACGCACCTGTTCCAACGACACGGTTTCGCCACGTTCGATGTCGCGAAGGCCCCGATCGATTGCGCGCAGAGTGGCGGAATCAGAGAGGATCTCTGCCGTCTCCTCGAGAGCGTCGTATTCATCCACCGGGATCAGAACCGCAGCTGGACGGCCGCGGCGGGTCACCACGACGTGCTGCCGCAGGTCGGCGACGCGATCAATGACGTGCGACAGATCGTTGCGCAGCTCACGAACCGGTACGGCATCCATCTCAACGGTGTACACCCCTGCGTACACAATGCCTCGTGGTGTTGCGTGGTCGCTATTCGAACCGGACGGAACTGCGGAAGCAGCTGAGCCAGGTACTGAGGGCCGTCGAACCGGGAGCTTTGAGTGTCACCGCTTCGGTCCGGCGGCGGAACTCCAAGGGTCGATGAGGCGCACGCCGAGATCCGTGAAGTGGCGGACGTTGCGGGTGGCGACGGGCGCTTTCCGTGCAAGTGCAATCCCCGCTATCTGAGCGTCCCGGATCTCGACCGCCTTGCCGGCCCGCTGCCTTCGAGCAACAAGTGCACCGGCAGCATCTGCGGCGGCGGCATCGAAGGCGAGGACTCGTTGGTCGAGATCCTCGTTGAGGACCCGTTCGAAGGCAGCTTCGAGATGTCGACGTCGACGCGACGACGGAAGGAGCTCTAAGCCCGTTCGGATCTCGAACACGGTGACCGACGTCGTCCAGATCGATTCCGACGGCTGAGCGTCGAGCCAGTCGACCACGATGGCCTCCGGCTCGGATCGCATGAGCGCCGAGAGCACGTTGGTGTCGAGCAGGATCACGGCTCCGAGAGATCCGCGCCCTGCGACGGGTGTCCGCGCAACTCCGCGAAGTCGTGTTCAACGCCCTCGCCGCGGAACCGGGACGCGATCGTCGACCCAAGCCGAACCGGTCCGGCGGGTCCGGCCCGCACGGCGTCGCGCAGGATCTCTCGCACCTCTTCTTCGGTGGAGCGCCCATGGGCACGAGCCCTACGTTGGAGCGCCTCCTTCACGTCCTCATCGAGCTGACGGACCAGGAGCTGAGCCATAAGCCAATGATAGCGTGATATCATCCACGTCAGTGGGGACGGAGGGAATCGAACCCTCACTTGAGGCGTTTTAAGCGCCCTGCCTCTGCCGTTGGGCTACGTCCCCGAGCCGGTCCTTTCTCGCTCACCGTGCGGATCGGTACCAGGACCACGCTCCTCGCCGAGTGGCGCCAAGAACGAGAGGCTACGCGGTCGCGCACCGGCGATCGGGCCCTCGTGGCCGTAGGCACCCAGGTGCTCGGCGAAAAAGCGGCGTTCGGGCTCGCCGGGCGCCTCTTCGATGTGCGGATCCGAGCCGAGAACCATCGTCCTGCGCGCCGTTGCCTCATAAGTCGGCCAGGTTGGCAACTGGGCGCAGGACGGATTTCCGCTCCCCGCGAACGCGATCCAAGCCGCTCGCATTGCCGCGGAAAGTGCTTCGGCCTTCTCGCCGCCGCCGGTAAAGACCGCTGCGAGCTCGTGCTCGACGGAACCGAAGACGAAGGGCAGCTCGATGCCGTGACAGGCGCCGAGCGCCCCTGCAGCGAGCGGCGAGCCCCAGTCGAAGCGATAGCAGTAGGTCGACGCTCCGAAGGTGCCGTGCGCGTCGAGAAGACGCAAAAGCGGGACGCGGAAGATCCAGTCGGTGCCGAACGCGTTGAGCAGTGCTCGCGGGTCGGTCGCCTGCTGGCGAGCGGCTCGCGCCGTGCGGTACGTCTCGAGCAGCGCAACGGGAGCGATGGGGTCGGCAAGCCCGGCGCTGTCGAGGTAGCGCTGGACAAGGTCGCGCAGCCGGGCCTCGTCGAGGTCACGGGCAAGCGGCGAGGCGATGGAGAACAGCGTGAACTCGTCGCGGTTCGTGCCCGCCAGCAGGGGCACGCCGGGGCTGCCCGCACCGTTGGCGATGAGGTCGGCCGGGTGCGCCCGAAGCAGTCCGCCGTCGATCGCCGGCCCGAGCGGCATGCCGAGGCCCTCGTCGACCCGGGCCGTGAGCGAGGCTTGTGCCGCAAGCAGCTCGTCGGTCGGAACCGCAACGAGCGCGTCGCGCTCGACCGCTCCCAGGCCGAGCGCGACCGACAGCTCCTCGGCGAACGCCGCCGCCAGGACGAGCGGGCGCGCGAAGGCCATCCCGCTTTGGATCACGGCCCCCTGGAACAGACCGCGCGCCGCCTGCATGCCGACGAGCGCGGCGACGCTCATCGCGCCTGCGGATTCACCGAAGATCGTGACGCGCTCGGGGTCACCCCCAAAGGCCGCTGCGTGCTCACGCACAAACCTGAGCGCGGCAAGCTGGTCAGCGAGTCCGAAGTTCGCGCAGCCCTCGACCGCCGGGTGGGCGAGAGCGGGATGGGCCAGGAACCCGAACGCTCCGAGGCGGTAGTTGCAAGTCACGACGACCGCCCCGCCCCGGGCCAGGCGATCGCCGGCATATAGGGCGGACGCCCCACTCCCGTTCAAGAACGCGCCGCCGTGGAGGAACACCAGCACCGGACGGCGCCCGTCGTCCGCGGCGGGCGTCCAGATATTGACCGTGCGGCACTCCTCGTCCTGTGCGAAGCGCTCTCCGGGCAGGTAGCCGCCGAGCCCTCCAGAAACTTGGGGCGCGACCGGCCCGACCCGGTCTGCCGGCCGGACGCCCCGCCAGGGCGGCGGGGCCACCGGGGGGCCGAATCGGCGCAGCTCCCT
The DNA here is from genome assembly GCA_021809805.1 of Actinomycetes bacterium. Lineage (GTDB taxonomy): Bacteria > Actinomycetota > Acidimicrobiia > Acidimicrobiales > Bog-793 > JAKABX01. The sequence continues at coordinate 5,311 of JAJZKA010000186.1, forward strand.
GGCCTCGGGCGAGACTGCGTAGCGGATCCCCAAGAACGCTTGGACGCCACCGAGGTCAATGCCTTCAATCGTCCCGTACCGCGTCTCCGCGCGCGGCCCACCACCCATGGAGCCTCTCCTTTCCCATCGCCGCCACCCGTTGGCGGGCGGATGGCGCCGCAGAGAAGCTACCGGGCGCTGCCAGGGCAATATTCTTTGACAGAAGTGCCTGGAGTGGCCAGAGTTGTGTCATGTTGAAAATGAGGCTAATGGTGGCCATACTCGCCGCCACCACGGGCCTCGTTGCCACTGCACCGCTCAGCGGTGCCACCTCGCTGCCGAACCCGTCCCCCGGCCAGGTCAACTCGGCCAAGGCACATGCTGCCGCGCTCGCCCGCGCGATTGCCACCGACCTCGGCAACGAGCAGGCTGCCGGTGAACAGCTGGACCAGGCCGAGGTTCGTCTCGGACAGGCGCGCCAGGTGCTCGCGCGGGTCGAACGCGAACTCGTCGCCGCCGAGCGCCAGGTGGCGACCGGCGCCGCGTCGATGCGCGCCGCGGCGATCGCCGCCTACGTCGACACCTATGCGGCCGCTGCCCAGTTCGACGCGGTCCTGCAGTCCAACATCACCGACGCGGGGACCGTCTCGGCCTACGCCGGCATCGCCAGCACCCGTCTCGAGCGCGCCGAGTCCGCCTACCGCAACGACGAGCGGCACCTGAGCGAGAAGCAGCACGCCCAGCTGCGCGCCGTGCTCGCGGCGCGGCGCGATGTCGCCACGGCCGCGCGCGAACGCACGGCCACTGCGGACGCAACGAGCGCGGCGCGCTCAGCACTCTCGCAGGTCAAGGGGCAAATCGCGACCATGATCGCACAGCAAGAGGCCGCCGCGGCCGCAGCAGCGGCCGCCCGGGCGCGTGCGGCTGCAGCCGCGGCGGCCCGAGCCCAAGCCCAAGCCCGAGCGCTCGCGCGGGCGGCAGCGACCAAGAGAGCGCGCCAACAGGCTGAGCAGGCTGCCGAGCAGGCTGCGGCGCGCCAGGCCGAGCAGGCTGCCCAGCGCCAGGCGGT
>JAJZKA010000024.1 GCA_021809805.1 Actinomycetes bacterium
GCCACGACCGCCCGTAATTCGAGCGGCGGCGCGTACTCGACGGCGCTCGCCCCACCCTCGTCTAAGCGACGCCGGCTTGCAGATACCACCATCGAGGTACGACGTACCGCAACACGGATCAGCACGCGATGTCGTCTCTCCATCGCGTCGCGAACCGAATTGGTCGCAATCCGAGAGCCGCCGAGGCCGCTTCCCAACGCCAAGACACCACCACCGCGGCTGCTCGCCACCGCCACGAACTTGCCGAGGCCGAGCTCCCCAAGCTCTTGGAGACCTCCTCCGCCCACGCCATCGACGTCACCGTGCTCCGGCGCGAACAGGAGCCATCGGCGCCGGGCTAGGGGCCGTCGAGTCGTGCCAGGCCATCCTCGACGCGAGCCTCGTCGGCTGAGGGGACGTCACGAGCCGCGCTCTCCAGTTCTCCACCAGCGGTGCCAGCGCCTCTGGCCGGGCTGGCGAGCGAACCTGAAGGCTGTTCGACTCTGCCGGCTTCGACCAGGTTCACGCGCGCGACGGCCACGCGATCGAGGAGCCCTACGAGGAGCCGTTCGATCTCCTCTGGTCTGTTTCGAAGTTCGAGTACGAGGATGTGGTGGGCCGGGTAGGATTCGAACCTACGAAGGCAGTGCCGACAGATTTACAGTCTGCTCCCTTTGTCCACTTGGGTACCGACCCGTGCGGGGACACCCTAATCCACGCCGGGACCGGCCTGCGACGGGTGCACCGGCGGGCGAGCCGGGGTCGCGCGAGGGCGCTAGCGTCGATGTATGCCGAGCTTTGACGTCACCTCAGAGGTCGACTTCCAAGAGGTCCGCAACGCCGTTGACCAGGCCTCGCGGGAGGTCACCACCCGCTTCGACTTCAAGGGAACCGGGGCGAGCGTCGAGCTCGCGGACACAAGCATCGAGCTGCATGCCCCGACCGAGGACCGGCTTCGGGCGCTCGTGCAGGTGCTCGAGGAGAAACTGGTACGCCGCCAGGTCTCGCTGAAGTCTCTCTCCTATGGCAAGGTCGAGGAGGCCTCCAAGGGCACGGTCCGCCAGATTGCCAGCCTGCAGGCCGGCATCTCGGCCGACCACGCGAAGAAGATCAACAAGATCGTGCGCGACCTCGGCCTGAAGGGCGTGACCTCTCAGGCCCAGGGCGACCAGGTCCGCGTGACGGGCAAGAAGCGCGACGAGCTCCAGGCCGTCATCGCCGCGCTGAAGGTTGAGGACCTCGGCATCCCGTTGCAATACGGCAACTTCCGCGACTGACGAGCTCGCCCATCTGGCACACCGCCGGCGCTGACGCGGCCGCACCGGCCGGCCGCGCCCACGTGGCGCTTCGGCCAAGCCGCTCCCCGCGCCGGTCGCGATCAGGCGCCGCGGCACCGGCCGAGCAACGCGGCGTGCCGCCACCGGCGTGCCGGGTGGGACGCGACCGGCGCCCATCGGCGTAGGACGGCAACCGCCGCTCAGCACGCGGCGCAGTGATGGTCAAACGGGCGAACCGCCGACCGAACCCTGCCGGGCGCATCTGGACTAAAAGAGCAGGTGCGCGTGTTGGGCGAAGTCGACGAGGGGCTGCGGCCAGATGCCGAAGACCACCGTCGCTCCGACCGTGAGGATGAGGCCGGCCCAGGTCCATGCCGAGACGATGCCGTCACGAACCTCTTCATCCGTGCTCGGTTCGACCGTGGCCGCATCTTGCTCGACGAGCACCGGCGCCTCGGCGAGGAGCAGGCCGCCACTGGCTCCGGCCGCCGGCTCGAGGAGGCCGGCGTGCGGCACCGCCGTCGCAACGAGCGCGGGTTCGCCCGCTGCGACCAGCGCCGCGTCACCCGCCGGTGCCGGTACCGGCTGCACGTCGCCGAACATCACGAAGACGACGCGCAGGTAAAAGAACGCAGCGATCGCCGCCGAAACCATCGCCACGATCGCCAGCGCGTAGCTGTGGGCCGCGACCGCCGCCTCAACCACGTACAGCTTGGCGAAAAAGCCGGTCGTAAAGGGCGCACCGGCCTGCGCGAGGAGCAAGAGGGCGAAGGCGCCGGCCAATAGCGGGCTGCGACGGCCGAGCCCGCGATAGCGCTCGATCGAGTGGCCGGAATCCCCGCGGCCGCCGACGACGGCGACCACGCCGAAGCTGCCAAGGACGAGCAGGCTATAGGCAAAGAGGTAGTACAGGCTCCCCGCTGCGCCCCTGGCGGTCGCCGCCTGCAGACCGAGCAGGATGAAGCCGGCGTGGTTGATCGAGGAGTAGGCAAGCATCCGCTTCACGTTGCGTTGGACCAGTGCGGCGATGGCCCCGACGAGCACGGTGATGATGACGATCACCCACAGCACCGGCTTCCAGGTCTGTGAGAGCGTCGGGAAGCTCGAGATGAACACCCGCAAGAACGCGGCGAAGCCTCCCACCTTGGCGATCGATGCCATGAAGCCCACCGCGGGAGTCGGCGAGCCCTGGTAGACGTCGGGCGTCCACATGTGGAATGGCACGGCGGCGATCTTGAAGCTGAAACCCACGATCAGCAGTGCCATCCCGCCGTAGAGCACGCCGTTCGCCACGAGCACGTTGTGGGACAGGAATGCGGCGATCTCGCCGAGGTTGGTCGAGCCGGTTGCCCCGTAGACGAGGGCAATGCCGTAGACGAAGATCGCCGAGGAGAACGCGCCGAGTAGGAAGTATTTGAGCGCCGCTTCGCCGGATCCCTCGCGGCGGTAGTCGAGGCCTGCCATCACATACAGCGGGATCGAGAGCACCTCGAGGGCCAGGAAGATGAGCACGAGGTCGTTTGCGGCGCCCATCAACATGGCGCCGCCAACCGAGATACAGGCCAGGGCGTAGTACTCACAGCCGCCCAGGCGCTCGCGTTCGAAAAAGCCGGCCGCCAGCATCGGCGTGAGGATCAGCACGCAGGAGGCGAGCGTCATCACGAGCACCGAGAAGCCGTCCACGTCGATGGAGTGGGCGATCGCGACGAACGCACCCCCTTGGCGCACGTCGTGGTAGAGCACGAGCGAGGCGACGAGCGCGGCAATGCCGATGCCAGAGGTCATCGCCGCGTACACGGTCGTCGGCAGGCGTCGCGGCGTCACCGCGGACACGGCAAGGAGCAATAGGGAGCCGCCGAGCACGATCAGCTCAGGCATGATCGCCGTGTAGTTGACGTGCGGGAGCGACAGGGTGCTCGCGGCGAGCAGCGTGCGAGCCATCATCGAGATGCCACCTTGGTCGGGATCCTCCCTTGGACTGCGGCGGTGCCGGCACCGGGATCGCCGATACCCACGATGGTCTGGGACGCCAGCACCGCGTGCAGCGTGAAGTGGTGGGGCTGGCGCGTCGGCGCGGGCGTGGTGTGTGCACTGAGGCTTGCGCGACCGAGTGCGGGGATGTGCGGGTGGGCAACCGCTTCGACCTGGTTGATGATGTGGTCGACGGTCGGTGTGATGCGAGCGAGCACCGGCTGGGGGTAGACGCCGAGGAAGACGATCAGCACGACCAGGGGCGCCATGACGAGACCCTCGGCCAGGGTGAGGTCTCGAAACAGGCGCGTACCGCTTCGTTCGTCAGCGGCCGCATCGGCGGACGGTCCGTGGAACACCTGCTGGTAGCCCCACAGGAGGTAGACCGCGGCGAGCACCACGCCGACGAGTGCGACGATCGCCCACCAACGGTGCGTGAGGAAGGTGCCGGCGAGGATCAAGAATTCGCCGATGAAGCCATTCAGGCCTGGCACTCCGATGGATGCGAGCATCACCAGCGTGAAGACCGCCGCCATCATGGGCGCCTTGCGCTGCAGCCCGCCAAGGTTGCGCACGTCGGTGGTGCCGCGGCGGCGGTAGATCATCGCAATGAGCAAGAACAGCGCCGCGGTATACAGCCCGTGGTTCACCATCTGCAGCACCGCACCCGACAGCGCCTCCCCGGTCAGCGCGAACGCCCCCAGGATGATGAAGCCCATGTGGGCGAGCGAGGAATAGGCCACCAGCCGCCCGAGGTCGCGCTGGGCGGCGGCGACGATCCCGCCGTAGATGATGCCGGCGACGCCGAGGGACAGCAGGAGCGGCGCGAGGACGACGACCGCGTGAGGGAACAGGCTCAAGTCGAAGCGCACGATGCCGTAGGTGCCGAGCTTGGCCATGACTGCCGCCAGGACCACGACGCCGCCGGCCGGTGAGGTGGCGTATGCGTCGGGCGACCAGGTATGGAACGGGAACATCGGCGCTTTGACCGCGAACGCGGCCGTGAAGGCGAGGAACAAGACGACGTCCGCCGTCCCCGACAGGTGGGTGTGGGCGAGCTGGATGACGTCGAAGGTCGTCACCCCGCTCTGGCTGGCATGGATGAAGACCAACGACAAGATGCCGACGAGCAAGAAGGCCGACCCGGCGAAGGTGTAGAGGAAGAACTTGGTCGCCGCCGGGCCGCGGCGCTCGCGGCCCCAGCCAACCATCAAGAAGTAGACGGGGATCAACGTCAGCTCGAAGAAGAGGAAGAAGAGCAGGAGGTCCAAGGAGAGGAAGCTGCCCATGCAGCCGACCTCGGCGATCAGCACCCAGACCGTGAAGGCCTTGGTGTTCTCTTTCTCGGTCGCCCCCGCCAGGGCGATCGGGAAGAGCACCGCAACCATCAGCACCAAGAACAGCGAAACCCCGTCGACCCCGACGTTCCAGGAAATGCCGAGGCCGCTCGCGAACGGGTGGGTCTCGACGAGCTGGTAGCCGGCGGTCGACGTCTTGAACTGATCGAGGACCGCCGCGGCGATACCCAGTACGCCCATGGCGGCGACGAGTCCGATCGTCCGGATCAGGGCCGTCTGCTTCTTCGGGACGAACAGGATCACGAGTGCCGCCGCAGCTGGCACCAGGATCAAGGTGTTGAGAAAGGGGAAGGGCGCCGTGTTCGCAGGGCCGGCCAGTCCGGTCTGGGTGCGAACGGCGAGGACCAGCGCAGCGAGCGCGTGGAGCGGCATCTCAGACTCCCGCTCGGTAGATGATGAAGGCGATGAGCACGACGGCCCCGGCAAGCAGGCCGAGCGCGTAGGTGCGCACGTAGCCGTTCTGGACTTTGCGCAGCCCGAGGCCGCCGAGACGGGCGAGCGCCCCGACGCCGTTGACTGCGCCGTCGATGACCCGGTTATCGATCACGGCCGAGCTGAAAGCGGCGAGCATGCTCGAGGGTCGGGCGATCAGGTGGTCGAAGCTCCAGTCGATGAACCAGGCCATCGACAACACGCGCGGCTCGAGCGCTGGATGCTCGGCGGTGCGACGCCACGCCGAGGCGGCGATGGTCGCACCGATCAGCGCCAGCACGGCGTCGGCGATACCAAAGGCCCACTCCTGGGCGACGCTGAAGTGGGTCACCAGCAGTGAGTGCCCGACGACCGGGTTGAGCCAGCGCTGGAGGAGCACGAAGTTGGGATGGAAGGGCAAGTCGATAAAGCCGCCGAAGACCGCGCAGATCGACAGCACGACGAGCGGTGCGGACATGACCCAGCGGGCGTCGTGGGGGTGCAGCCCGGCGCTGCCGTGCCCGGGTTCGCTGCCGGTCTCCTCGGTCGAGCGCGCCCCGCTCGCCCCGGGATCGGCGCCGTGGTGGTTCGACACCTCGAGCACGTGCGCGTGCCCGTCCCCGCTCGCATGCGCCTCGACCCAGCGGCGCTGGCCCAAGAAGACCAGGAAGTACTCACGACCCATGTAGTACGCAGTGAGCATCGCCGTGAAGGCGCCGATCGCCCACAGCGCAGGGCTCACCGCCCAGGCGTTCATGAGCACCTCGCCCTTGGACCAAAAGCCGCTGAAGGGCGGGATGCCGGCGATCGAGAGCCAGCCGATCAAAAAGGCGATCGCAGTCAGCGGCATCAACTTGGCGAGCGCTCCCATCTTCTTGATGTCCTGCTCGTCGTCCATCGCGTGGATGACCGACCCGGCCGAGAGGAACAAGAGCGCCTTGTAGAAGGCATGCGTCAGCATCAAGAAGATCGCCGCGACGTATGCACCCGACCCAACAGCGAGGAACATGTAGCCGAGCTGGGAGATCGTCGAGTAGGCGAGAACCTTCTTTATGTCGTTCTGCGCACAGCCGATGCTGGCACCGAGCAGGGCCGTGCAGGCACCGACCCAGGCGATCACGTGGGCGGCGTCCGGCGCGAGGTGCAGGATCGGATTGATCCGGCACATCAAGTACACCCCGGCGGTAACCATCGTGGCGGCGTGGATCAGTGCCGAGACGGGCGTCGGGCCCTCCATGGCATCTGCCAGCCAGGGATAGAGCGGGATCTGCGCGGATTTGCCCGCGGCGCCGAGGAACAACAAGAGCGCGATCGCCACCAAGGTGCCCGTGGGGAGGTGGCTGAGGTGGGCAAAGACGACACGGTATTGCACGCTCCCCGTCTTCTCGAAGATCAAGAAGATCGCGGCGAGGAAGCCGGCGTCGCCGATGCGGTTGTAGATCATCGCCTTCTTGCCGGCGCTTGCGGCAGAGGGACGCTCGAACCAGAAGGAGATGAGGAAATAGGAGCAGACCCCCACGCCCTCCCAGCCGAAGAAGCTCAAGAGGAAGTTGTCCCCGAGCACGAGCATCAGCATCGAGAAGACGAACAGGTTCAAGTAGACGAAGAACTTCGAGAAGTCCTTGTCGTGCTCCATGTAGCCGATCGAGTAGAGGTGAATGAGCGTGCTGACGCCGGTAATGAAGGCCGCCATCGTCATCGACAGTGGGTCGACGTACAACCCGGCATCGACGCGCAGGTGATCGACGCTCAGCCAGGTGAACCAGTGCTGGGTGAAGTGACGAGCATCTGGTGCGTGCTGGAAGAGGCCGGCGAATACCAACGCGGTCACGACGAAGCTGAAGAACACCATCGCGGTGGCGAACCAGCCCGCGAGCGGATTACCGAGCCGGCGCCCGAAGGGCGCGAGCACGGCGAAGCCGGCGAGCGGGAAGAGCGGGATCAGGAAGGCGGCGTGGATCACTGGGGGGTCGTCAACCCTTCAAGATGTGGGCGTCGTCTGCGGTCGCCCCGAATTTGCGCCGGAACAGGGACACGATGATGCCGAGGCCGACCACGACCTCGGCGGCCGCCACCACCAGCACGAAGAAGACGGCCGACTGTCCGCCAACATCGTTCAGTGCTCGCGAATAGGTGACAAAGGTGAGGTTGGCAGCATTCAGCATCAGCTCGATGCACATGAACATCACGAGGACGTTGCGCCGCACGAGCAGGCCCACCGCCCCGACCGTGAAGAGGACCGCTGCCAACACCAGATACCACGTCGGGCTCACGCTCACTGGTCCACCCCCGATCCGCTCGGCGCTCCCTCGAATAGCGGACTGGCGTCGTCCGTCCCTGCGCCGCTGCCGGGCTCACCGGCGGCGAGCGCTGGCCGCTCGGCAGTCTCGCCGCCGATCGCGTGCCGGCGGGCGAGCACCACGGCACCGATCACCGCCACCACGAGCAGCGCCGAGGTGACCTCGAAGGGCAACAGGTAGGTCGTAAAGATGGCATGGCCGAGGTCCGAGACGTTGGCGGCGGCCCCGTGCAGCGTCCCGGTCACGCTGTGCGCGCCGGTCACCCAGCGCTGGTGGCCGAGCAGCAGCACCTCGGCGAGCATGGCGAGGCCGAGGAAGAACGTGAGCACCCGACGAGCGTTGAACCCGTCGGCGAAGACGCGCTCTTCGCGGTCGACGCCGATCAACATGATCACGAAGAGGAACAGCACGATGATGGCGCCCGTGTAGACGATGACCTGCACGGCGGCAAGGAACTGAGCGTTCTCCTCGACAAAGAGCACCGCAACGCCAAATAGCGTCATCACGAGCATCAATGCGGCGTGCACCGGATTGCGCGAGAGAACGACGCCGAGCGCGCCGACCACAGCGATCACCGCAGCGATCGCGAAGGTGATGGCGTCCGGCAACGTCGCGACAGCGAGCATCAGCGGACCTTTCCGCCGAAGCGAGACGGAATCTTGGCGGCCAGGGTCTCGCGCAGCAAGACATTGCCGGTGGCCTCGTCGTCGCGTTTGTCGCTCTGGCCGCCCTCGGGGGCACGCACGCCGTAACCGAGCTCACCGGACCACTGGACCTCACCCTCGTAGGCGGCCGAGCCAGCCGGGGACGTGGCGCGCATCCACGCCGAGGTGTTGCGGTCCTCGCCCTCGCGCCAGTCCTCCCAGGGGAGCTGGCGCGGGCGGCCCTCGTCATCGACGAGCAGTTCGGCCTTGGTGTAAATGGCATCGGCCCGGCTCGTGAAGGAGAACTCGAACATCTTGGACTCAGTGATCGCCTCGGTCGGGCAGGCCTCGACGCACATGTCGCAGTGGATACAGCGCAGGTAGTTGATCTCGTAGATGAACCCGTAGCGCTCCCCCGGCGACACGGGTGCGTCCTCGGGGTTGTCGGCGCCGCGGACATAGATGCAGTCCGCGGGACAGACTGCGGCACACAGCTCGCAGCCGATGCACTTCTCCATCCCGTCCTCGTAGCGGTTGAGGACGTGGCGGCCGTGCACCCGCGGCGGCTTCGGCCGCTTCTGCTTGGGGTACTCGGTGGTGACCCGCGGCTCAGCGACCTGCTTGATCGCCTGCTTGAAGCCGCCAAAGAAGTTCAGGCCCGGCATGTCAACCTCCGACCTTTTCGGCAGACCCGAGCGCCGGGGCCACGTCGCCGCCATCGCCACGCGCGCCAGCCAGCGAGAGCTCGTCACGGCGCAAGCGGGCGACCTTCATGGACTGGGCGAGCAGCAGCCCGCCGACGATACAGCCGCCGATGATCGCGAAGCCCCAGGCGAGCGACCAGACAAAGCCGGCGACGATCAGCAGCCACGCCAGCGCGAGCGGCATGAGCCGCTTCCAGCCGAGGTCCATGAGCTGGTCGTAACGGAGTCGGGGCAGCGCGGCCCGGATCCAGACCTGGATGTAGCAGAAGACGACGGTCTTGCCGGCGAACCACAGGATCGGCCACAGCCAGCGCACGACGGGGAATCCGGGACCATCGGGCCCGCCGAAGAACAAGGTGACCACCACCGCCGACATGGTCACGGTGTTCATGAACTCGGCGAGGAAGAAGAGGGCGAAGCGGATCGAGGAGTATTCGGTGTGATAGCCGCCGCCGAGCTCGGACTCGCCTTCGGACAGGTCGAAGGGAGGACGGTTGAGCTCGGCCGTCGAGGCGATGAAGAAGAGCACGAAGGGGATGACCCCGAGGCGGATGACGTTCCAATGCCAAAACGCCGAGGCCTGCGAGTCGACAATCGCGCGAGTCGATAGGCCGTGCGCCTCGAGCACCACGACGACCACGGTGAGGCCGAGGACCGCCTCGTAGGAGATCATCTGCGCGGACGCTCGCACCGAGCCGAGCAGCGGGTATTTCGAGCCCGAGGACCAGCCCGCGAGCATCGTGCCGTAGACGGCGAGCGAGGAGAGCGCGAGCACCACCAAGATGCCGATCGGCGGGTCCGCGACCTGCAGCTCGACGACGTGTCCGGCGATGGTGACGACCCCGCCCACGGGGACGACGGTGAAGATCAAGAAGGCCGGGACCACCGAGAAATACGGTGCGAGCCGGAACACGAGGCGATCAGCCCGCTCGGGGAGCAGATCCTCTTTGAAGAAGAGCTTCGTGCCGTCCGCGAGCGTCTGCAACAGGCCGAAGGGCCCGGCCCGGTTCGGCCCGATGCGGTTCTGCATGTCGGAGATGACCTTGCGCTCGAACCAGATCATCAGCATCACCGACACCATGAGCACGGCGAAGGCGACGACGACCTTGACGAGGATGGTGATCAGCACCGCCAGGCCGAACCCCTTGGCGAACAAGGGGTCGCTGATCGCGGCGGCGAAACTCGCCGGGATCACTGCAGCGTCTCCAGGCGCACGTCGGTCACGGGCGAGCCGGTATCGACCAAGGCATTCGCCCCGTCCTTGAGGTTGGCGGTGAGCACCACGACGCTGCGCGAGAGGCTCGCATCGGCCTCGATGGGCACCTCGATCGCGGCGCGTGCTGACTTGCAGCGGACCTGGTCGCCGGGGCGCACACCGAGCTGCTCGAGCACGTGCGGGTTGGCCGTGAGGACCGCCTCGCCCGCGAGTCGCCCCAGGGAGGGGCTCGCTTGCACCAGCGTGCCGTGGTCATAGAGCGCGCGACGCAGCACGAGCCGGAAAGAGTAGGCGTCGAGGCGCCCCGGCGCACCCCCGCCCAGCCCGAGCGCCTCGAGGCCGCCGAGCGCGAGGAGAGGCGGCCGGGCACTGCTCGGCGAGCTCGAGCGCAACCCGTGGCCACCGACGGGGATCGCGGCGCCGGTGCCGAGCGGCGCACCCTGCTCTTCGACTGAGAAGATGCCCGGCGTTGCAATCGGATCGATCGGTCGCGGCGGGGCAACGCTGCGGCGGCCAAGCAGCGTCACCGGTGTCTCGGCGAGCGGTGCCATGATCCCGTCGCGGCGCTCGGGGGCCGACAGGCTGTCGAGATCAATGCCGCGGTGCGCAGGCGCCAGCCTCGAGATCTCTCGGCTCAATGTCTCGATGCTCGAGAACCCGAGGTCCGAGCCGAGCGTCCGGGCAAGCTCGCTTGCCACCGACCAGGCCGGCCAGGCGACCCCCGGCGGGACCACCTTCGGGGCAAGGCGCGTGACGCGGCCCTCGAGGTTGGTGGTCGAGCCGAAACGCTCGTCGGCGCCGGCAACGGGCAACACGACATGGGCCAGCTCGTTCGACGCGTCGCGGTGGGTTGCCACGGCGACGAGCAGGTCGACCTGCTCGAGCGCATGACGAGCGAGCACGGCGTCAGGGAAGTCGGCAATGGGATCCGCGCCCAGAAGGATGAGCATCGACAGCTCGCCCGATCCGGCAGCCTCGAGGATGCCGCGCGCGTCCCGGCCGCGGTCAGAGGGCAGCTCGCCCCACGCCGCCTCGAACCACTGCCGCCCCGCCTCGAGGCCAACTCGACCCGGCAGAACACCAGGAGCGAGGCCCATGTCCAGGGCGCCGTGTACGTTCGCCCGGCGCAGCGCGCTCAGAAAACGGGCGCCGGGAAGTGCCCGCTGCAAGAGCGCCGCAGCACCGGCGATGGAGCGGCCATCCTCGGCGAGCGAGGGCCGTCCAAGGACGATGACGACGCCGTCACCGCGAGCCGAGGCTGTGCCCTCGCTCGCAAGTGCCGAGAGCACGGCGCGCGCCCGTTCGATCTCGGCCGCATCGGTGCCCGGGATCTCCTCGATCGGCCCATCGCCCACGAGTGTTCCAGCGAGGCGCTGGGCCTCGCCAGGCAGGTAGCCACAACGGACCCGCGCGACCTTGCTGAGGGCAGTCGGCACGGCAGAGCATTCGATGACCGGCACCGTCGCCGCGGCGTTGCGCAGGCGCAGATAGAGCACCGGCAGCTCCTCGCGCAGGTCAGGCGCGAGGACGATCACCGCCTTGGCGTTCACGGCGTCGTCGATCGTCGCCCGCGGCAGGCCGAGCACGAGCTCGGCGGGCAGGCCGTCGCCGAGCTCGGCGTCCACGTGGTCGGTGCGCAAGATCGACTTCGCGAGCTTGGACCAGGCGTAGGCGTCCTCGTTGGTGAGCCGGGCGCCCCCGAGGACCGCGATCCCCCCTGGGCCAAAGCGCTGGTCCGACTGGCGCACCCCGGCAGCCACCTCGCGAAGCGCCTCGGCCCAGCGCACCTCGACGAGCTCGCCGGCACGCCGGACGAGCGGCCGGGTGATGCGGTTCGTGGCGTGGGCCGCTTCATAGCCAAAGCGGCCCTTGTCGCACAGCCAACTCTGGTTGACCGGCTCGGAGTCGATCCCGAGATAGCGGACGAGCCGGCCCGCCGCGGACTGCGCGGCGACGCGGCAGCCGACTGAGCAGGTCGTACACGTCGTCTCGACCTGCTCAAGGTCCCATGGCCGCGAGCGGAAGCGGTACGGCGCAGCGGTGAGCGCGCCCACCGGGCAGATCTGCACGGTGTTGCCGCTGAAGTACGAGCTGAAGGGGCGCTCGGGGAAGGGCGCCACCTCGATGTGGGCGCCCCGGAAGGCGAAGTCGATCAGCGCCTCGCCTGCCACCTCGGCGGCAAAGCGCGTACAGCGTGCACACTGGATGCAACGCTCGCGATCGAGGTGGACGAGTGGGCCGATCTCGATCGGCTTCTCCCAGTGACGCTTCTCCTCGACGAATCGACTCTCGCCCGGGCCGTGGCTCAGCGCCTGGTCCTGCAGTGGGCACTCCCCGCCCTTGTCGCAGACCGGGCAGTCGAGCGGGTGGTTCACGAGGAGGAACTCGAGGACCCCCTCTTGAGCCTTGGTCGCCTTCGGGGAGGAGGTGCGGACCTCCTGGCCGTCGGCCACGCGGAGGTAGCAGGCGGGCTGGAGGCTAAAGCCGCGCGGCCCGGAGACCTCGACGAGGCACATCCGGCACATCCCAACCGGCTCCATCCGAGGGTGGTAGCAAAAACGCGGGATATAGACGCCTGCTCGCTCGGCGACCTCGATCACGAGCTCGCCGGGCGCGGCAGCTACGGCCTTGCCGTCGACGGTGACCTGGATCGTCTGAGGCGCGACTTGCTCGCGGGCAGTGTCGGTCATCGTGCGTCTCGCATCGGGCAGCCGCCCTCTTTCACGTGCAGCAGGAACTCGTCGCGGAACATCCGGATCCCCGAGGCGATGGAGGACGGAATCGACGGGCCGAGCACGCAGATCGTCGTCTGCTGCGGCGGCCAGCTGACGCCTGGCGCGATGTTGTCGCAGGCGTCCATCAACAAGTCGAGGTCGGCCTCGCGGCCCGCTCCCTCCTCGATGCGCCGCAGGATCTTCTCGAGCCAGCCCGAGCCCTCACGGCAAGGGGTGCACTGACCACAGGACTCCCGGTAGAAGAAGCGGGTGATGCGCCACGCGGCACGCACGACACAGGTCGTGTCGTCCATGACGACGACCGAGCCCGAGCCGAGCATTGAGCTCTCCTTGGCCACCGCGTCCTGATCGAGGCCGAGCGAGAGATGCCCGGGGCCGAACCAGGGTGCCGACACACCGCCGGGGATGAAGGCCTTGAGGGCACGGCCGTCTTTGACCCCGCCGCCGAGGGAGGGATCCATGATCAAGTCGGAGAAGGTGGTCTTGGACATCTCGAGCTCGTACCAACCCGGGCGCTCGACACGGCCGGAGAGCGCGAACAGTCGAGTGCCGGTCGAACTCCCCTGGCCGAGGGCGGCGAAGGCCGCACCGCCGTTACGGACGATCCAGGGCAGGTTCGACATCGTCTCGATGTTGTTGACGACGGTCGGCGCCCCGTACAGGCCGATGGCGGCTGGAAAATAGGGCGGCTTGATCCGCGGGAAGCCGCGCTTGCCCTCGAGACTCTCGAGGAGCGCCGTTTCCTCCCCACAGATGTACGCACCGGCCCCGGGATGGATCACGAGGTCGAGCGACCAGTCCGATCCGAAGATGTTGCGCCCGAGTGCCCCATGCGCATACGCGTCGTTGACGGCCTGGGTGAGGCGCTCGAGACCGAGCGCGAACTCGCCGCGACAGAAGATGAATGCCTGCGCCACGCCGAGGGCGTACGCAGCGATGATCGTGCCCTCGATCACCTGGTGCGGGTCCCGCTCGATCAGCAGGTGGTCCTTGAAGGTCGCGGGTTCGCTCTCGTCCCCGTTGATGACGAGGTAGGTGATCTCTGCGGGACGCAGCATCGACCACTTGCGCCCGGCCGGGAAACCGGCACCCCCGCGGCCGAGCAGGCTCGCCTTGTCGACTTCCTCGCGGATCTCGGCCGGTGGCCGGGCGAGTGCGGCTCGTAAGCCCTCGTATCCCCCGGTCGCGAGGTAGCGGTCCAAGGTGTGGGAGTCGGGGTGCTCGATGCGCGAGGTGATGATGCGCGGCGCGTCGGTGATCATCTCTGATCTCCCTCTCGCTCGCCCTTGGCGGCGAGCAGGCCGACGGCGCGCTCGACCCGGCACAGCGTGCCGTGGTGCGGCACCTCGCCAGCGAGCTCACCCGAGCGCAGGCGCGCGCACAGCGCGTCGAAGCTCGCCGCGTCGAGCGGACCGAAGAAGCGGTGGTTCACCTGCACGCACGGGGCCGTGTCGCAGCCCGCGAGGCACTCGGCCTCCTCGATCGTGAACTCCCCGTCCGGCGTCGTCTGGCCCACCGCAACACCGAGGTGCTCTTCAGCATGTTCAAGGAGCTCATAGGCACCGCCCAGCATGCAGGCGATGTTCGTGCACACCGCGATCACGTGACGGCCGACGGGCTCGGTGTGGAGCATGTCGTAGAAACTCGCCGTCCCGCGCACCTCAGCGGGCGTCACCCCGACCAGCGCGGCGATGTCCTCCATCGCCTCGGGCGTGAGCCAACCGTCCTGGGACTGCGCGAGGTGGCAAAGCGGGATAAGCGCGGAACGCGCCTTTGGGTACAGCGCGACGATCGCGCGTGCCCGCTCGAGATTGTCCGGCGTAAGCGCCGCCATCAGCGATCCACCTCCCCGAGGACCGGGTCGACCGAGGAGAGCACGGCGACCGCATCGGCGATCAGGCCACCCCGCAACAGCGGCGGGACGCTCTGCAGGTTCACGAAGCTCGGGCCGCGCACGTGCATGCGGTAGGGCTTGTTCCGGCCATCGGACACGAGGTAACAGCCGAGCTCGCCACGTGGCGACTCCACCGCCACGTAGGTCTCGCCCTCGGGCACGTCAAAGCCGCGAGTGAAGAGCTTGAAGTGGTGGATCAGAGCCTCCATCGACTCGTCAATGCGGGCTCGCGGCGGGGGCGTCACCTTCTTGTCCTGCACCCGGTAGTCGCCCGACGGCATCTTCTCGAGCACCTGGCGGATGATGCGCAGCGATTCCCGGATCTCGTTCAGCCGCACGGCGTAACGGTCGAAGGTGTCGCCAACCGTGCCGACGATGACATCGAACTCGACCTCGTCATAGGCGAGATAGGGCATCGATCGGCGCAGGTCCCAGGGGACACCCGCGGCGCGCAGGATCGGGCCGGTCGCCGAGAGCGCAAGCGCGAGCTCGGGACCAATCACCCCGACGCCCTCGGTCCGCTCCCGGAAGATCGGTTGGCCCGTCAGCAGCTCGTCGTAGTCGTCAAGGCGCGCCTCGACCGTGTCGACGATGACCGCCACGTCGTCCTCCCACCCGTCGGGCAGGTCGGCAGCGACGCCACCGGGACGAATGTAATTGGTGTTCATCCGCAGCCCGGTGACCTTCTCGTTCCAGCTCAAGATGAGGTCTCGCTCGCGAAAGCCGAAGATCATCATCGTCGTGGAGGCGAGGTCCATGCCGTTGGTGGCCGCCCAGGTGACGTGCGAGCCGACGCGATTCATCTCGGCCATGAGCATGCGGATCCACGTCGCTCGGGGAGGGATCTCGACGCCGAGGAGGTCTTCGACCGCCAGCGCGAACATCAGCTCGTTGCCGAGGGGTGAGAGGTAGTCCATGCGGGTGACGTTGGTCGCGCCCTGGACATAGGTGAGCTCCTCGCCCTGCTTTTCCATGCCGGTGTGCAGGTAGCCAATCACCGGTTTGGTGCGCAGCACCGTCTCGCCTTGAAGCTCAAGCATGAGGCGCAGCACGCCGTGGGTCGAGGGGTGCTGCGGGCCGAGGTTCAAGATCATCGTCTCGCCCTCGCCGAAGCTGTCACTGACTTCGTTCAGCTCGACGTCGCTCGACTCTGGGAGCCGG
The DNA here is from genome assembly GCA_021809805.1 of Actinomycetes bacterium. GTDB lineage: Bacteria > Actinomycetota > Acidimicrobiia > Acidimicrobiales > Bog-793 > JAKABX01. The sequence goes on from JAJZKA010000024.1 coordinate 15,651, forward strand.
AGTACCCCGCCCTGCTCGATCGCGAGCCTGACCGGGTCGGTCTCCGCCTCGGTCGCCATTTCCTGAGCACCCTCGAACGTCTCTTCGGCGCCAAACTCCTCGGGCTCGCCGATCTCTGCGCCGAGTCCCTCGGCGCGCTCGAGCTGCTCGCTGGTCTCGTCGCTCATCTCCACCTCCCCGGGCAGGCGCGGACGGAAGCCACCGGCGCGCAGGGCACAACGGCGCTCATCGTGGCCCTGGGGCGTCTTTGAACTGCACCGGCACGCGCCCCACGCCGTAGTCCTTGCGAAGGGGGTGACCCTCCCAGTCCTCCGGCATCAAGATGCGCGTGAGGTCGGGGTGATCGATGAAGCGGATGCCGAACATGTCGTAGGCCTCCCGCTCCATGGCCTCACTGCCGGGCCAGAGGGAAAAGAGCGTCGGACAGCTCGGGTCCGACTCGGGGACCTGTACCCGTAGGCGCACACGCTGGCGCCGCTCGATGCTGAGCAGCCCACAGACAACCTCGAACCGCTCGGCGCTCACCGCCGGTGGCAGTGCACGATCGAGGTGGCGCAGGTAATCGACGGCGGTGAGGTCCGCGCACGTCACGAAGCTCGCCGCCTTGAGGGCCCCGGCGATGCGCAGGTACCCCTCGCGGCTCGGAAAGAAGACCACCTGTCCCCGGGAGGTGTCGTAGGCGACGTCAGCGAGCACCGGAGCCACTTCGATCAGCTGAGCGATCGCCTCGGGCACCTCGGTGCCCTCGCCAGCCACCTCCCCGCTCAACGGGGCGTCCCGACGCGCACGGGAGTCGGCAGCGGCTGCACCCAGCCGGGCGCCTGGGGAGCTTGCTCGGTGAGGTCGATGCCGGCACCGGCCCCCCCGCCGGCACGACGGCGCATGATCTCACCCGTGCGCACCTTCTCGTGCAAGGTGAGGATCGAATGGATGAGCGTCTGCGGGCTGGGCGGGCAACCCGGCGAGTACACGTCGACCGGTACGACCTCATCGACGCCCTGGACGATCGCGTAGTTGTTGAACATCCCGCCGGAGGAGGCGCACACCCCCATCGAGATGACCCACTTTGGTTCCATCATCTGGTCGTAGACCTGACGCAGCACGGGAGCCATCTTTTGAGAGACACGGCCTGCGACGATCATCAGATCCGACTGGCGCGGCGAGGGCCGGAACACCTCCATGCCAAAGCGGGCGAGGTCGTACTCCGCGGCACCCGCCGCCATCATCTCGATCGCACAGCACGCGAGCCCGAAGGTCGCCGGCCACATCGAGTGCTCGCGCGACCAACGGACCAGGTCTTCCAACCTGCCCGTGAGAAAGTTGTGGCTGAGCGATTCGAGTCCGCTCCACGACGCCATGACGGAACCTCCTATGCCGCCTCGTCGTCGGAACCGCTCACCCGGCGTACGGTGGAGCTCGAGGTCCGCGACGTGGGCGTCGGCACCGGCCGAACCCGCTTCGTGGGTCCCCAGTCGAGCGCCCCATTGGCGATCAGGTAGATGAACGAGAAGAACACGGCAGCGGCGAAGACGATGATCTCGACGAGGCCGAAGCGGCCGAGCTGGTCGTAGACGACCGCCCAGGGGAACAAGAAGATCACCTCGATGTCGAAGATCACGAAGATCATCGCCACGAGGTAGAAGCGAACGGGGAAGCGCTGGGGTAGATCGTGGGTCGGGATGATGCCGCTCTCATAGGGCGCTTCCTTCGCGTAGGTCGGCCGCTTGGGTGCGAGCAGACGCGACGCGACGAGCGAGAGCGCCGCGAACGCGACGCCAAGCACGAAGAGAACAAAGATCGGGAGGTAGCTATCCAGGCTGCCCATGGCTCGGCAGCGGTTCTACCACCTCCCCGCGCCCGCGGGCACATCGAGCGCCCGACGCCGTCGGCGTCGGCGGTTCCCATCAGCTGACCAGTAATGTCGACACGTGCCCGAGCCCTCCGCCGCGCCGACGCGGCCGCCGCTGCCCGAGGACCGGTCCTGCGACGTGCTCGTGATCGGGGCCGGGCCTGCCGGTGCCGCCGCCAGCTACTGGCTCGCGAACGCCGGCTGGGACGTGGTCGTGCTCGAAAAGAAGCACTTCCCCCGCGTCAAGACCTGTGGGGACGGGCTCACGCCGCGCTCGGTGCTGCAGCTCGAGCAGATGGGACTCGCCGACGACCTCGCCACCCACCACCGCTTTCACGGCCTGCGGGCGCTCGCCTTCGGCAAGGAGCTGCTCCTTGACTGGCCGCACCACCCTGGTTACCCGGGGTACGGCTACGTGGTCACGCGCAAGGATCTCGACGCGCTGGTCGCCGGGCGGGCCGAGAAAGCAGGCGCCACGCTCTGGCAGGGGGCCGAAGCGGTCTCGCCGCTCGGCGCATCGCGCGGGCCGGGGGCGCCCGCCGAGGGCGCCGTCGTGCGCGACCTCGAGCACGGCCATACCGTCGCTGTGAGCGCGCGCTGCGTCATCGTCGCCGACGGGTCGAACTCACGGATCGGTCGGGCACTCGGAGCAGGCCGCGACCGCGAAGTGCCGCTGGGCATGGCGATCCGCGGTTACTTCGCCTCGCCCCGCCACGACGAGCCCTGGATCGAGTCGCACCTCGACATCCGAAAGGGCAACGACGTGCTTCCCGGGTACGGTTGGATCTTTCCCCTCGGCGACGGGCGGGTGAACGTCGGCATCGGCCTGCTGTCGACCTCCGAGCGCTTCCGCGAGGTGAACACCACCAAGCTGCTGGCGAGCTTCGTTGACTACGCCCCGAGCTCGTGGTGCCTCTCGCCGGCTACCGCCCTCGGCCCGGCGACCGGCGGCAAACTGCCGATGGGCCTGTCGGTCGGTCCCCGCGTGGGTCCGGACTACCTGCTTGCAGGCGATGCCAGCGGTGCGATCAATCCCTTCAACGGCGAAGGCATCGCCTATGGCTACGAGACCGGTCGGCTGGCAGCCGAGGTCGTCGGCGCGGCGCTCAGCTCCCCAACGAGTGGTGCGCTGGCGGACTACGAGCGCCAGCTCGAGGCGCGCTATGGCCTGTACTACAAGGTCGCGAGCGCCTTCGTCCGGCTGATGGGGCGCCCCGAGCTGATGCGGGCGATGGTCGGCACCGGCATGTACTCGCGGACCTTGATGGAGTGGGTGCTCCGGATCATGTCGAACCTGCTCCGCCCCGACGAGACCGGTCCGGCCGAGGCCGCCTACCGCGCCGTCGCCGCGCTCATGCGCCGCGCCACGGCGTAGGCCCGGGCCTCACGGCGCGGCGATCTCGCGCGCGGCAGCGGTCGCGGCCTCGATGGTCCGCTCGATCTCCTCCTCACCGTGCGCGAGCGAGGGGAACGCCACCTCATAGGGGCTCGGGGCCAGCGCGATCCCCCGCTCCAACATGGCGTTGAAGAACCGCGGGTAGACCCCAGTATCGGCCGCCGCGCGCGCGCCCTCGTAGTCGCGGACCGGCGCGGACGAGAAGAACACCGACAGCAGGCTCCGCAGCCGCGGGACCTCAGCGGCCAACCCGGCGTCCGCGAACGCGCCGGCGAGCCCGGCGGCGAGGCGGGCGACGCGCCCCGCCAGCTCTTCGTAGTCCTGGTCGCTCAGCTCGGCGAGCACCGCCAGGCCCGCCGCCGTGGCGAGCGGGTTCCCCGACAAGGTGCCCGCCTGGTAAACCGGACCGAGGGGCGCGAGCACCTCCATCACGTCCCGTCGGCCGCCGACCGCCGCCAACGGCAGGCCGCCGCCGACGACCTTGCCGAAGCACCACAGATCCGGGCGCACGCCCACGAGCTCGGCGGCGCTGCCGCGCCGCAGTCGGAAGCCGGTGATCACCTCGTCGAAGCACAACAGGGCACCGGCGGCGTCGCACGCCTCGCGCAACCCAGCAAGGAAGCCCTCGGCGGGCGCCACGAGGCCCATGTTGGCCGCCGCCGGCTCGACCAACACGCAAGCAATCCGGTCGTCGATCTGCGGGACAACGTTGTAAGGGGCGACGACGGTATCGGCCACCGCGCCCGCGGGCACCCCGGCCGAAGCCGGCAGTCCGAGGGTCGCCACCCCGCTCCCCCCCGCCGCCAACAACGCGTCAGAGTGGCCGTGGTAGCAGCCCGAAAAGATGAGGATTCGATCCCGGCCGGTGAATCCGCGCGCCACGCGCACCGCCGTCATCAGCGCCTCGGTCCCTGATGAGACGAGGCGTAGCAGTTCGCAGCCCGGCACCGCGGCCTCGATCTCGCCAGCCAGGCGGACCTCGTCCTCGGTCGGCGCCCCGAAGGTGGTCCCTTTCACCGCCGCCTGCTGCACCGCCTCGACGACTGCGGGGTGTGCATGACCGAGGATCGAGGCACCCCAGGACTGCACGTAGTCCACGTAACGGTTGCCGTCGACGTCGACGAGATAGGCGCCTTCGCCGCGCTCGACGAAAAAGGGGTCACCGCCGACCGCGGCGAAGGCCCGCACCGGCGAGTTCACGCCGCCGGGGATGACGCCGAGCGCTCGGTCGAACAATGCGGCGCTGCGCTGTCGGGTGCGGTCGGTGCTCATCGGTCCGCACCGAGCAGCTCGGCGATCTCGGCGGCGAGGTAGGTGAGGATGAGATCGGCCCCGGCCCGCTTGATCGAGACCAGCGTCTCGAGCGCGACCGCCTGGCGGTCGATCCAGCCGGCTCGGGCCGCGGCAGCCAGCATCGCGTACTCGCCCGAGACGTGGTAGGCGGCGACGGGCACCGATACGGCGGCGCGCACGTCAGCGAGGACGTCGAGATACAGCGTCGCCGGTTTGACCATCACGATGTCGGCGCCCTCTTCGACGTCGAGGCGAACCTCCTCGAGGGCCTCGCGGCGGTTTGCCGGGTCCTGCTGGTAGGCGCGCCGGTCGCCACCACCGGCGATCTGGACGCCGACGGCGTCCCGGAACGGGCCGTAGAGCGCCGAGGCGTACTTCGCGGCGTAGGCGAGGATGCCGACGTCGCTGCGGCCGGCCCCGTCGAGCGCTGCTCGGATCGCCGCCACCTGGCCGTCCATCATCCCGCTCGGCGCGACGAGGTCGGCACCTGCCTCTGCCTGCGCGATCGCCACCTCGGCATAGCGCTCCAAGGTGGCGTCGTTATCGACCCGCCCGCGCCGATCTAGGAGCCCGCAGTGGCCGTGGTCGGTGTACTCATCAAGGCACAGGTCGGGCACGAGAACAAGACGGTCTCCTACCGCGTCTCGCAGTGCCCGCAGCGCCACCTGGACGATACCGCCGGGATCAGAGGCACCGCTGCCCGCCGCGTCCTTGGTCGCCGGCACGCCGAAGAGCACGATCGCGGGGACGCCGAGCGCGACGAGGCGCTTGGCGGTAGTCACCACGCTGTCGAGACTGTGCTGGACGACACCTGGCAGCGAATGGATCAACTGAGGCTCGTCGATTCCCTCGCGCACAAACAGCGGGGCGACGAGGTCTTCGGCCTGCAAATGGGTCTCGGCGACCATCCTGCGCAGCACCGGGGTCTGGCGTAGGCGTCGCGGTCGACGGCTCGGAATCGGCAGGCGGGAGGGGACCTCAGGCATGCCCGCAGCGTAGAGCCGCGAAATGGGTGGCAAGCGCCGAGGCAAGGCTTATCGCATCAGCGTGCTGCGCTTCGACGTCCACGTGGGCGCCGCACGCTCGCACCACCTTGCTCGTCACCGGCCCGATGCTCGCCACCACCTTGGGGAGCGCGCCGAGACCGGCGCGCTCGAGGAAGTAACGGGCCGCTGAACCTGAGGCGAAGGTGATCGCGTCGGCTCCGCGCACCGCCGCCACTCGCTCGGGTGACAACGGCGCCGGCACCGTCTGATAGGCGGTCACCCGTTCGACGCGCCAGCCGGCCGCCACAAGGCGTTCCTCGAGCGTTGCGCTCGCCTCGGCCGCCACCGGCAAGAGCACGGCGCCCGGCCCGGCGGGCGGCGGGAACTGGCTCGCCAGCTCCTCACCGCGGGCGACCTCGGCGACGAGGTCTGCGATGATGCCCGCCCGCGAGAGCGCGTCAGCCGTGCGTGGCCCCACCGCCGCGATCTTCGGGCCCGCGAGCGCCCGAGCGTCGCGCACGCGCTCCATCGCAGCCGACACCGCGTTCTGCGAGGTAAAGGCGATCCAGGCAAACTCAGCGAGGCGCCCGAGGGCGGTGGCGAGCGCCTCCCCGCCGTCGCTCGGCGGCGCAATGGCAATCGTCGGGCACTCGAGCACCTGCGCGCCAAAGCTCGACAGCGCCTCGGTCAGGCTGACGGCCTGATCGCCGGCCCGGGTCACCACGACGCGCCGTCCGGCGAGCGGGCGGTCCTCGAGCGAGGCGAGCTCGATAGCGGCGACTGCGCCGATGACGAGGGTCGCAGGGCTCTCGATCTCGCAGGCGCCGAGACCGGCAAGGTTCGTGCGCACGGTGCGCTGGGTGGGGGTCGCACCGCGCATCACCGCCGCGGCCGGGGTCGACGGAGCCATTCCCGCCGCGATCAACGCCGCGGCGACCGCAGCACGAGACTCAGCGCCCATCAAGACGACGATCGTGGCCCCGGAAGCGACGATTCCCGCCCAACCGGCGGCCCCACTCGAGGGCTCGTGGCCGGTCACCACCGCCAGCGAGGAGACGACCGAGCGCAGCGTGAGGGGGATGCCGGCGAGCGCCGGCACGCCGAGCGCCGCCGAAACCCCGGGTACCACCTCATAATCGACCCCTGCCTCGGCGAGAGCGAGCGCCTCCTCGGCGCCGCGCCCGAAGATGTAGGGGTCCCCGCCCTTCAGGCGCACCACCCGCTTGTCGGTACGGCCCCGCGCGATGAGCAGCTCGTTGATCGCCCGCTGGGCCGCCGCGGCGTCGTCGCCGCGGCGCTTTCCGACGTCGATCCGCTCCGCGCCAGCGGGCGCGAGCTCGAGCACCCGCTCGTCGACGAGCCGGTCGTGGACGACCACATCGGCACCGGCGAGCAGCGCCGCACCGCGACGTGTGAGCAGGCCCGGGTCGCCCGGGCCGGCACCGACGAGGGCGACGCTCAACGGCCTTCGGCAAGCTCGCCAACAAGGACTGCCGCACCCCCCGCCAAGAGCTCGTCGGCAAGGCGCGTCCCGGTGGCCTGCGGCAGAGGCCCCTCGGCGCGTCGACGCAACACGATGCGGCCGTCGAGCGAGGCGATCAGCCCCTCGATCACCACGCCGGTCGCCGTGGCATGCGCCAGCGCACCGACCGGGGCGTCGCAGCCGCCACCGAGACGGGCGAGGAAGGCCCGCTCGGCGAGCAGGGCGCGGTGGCTCGGGGCGTGGTCGATCTGGGCCAGTCGCTGCGCGGTCGACGAATCGCCCGCGCCACAGCGCACGGCGATCGCACCCTGGCCGATCTGCGGCAGCATCAACCAGCTCGGCAAGATCTCGGCGGCCTCGGCGGCGCGCCCGAGACGCTGGAGCGCGGCGAAGGCAACGAGGACGGCTCCGCCGGCCGGAACGCGCGATAGGCGTGTGTCGATGTTGCCCCGCAGCCCGGTGAAGCCGAGATCGGGACGGAACGAGGCGAGCTGGGCGCGCCGGCGCACCGAGCCGGTGGCGACAAGGGCGCCCGGGCCGAGATCGTCGAGGCGCGCTCCGACGAGCGCGTCGCGGGGGTCGGCTCGCTCGGGGACCGCCGCGAGGACAAGCCCGGGCGGCGGCGCGGCCGAGGGCAGGTCCTTGGCCGAGTGCACGGCGGCATCGGCACGGCCGTCAAGGACCGCCTGTTCGATCTCGGTGACGAAGACGCCGCGCTCAGCGAAGGCCTCGATCGGCACCGAGACGTCGCGGTCGCCCCGGCTCTCGAGCGGGACGATCTGTGCCGGCACGCCCTCCACAGCCTCGAGGAGGGCGGCGACCAGGCGTGTCTGAACGAGCGCGAGAGGACTCGAGCGCGTCGCCAGGCGCAGGGCGGTCGCCACGCGGGCTAGAGCGCGAACAGCACGCGCAGCGCCTCGGCAAGCCGCTCGCCGCGGGGCGAGCCAGCCGCCTCCTTGAGCTGGACGGTCGGCTCGTGCAGCAGCTTGGCGAGGACACGTCGCGTCGCCTCGTCGACGAGCGCGCGCTGGTCCACGTCGAGCGAGGACAGCCGGCCGGAGACGCGCTCGAGTTCGGCGACGCGCAGCGCCTCGGCACGTCCGCGCAGGGCGGCGACGAGCGGGGCGACCGAACGGTCCAACACGTTCGCCCGGTAGCGCTCGAGCTCTTCCTCGACGATCGCCACTGCCCGGGGCACCTCGGCACGCCGACCGGCCATCTCTTGGTCGGCGAACGCGTTGAGGTCATCGAGGTCGAGCAGGGTGACTCCTTCGATGTCGGCGACGGCCGGGTCCACGTCGCGGGGAACGCCGGCATCGATCACGAGCAAGGGACGCCCCGCCCGGCTGGTGCCGATCTCGTTCGGGCCGACCACCGGGCCGGGCGCCGAGGTTGCCGTGACGAGCAGGTCGGCCCGCTCGAGCTCGCTCGGGAGCTGGGCGAGGGAGATCGAGCGACCCCCGACGGTCGCCGCAAGCGCATCGGCCCGCTGGCGCGCCCGGCTGGCGACGGCGAACCGGATACCCGGGGCCGCCGAGGCGATCGTGGTTGCCAGCCCTGCCCCGGCCTCGCCGGCGCCGACGAGCAGGACCCTGGCCCGGCTGAGATCGGCGAGCCGTTGACCGGCGAGCGCTACGGCGATGTGCGCGATCGACGTCGTCCCCCGAGCAATGGCCGTGTCGCTGCGCACGCGCTTGCCGGCCTCGAGAGCGTGACGGAAGAGCCCGCTCAACACCGGCCCCGCAGCCCGCTCGCCAGCAGCCCGCTCGTAGGCGTGGCGGACCTGGCGCAAGATCTCGCCCTCGCCGAGCAAGACCGAGTCGATCCCGGCCGCTACCTCGAACAGGTGGCGCGCTGCAGCGTCGTCGTAGGCCACCGTGAGCAGGTCGTCGAGCTCATGCTCGGCCCCCTGGGGTCCGAGCCGCGCCTGGAAGAAGCGCCTGATGTCCTCGACGCCATCGTGGAAGCGGTCGACGACGGCATAGACCTCGGTGCGCAGGCAGGTCGACAGCACGACCGCCTCAGAGATCTCCGCGCTGTCGCCAAGCGAGCGCAATGCCTTGGGCAGGGCGTCGTCGCTGATCGCCAGCTCCCCGAGCAGGTCCAGTGACGCATCGCGCTCGTGACATCCGACGACGACCACTGACACCGACGCGTTCCTCCTCGACCGGCCAGCTCCGCCCGATTGCGGCCCGTGCCGCGATCGGCCCGCCGGCGTGAATTATGAGCTTTGCCGCCGCCTCCTGCCGGCGCCAGTCACGGTCCGGGCGGGCCCCTCGGTGCGGGCCCCGTAGAAGGCGAGCACCTGCAGCTCGGCGGCGAGGTCCACGGTACCGACCCGGACGCCCAGTGCAGGTCGCAGCACCACCGGGGCGAGATTCAAGATTGCCCGGACGCCGGCCGCCGCCAACCGATCCGCCAGGCTCTGGGCCGCGCCGGGAGGAGTCGCCAGCACGGCGATCGCCGCCTCCTCCCGCTTCACCACCGCCTCGAGCCGATCCACGTGCTCAACTGCCACCCCGCCGACGGCGCTTCCGACGACCTGGGGATCGATATCGAGCAACGCAACCACCTTGAGGCCGCGTGCCGAGAAGTTTCCCGAGCGGGCGAGCGCCCGGCCGAGACTCCCGATCCCGACGACGACAACTGGCCATTCCCGGTCGATGCCGAGGGCCCGGTCCACCCGCGCGAGCAGCTGGCTGACCGCATAGCCCGTTCCCCGGGTGCCGAAGGAGCCGAGATGGGACAGGTCGCGCCGCACGGTCGGGGCAGTCACGCCGGTCACCACCGAGAGCTCGGCCGACGACACGGTCCTCTCGCCGCGCTGCGCCAAGGTGAGCAGGGCCCGGTGGTAGACGGGGAGGCGGGCCACCGTTGCCGGCGGTACGTGGCGGGAGCGGGATTCAGCGCTCGGAATGCCGAGACGCTAGGAGCACACCCCTGGGCCCCACAAGTGCCGAGGGCAGAGCAGGCGCGCGCGACCGGCCGACGCGCCGCAGCGGCCGGCGAGGCAGTAGCCCGGTCAGCCGGCCTCGGTGAAGCGACCTGCCAGGTAGCGGTCGACGTCCTCCTCGCGCAGCCGGTAGGAGCGGCCAACCCGCACCGCGGGAAGCTCGCCACCGGTGATCAGGCGGTACACCGTCATGTTCGAGACACGCAGCAGCCGCGCTACCTCCGCGACGGTCAAGAACTGCGCCTTCGTGTAGCGAATTGTCAGTGGTATCACCCCTCTCCGCCACCGGGAAGCCTACGCATCTCGGCCTCGCCAGGGAAGGGTGCGGCTGATCGCGCCGCTTGGTCCTGCCCGGCCGCTACGCGTTGTTCAAGCCGGCACGTCCGATCGCTCGCGAACGCGCCGTCGCCGCATCGACTGCCGCGATGAAGGCGGCACGCACGGCTCGGTCCTCGAGGGCGCGCAGACCTGCCGCCGTCGTGCCGCCCGGCGAGGTGACCGCCGCCCTGAGCGCCTCGGCAGACTCGCCCGACTCAGCCAACATGCGAGCCGCACCGAGCAGGGTCTGAACCGCCAGCACGCCCGCGACCTGGCGGTCGAGCCCACCGTGGACCCCCGCGTCGACGAGCGCCTCGGCGACGAGGAAGACGTAGGCGGGCCCCGAGCCCGACAGCCCCGTCGCCACGTCGAGCAGCTCCTCGCTCAAGCGGACGACGACACCGATCGCCGAGAGCACGTCCTCCGCCCACGCCAGGTCCTGCTCGCTGGCGTAGGTACCACCGGCGATGGCGGTCGCGCCGGCGCCGACGAGCGCCGGGGTATTCGGCATGGCCCGCAGCACCGGCAACCCAGGCCAGAACCACCGCTCCAAGGTGGCGAGCGGCGTGCCGGCAACCACGGACATGACGCGCTCGTAGCCATGGCGTGGCACCTGTTGGCACGCAGTCTCGGCGTCCTTCGGCTTGACGGCGACGATCAGGGATTCGGCCGCCGGCGCTCGGTCGGTGACCGTGAGATCGGGGTAGCGCTCGGCGAGGCGGAGGCGCGCCTCTTCCCGCGGGTCGACCACGATGAGATCTCCGCCGCGCGCCCAGCCCGAGCGCTGCAACCCAGCTGCCAGCGCCGTTCCCATCCGTCCAGCACCGAGCACTACGAGTTTGGCCACGCCATGACGCTAATGGGGACCGGCGGGCTCGCCAAGCAGCGGCCTGGGCGGGCGATGCCCCGACGCGCAGGTCACCGGCGAGCGAGAGGCGAGGTACTGGTACGTCTCAAGAAGCTGGCTTGCGGCGACGGGCCAGGTATATCGCCGCGAGCCCTCGGCGGCAGCAGCACCCATCGCGGCCGCGGCGAGCGGGTCCGCGCACAGCTCGGCGAGCCGGCGCGCAAAGGCGGCCTCGTCGTCGAGCTCGACGAGGTAGCCGGTCACGGCGTCCTCGACGAGCGTCGTCAACCCGCCGACCGCCGAGGCAACCACCGGGGTTCCGCACGCGGCGGCCTCCAGCGCGACGAGGCCGAAGGACTCCGAGCGGCTCGGCACGATGCAACAGCTGGCGGCGCGATACCAGCTCGAGAGCAACTCGTGGCGCTGGGGCGCGACGAACTGTGTCGAGGCACTGATCCCCAACCGGGCCGCCAAGGCGACGAGCCGGCGGTGCTCGCGTTCGCCGTCCGGGCCGCTCGGCCCACCGACGATCGCCAGGCGGGCGCCCTGCACGCCGAGACGGGAGAGCTGGGCGAAGGCGCGTATTGCCACCTGCAGACCCTTGAGCGGCTGGATCCGCCCGACGAACAGCACCAGCGGGCCATCGGGGTCGATGCCCACCGCCCGTCGGGCCTGGCGCTGGTCACCTGGCGAGAAGAACGCGCGATCGACCCCTGGGGCCACCGTGACGACCCGCTCGCGCGCTGCCCCGTAGTGCACGACGAGCTGGGCCGCCTCGACCGAGCAGGAGGCGAGGACGGCGTCCGAACAGCCGATCACGTCGGCCTCGGCACGCGCCCGCTGGTCGGGTCGTTCGCGTTCGGCGTCCTCGGGGCTCGCCTCTGCTTTCACCCGCTCAAGGGTGTGGAAGGTCGAAACGAGGGGCACGCCGAGCCGGTGCTTCAAGGCGTGGCCGACAAGGCCGGACAGCCAATAGTTGGCGTGCACGACCTCCACGGGCGCCGCGCCATCGCGCTGGCGGGCGAGGATCGCCGCGATCTCCTCGGTGATGGTTGGGACCAGTTCGACGAGACGCGCTTTGTCGAGCGGCGCTTCGGGCCCGGCGCTCACGTGGTGCACGACGAGGTTGGGCTCGATACGGACCTCGCGGGGCAACCCTGGGGCGTCGGCACGGGTAAAGACGTCGCAGCGCACGCCCGAGCGGGCGAGCGCCGAGGTGAGCTCGCGCACGTAGACGTTCATGCCACCGCCGTCACCCGCACCGGGCTGGGCAAGTGGGGAGGTGTGCAGGGAGAGCATGGCGATCCTGCGCATCACCTGCAGCGTACCGACCGGCTCGTGCGGTCACTGCGGCGTTGTGGCCTCCCCGACGAGCCCTCTCGCGATACGTCCCGTGCGGCCTTGCGGGTGGTAGCGCCAGCACGCCCGGCCGACGACGAGCCGGCGCGGGACCGGCCCGTAGTCGCGGCTGTCCCGGCTCGCCGCGGCGTTGTCACCGCGCACCTCGATGGCACCGGCGGCCACCCGATGCACACGCTTGACCACAAGGCGCCCCGGCTCGGCCGGATCTCGGACCACCACCACGTCGCCGGCACGGACCCGCCGCGTCACCACGACGAGCAGCCGATCGCCGGCCGCCAGCACGGGCAACATGCTCGGGCCGTGCACCTCGACCCGGCGGAGGCGCCCGATCGCCAGGGCCCCAAGCCCGGCGAGGGCGCTCGCCGCCGTGCGCGCAGTCGCCCACGAGTCGGAGGGCTGCGGTGGGTAGGCCCGGGGGCGCTCGTTAGGCTGAGCGCACCCGCCCTGCGGGCGGCTGCGCGCGCTGACCGCATCCGCTCCCTGTCGGCGGCGGTTCGGCAAAAGCGATCGAAGGGACTGTGAAATGTTCACCTCACGCCTATTTGCGATGCTCGACCAGCTCCGGCCGCCGGCGGCCGTTCATGCTCACTGCGACCTGCCCTGTGGTGTCTATGACCCCGCCCAGGCTCGGATTGAGGCGGAGTCGGTCAAGGCGATCATGGAGCGCTACAACGCGTCGGACGACCCGGCGTACCAGACGCGAGCGATCACGATCAAAGAGCAGCGCGCCGACTTGGTCAAGCACCACCTGTGGGTGCTGTGGACGGACTACTTCAAGCCCGAGCACCTCGAGAAGTACCCCAACCTGCACGACCTGTTCTGGAAGACGACCAAGCTCGCCGGCCAGTCCAAGCAGACGACTGACGTGACCGTTGCCGAAAAGCTGCTCGGGAACATCGCGGAGATCGACAAGATCTTCTGGGAGACCAAAAAGGGCTGATCCTTCCGCACGCCTTCGCGCCACGGGCCCCGGCATCGCCGGGGCCCGAGCGCGTCCGCGCCAGGAACGGCCGGTCACCTCAGGGGTGTGACGGGCAGCGACTCGCGCTCGGATCGGTAGCGAGGACCCCATCGGCGATCGGCGCACCGCAGATCTCACAGGTGCCATAGCTGCCCGCTTCCAGGCGGTCGAGCGCGGCGCTGACGGCGCCGAGTTCGGCCTCGATCTCTGCCAGGAGCGCTCGCGCCTCGGCGGCGACGGGATCCTCGGTCGGCCGGTCGGCATTCTGCCCGCCAATTGCATCGGCCGCGGCATCGTCGTGATCCATCTCACCCGTGAGGCTACGCCGTTCCCTCTGGCCGGCCGTCGCGGTCCTCCTTCAAGATCACGCGGCTCGCCCGAGACCCCCGGTGACGTCGTTCCACGCCCAGTTGAGAGCACCCCGAAGCCGTCTGGCAGGACAAGGACCGCCAGCAAGGTGACCCGTCCCGCGGCGCCGCGCCGCGTGATGCTCCCCAGCACCTCGGCCGGCGCGCCGCGGCGACCGATGGCGCCATGATCTTGCGGTCGCGAAACCAACAGCACCGTGCCGACTTGACCGCGAGCCGGCGCCAGAGCGCCCCGGCGGCGTCGCAGACCCCCTGGACTGCAGCCTGCTCGAGCTGGGCCAACCGGGCGGGTATCGGCGGGTATCGAGGTGGAGGCCGCGGTGGCCCACGGCAGCGTCGCGGCGGTCCGAGGAGATCGAACGGAGCGGATGCACGATGCCCTCTGGCGCAAGCCCCACGGTCGCGGCCAGACAGCGCAGGACCACGAGGCCTGGCGGATGCAACCGGTGAGCTCAGACCACGATGGTCAGCGCACCGAGCTTCTTGCGCTCACCGGTTGCATCGGCCCGTCGTCACGGCCCCGCTCGACGAGGGCGATCTCGGCGCCGACACCAGCGACGAGCGGGACAGCATTGAGGTCGCCGACGAGGCGGGTGCGGATGACCGCGCCGTTTCGGCCCCGCGCTGCTCGAGTTGACCGGTGTGCTGGACGCGCCCGCCGCCCCGTGCTCGACTGACGAAGGCGCGACCGGTTCACCATGACAGATGTGGGGTAGCGGCCGGGCACCATTGGGCGAGCCCGGCACGCTGGGCAAGGAGGCGGTCAGGGTAATGGGGGTGCACCGCCGGTGATCTTGCGCCCAGACACGCCCGGCGAGGAGCCGGGCGACACGCCCGAGGCCGAGGCGCCAGCCGAGGTCGCCGGCGTGCCCGTCACGGAGACCAAACGCGGGCTCGTCATCCCCAAGGCCGCCGACTTCGAGGAGGCCTATGGCCCGCTCGGCCGGCCCTTCAGCCGTCACAGCCCGTTCTACGTGGGCTTTTGGGGCTTCCTCGGCGTCGCGCTCGCCTACGTCGTGTACCGTGCCGTCGCCGACATCTCCGGGGTGCTGCTCGTCATCGGGGTCGCCCTCTTCCTCGCGGTCGGCCTCGAACCGGCGGTCGACTGGCTCGTGCGACGCGGGCTCGGTCGGGGCCTCGCCGTCGTGTTGATCATCATTGCGTTCTTGGCGGTCATCGGTGGCTTCGTCGCCTCCGCAGTCCCCCCCATCGCCCACGAGGTCAGCGCGCTTACCGCCCGGCTTCCCCGCTATCGCCACGAGGTCGCGACTGGCCAGGGCTGGCTCGGGCACCTCGTCCGTCGCCTGCACCTCGCCAGCTACATCGAGGGCAAGAACGCTTCGAAAGTGAAGTCGTCGCTCGAAGGTGGCGCGCTCGGGGCGGGGCGGGCCCTGGCGTCGGCGACAACGGCAATCATCAGCGGGATCGTCCTTACGATCTACTTCCTCGTGGCGCTGCCCCGCGTCAAGCGGATGGCACTCAACCTCGTTCCCGCCTCGCGGCGCGAGCGTGCTGCAGCACTCACCGAGGAGACGTTCAGCCGGGTCGGTGGCTTCGTCCTCGGCAATGTCTTGACTTCCATCGTCTCGGGTATTGGCACCTATATCTGGCTGGCAGCCTTCGGCGTTCCCTACCCCTTCTTGCTGGCGCTGTTCGTGGCCCTGCTCGACCTGATCCCCGTCATCGGCTCGACCGTGGCGGGCGTCGTGGTCTCCCTCGTCGCGCTTGTGCGCGGGCTGCCGATTGCCCTCGGCACCGCGTGTTTCTACATTGCCTACCGCTTTTTCGAGGACTACCTGCTGACCCCGAGGGTGATGGGCCACACCGTGCGGATCTCCCCCGGGCTCACGATCATCGCCACCTTGATCGGCGGCACGCTGCTCGGCCTCGTGGGCGCGCTCGTCGCGATCCCATGCGCGGCGACGATCTACCTCCTGCTCGAAGAGGTCGTCTACCCCCGTATGGACCAGGCCTGACGGTGAAGCTGGGCCACGCCAGCACTCGGCGGGCCCCTCATC
>JAJZKA010000187.1 GCA_021809805.1 Actinomycetes bacterium
GCATCTCGAGCCACGCTCGTGGCCTGAGCAGGCGCCTGAACCCGAAGGTGGCGCGCGGGTGTTCGACGGCGCGCGGGGCGAGACGTGGCCCCTGCGGGTCAACCGGTGGAGCTCGCGCACGCTTGCTGACGCGCTGTTCTACGCGGGGGTCTTCCACGTCCTTCATCGCGCGGCGCGCCGAGCCGTTCCGGTTGGGATTGCGAACACGGTCAACCTCGTCAACGCCAACGGGTTGATCGAGGTGCGCGGCGAGAAGGTGATCCGCTCCGCCTCTTACTACGTCTGGAAGCTCTACCAGCACCACCTCGGTGATGAGGTGCTGGATATCGACGTCGAGGCGCCGGGCGTCTTGATGCGCGTGCGCGAGGGCGCGGCCGAGCTCGAACAGCACAAGGCGGGGCAGGCGCCCGCGGAGTTCGTCCCTTTCCTCGACGTCGTTGCCACGCGCCGCCAACGCGGGGGCAGCCTGCAGGTGGCGGTAATCAACCGCCATCGCGACCGCGAGATCGAGATGCGCCTTCGTGGCGAGGGGATCGGCGCGAATGGGGAGGTGCGTGCAGACGTGCATCGCATCGGCGGGGAAGGTGACGACGTGCTCGCGCGAAACACGGTGAGCGATCCCGACGCGGTGGGGATCGTCGACCTTGGGTGCGTCGTCGCGCCGGAAGGGTTGTTCTGCTTCCCGCCGCACTCGATCAGCGTCCTCGAGCTCATCTGACTCTTCGCTCGCGGGGCCCCTCCTGCTGACCACTTCGCCTCGCTCCAACATGGCTCCGAGCGCGCCGCCGTCGCGCGCATCAGGCGCCGCAGTGGGCCTGGATTGGGGGGTGGCCGCTGCTCAAGGCCGAGCGCGCTTGTGCGACGGGTCGGGCCCGCGTCGGCAGACGTGTTGGCCAGGCCGCGGCACAGCGCCGGCAATGTTGTCGGGAGCCGTGCGCTGATCGGGGCGACGTTGCGCCGGCGCTTGAGGCGCCCCCGTCTCGGCCCGCTCCGGCTACCCTCGGTCGCGGTTTGGGTCGTTAGGGAGAACATGGGCCAACAGGAAGAGCTGGGTTCTGTCACCGAGGAGCCGACCGGCCAGCCCGCGGCGGTTCACCAGGCATTCGTCCTCGTCCATGATCTGCAAGCAAATGAACCAGGGGCCATGGCCGCCCTCAGGCGCCTGGGCGACCTTGCGGCTGGCCGCGGCTGGGATGACGCGACGCGTGCCGTGCTCTTTGGCCGGGCCATCGCGGCCTGGCTGCAAGGGAGCGCCGGCGTGCTCGAGGCCGTCGAGGCGCTGATCGAGGACAGCCGCCACCATGGTGACGACGTAATGCTCGCGCTCGGCCTCGCCCTGCGCTCGGACCACGGCTTTTGTGGCTACGACCGCATCGGGGTCATCGGGCGCGAGGCCGATCTTGCCCGGGCGACGGTGATCTTGGAGCACGCGAGCGGCGGCGCACTCCAAAAGATCACCGCGCACACCGCGTGCGGTATCGCCTTCGGCAATCGCTGGCTCTTCGAGCTCGCGGACGAGCAGTACGCGGCGGCGCTCGCGATCGGCGACGGTGAACCGGCCGGTGCCTATGACTTTGTCTTGTCGCCGATCCTGTTCAATCGCGCTGAGACGCAGGTCTCCTGGGCCAGTGTGCTCCGTCAGCTGGGAGATCGCGAGGGGATCGCAGAGTGCCGCCGCAGCTGGCGGTCCGCGTCCGACCTGGCGCGGGTCACCTATCAGATGGTCCCCTCCTGGCGGGCCGAGCTCGAAGCGCTCGGCTGTGTCGTCGACGCGATCGCCGGTGAGGACGTCGCCGAGCGGACCGACGAGCAGTTCGCGCGGCTCGCAGGCGGCGAAGCGGCCACCCCGCGCCTTGAGGGCGCGCTGTGGCTGGCACGGGCGCTCAGTGACCTCGCCGCCGGCCGACCGGCCCAGGCAAGCACCGAGGCGGCCCTCGGCACGCTCGACGCGACCGGGATGCCCCACGTCTACAGCCTGGCCCTTAGCCTGGCGGCGGAGATCGAGGCCACTGACGGCCAAAATTCCGGTCTCCGCTATGGCCGCTGGCACCTGGAAGCGCACTGGGCAGACCGGCGCGCCTCGCTCGGAGCCATGCAGTCTCGCATCCAGGCCGAGCGGCTCGACCAAGAGCATGCCGTGCTGCGCCGCCACGTCCGCCTCGACGATCTCACCGGGATCGGCAACCGTCGCGCCCTCGAGCACCACCTGGGCGAGCTGGCGCGCCTCGACGTGGCCCGCGTGGCGCTGATCGTGGCGGACCTCGACGCCTTCAAGGTGGTGAACGACCGCCATGGGCACCTCGCCGGGGATGGCGTCTTGGTGCGCACGGCCCGCGTGCTCGAGTCGGTGATCGGACCGGCGGACCTCGCGGTGCGCCTCGGCGGTGACGAGTTCGTCGTTCTGCTCGCCGACGTGGACTTCGAGGCGGCCGCGGCGTGCGCCCGCGAGGTGCTCACCCGCTTCGACTTAGAGGACTTCGCCGATCTCGCGTCCGACATGGCGCTGGGCCTGAGCGCCGGGGTGGCGGCAGGTTTGCGCGGCGAGTTCCAAGAGGTGCTGGCGGCCGCCGATGCGGCTCTGTATCGCGCCAAGGCGGGCGATGGCGAACGTATCGGGCACTGCCGCCTCGCCCGCCCGCGTCCCGACGGCCTGGCGGGAGGTGCCGGGGCCGAGGTCGCCGTGTTCACGCACTGAGCGACCGGGCGGTCCCCGCGCCTTCGCGCACCTCGGCCGTAGCATCAAGGGCGATGTCGGACCCCGGGCTCACGCCAGCGCGACCGCACGTTCCCGCGCGCGTCGCGCAAGCCTGGGTCGCCACGATGGCGGGGAGCAGCCGGGGAGCGCTTGTGTGCGCCCACGACGCTCCGGCGCTCGAGGTCGGTGCCGTCGAACCCCGCCGCCGGGCCGAACGGGAGGCTGTCGAGGACGCCCAGCTCGCTCGTGGGGCGACCCGTGCCCACGGCGCTGGGCGCCGGGCGCGGCTCGAGGAACCTGACGCGCTGCGCACGTGCTTTGAGCGCGACCGCGACCGCATCGTGCACTCCAAAGCATTCCGACGACTCGCTGGCAAAACGCAGGTCTTCGTCTTCCCGGCCGACCACCAGCGGACGCGCCTGACCCATGCCATCGAGGTGGCCCAAGTGGCCACGGCCGTCGCTCGTGCCACGCGCCTCAACGTGACCTTGACCGACGCGATCGCGCTCGGCCACGACTGCGGACACGGCCCGGGTGGCCATGCGAGCGAGCCCGTCTTCGACGCCCGGCTCGCCGGCGGATTCCACCACGCCCCCTGGGGCGCCGATGTGGTGCTGGCACCGCTGAATCTCTGCGCGGAGACCCTGGACGGCATCCGCTCGCATTCTTGGTCACGGCCCGCGCCGCTCACTCCAGAGGGGGCCGTCGTGAGCTGGGCCGACCGCATCGCCTACTGCGCGCACGACCTCGAAGACGCCGTGCGCGCCGGAATTGTGGATGAGTCCGCCCTGCCCGAAGAAGTGACCGAGCTCGCCGGGCCAACGCGCTCGAGCCAGCTTGGGTACTTCATCGGCGCGCTCGTCGAGGGGATCGAGGCGTCCGGCACGGTCGCCATGGCGGCCGAGCCCGCCGCGGCGCTCGCGTGCCTGCGATCTTTCAACTACGAGCGCATCTACCTCCGCCCCGAGGCCCTCGCCCAGGGCAAGGCAGTGGCCGACGTGCTCTCGGCGCTCGTCGAGCACCTCGCCCGGCACCCCGATCTCGTCCAGGACACACTCGGCGAGCTCGATGCGCTCGAGTCGGCCGTTCGCTATGTCTCGGGCATGACCGACCGCTACGCCTTCGAGTCCGCCCTCCGCCTGTTGGACTGGCCTGCCGAGCGCCTGCCGAAGGGGATCGACGTCTCAGCCCGCTGAGTCACTGCAGGCCGACGACCTCGGCCGAATGCGCCCATAACCAGCTGGCGAGCGCCGAATCGTGCGCCTGGCGAGCCGTCGGCGCGGGCTGGCGCTTCGCGTAGTAGCCGCCAGAGGACCACCCCTCGCCCTCGGGGGCGGTGGCGAGCCAGACCAAGGTGTCGGCGCCCTCTTCGGGCGAGATCATGAATACGTGGCGCAGCGGGCTCTTATAGAAGAGCTCCACCATGAGCCCACCGCGGCGGCCGAACTCACTGCGCACCGTGCCGGGATGAAAGGCGACCGAGGAGATCCCCCGCGGCGCCATGCGCCGCGCGAGCTCGTTCGAGAACAGCACGTTCTCGAGCTTGGTCGTGCCGTAAACCTGGAGGCCGAAGTAGCGGCGCGTCGACTCGAGGTCGAGCCGGTCGATGCGGCCAATGTGCTGGGCCCTGCTCGACGTCGTGATGACGCGTGAGCCCGGCCCGAGGTGCTCGATCAGCAGGTTCGTCAGCAAGAACGGCGCAAGATGGTTCACCTGGAATGTCAGCTCATGTCCGTCCTCGGTGAGCTCACGGCGCCGCGCGAGCAAGCCGGCGTTGTTCGCCAGGATGTCGATGCGGGGGTAGGAGTCGAGCAGTTCCTCGCCGAGGCGGCGGACCTCGCCGAGACGCGCGAAGTCCGCGACGAAGGCGCGGCCGCCCGTCCGCTTTGCGATCTCGGCGGTCTTGGTGGGCGAGCGTCCGACGATCGCCAGGCGGGCGCCCCGGTGCGCGAGCGCGATCGCAGCGGCTGCCCCGATGCCGGCGCTCGCGCCGGTAATGACCACAATGTCGTTCTCAATCGAGGGGGAGGGCTTGTCAGGGCTCACGTCAGCCGGGATCTCGGGCACGGCTCCTCCTGTGGCGGATGCCGGCATTTTGTCACGTCGGCCTCCCTCTGAGGTGCATGGTGGAGCGCACCGTCCTTTCCGGGCAGGATAGAACTGGGCGGGCAGCGCCGCTGAGGCCGGGGGTCGTTATCCGCGTGCCGCGCTGCCCGCCCAGCGATCAGGTGCCGGCGATGGCGACGCCCCCGCCGGCGACACGCAGTGTTCCGGAGCGCCCGAACAGGCCCCGCGCGTCGCCGAAGCCGACTACGGCATCGCGACCGAGGAGGAAGTAGCCGCGCCCGTCGCCGGTAGCGGCGATCGCTCGGTAGGGAGCTGCTTTGGTGGGACCACTGCCGAGGCGACGCGCATTGCCGAAGGCCAAGACGGCACCTCGTGAGCTGAGCACGAGGTAGCCGCCGCCGCTGGGGTCTTCGATGATCCCGACGAAGGGGCCCCGCGCGTGGCGAGCCGCTGGATCGCTGAGAGCCTTCGCGTCGCCGATCGCGGCGATCGCGCCGTCGCGGAAGAGGATCAGCGCGCCGTGCCCGTCCGGGGTGATTGCGAAGCTCACGGCGCGCGCTCGCGACCTCGCGCTGGGTAGCGCTGGGGCATCCCCGAAGCTTTCGATCACCCCGCTGGCTGAGAGCAGGAAATACCCGCGGCTATTGATGCCCGAGGCGATGGCGACGAAGGGCCCCTTGGAGCGGTGTCCCCGCTGCCGTTCATGGCGCGCATTGCCGATCGTCTTGACGGTGCCGTTGGCCTCGAGGACCCAGTAGCCAGCGTCATTGGGGGTGGCGGCGACGGCGACCGCCGCGCCAGGGAGAGCACCCGTTTTCCGGATGGACGTCGACCCGGCGGATCTTCCGCCCCGGGTCCGCACTGAACCGCTCGGCGAGAGGATCCAAACCTTGTGCCAAGGAGGCACCACGTGCTCCTCTGCAGTCACCACCTTCGCCGCGTACTTCTGGCTTCCGGAGTAATGAGCGCTCACCACGTAGGTGCCCGGGGCCTTGTAGCCGGTGAGCTGACAGGCGGCCGTGTCGGCCGAGCGGAGCGCGATGTGCCTGCATCCGGGCACACTTACGCCATCCACGGTGAAGGTCACCGTGCCACCCGCGTGGCCCGCTGGGGTACGGAACTTCACCCGGATGGTGAGCTTCTGGCCGACGCGCCCTGCAGGAGGGGCGACGAAGGAGAGCCGCATGGCGTCCGACGCGCTCTTCGAGACCGTCCGTTTGGCCGGGCTTACAGATTTGATCGGAGCGGTCGTGGACGGGCCTGGCAACGGTTGCGTGCGCGTCGTCGAAGCGGAAGATGGTGGCGTGATTGTGACCGGCGGCACGACCGGGGGAGTGACTGCGCCACCGCCACCGCCACCGCCACCGCCACCGCCACCGCCACCGCCACCGCCACCGCCACCGCCGCC
>JAJZKA010000025.1 GCA_021809805.1 Actinomycetes bacterium
ACCCGGGTCTCGCCCCCCCCGTGGAATGGAACACGGTGAGCGTGGCATTTGGACGGTGGGCGGGGAGAAAAAAAGGCGCCCGGCTTATGCCGGGCGCCCTGTCAGTTCCGCGAGGTCGGCGGTGCCGCCGTGCCGGGGGGTTGCTGGCTGGCGGGCATCACTGGGCCGCTGCCGAAGATGCTCCCGGCAAAATGGGGGACCGCCTGGTCCTCATGTACCGGACGGCCATACGCGGCATCGATGAGCCGGGCCACCTCGGCGCCGTCCAGCGTTTCCTTCTCGAGGACGGCGCGGGCGACGGCCTTCAGGCCTTCGAGATGCTCCTCGAGCACCCGACGCGCTCGATCCTCCTGCTCGCGAAGGATCGTCGCCACCTCCTCATCGACGACCCGGCTCATGTCCTCGGAGTAGTCGCGCGAGTGCATGAGATCCTCGCCGAGGAAGACCATGCCCTGGCTCCCCCAGGCCATCGGCCCGACACGGGAGGACATCCCCCACTCGCGGACCATCTTGCGGGCGAGCTCGGTGTTGCGCTGCAGGTCGTCGCTGGCCCCCGTCGACAGGTCGCCGTAGACCAACAGCTCGGCGACGCGGCCGCCCATGCGGACCGCCAAGGAGTCTTCGATGTACTCCTTTTTGTAGATGTGGCGCTCTTCCAAGGGGAGCTGCTGGGTGACGCCGAGCGCCATGCCGGTTGGGATGATGCTCAGCTTGAGCAGCGGGTCGGCGTTGGGCAACACGTAGGAGAGCAGCGCGTGGCCTGACTCGTGGTAGGCGATGCGCTCCTTCTCGGCGTCGGAGAGCACGAGGCTCTCCCGCCGCTGGCCCATCAGCACCCGGTCGCGCGCGGCATCGAAGTCCTTCATCTCGATCAGATGGACGCCGCGCCGTACCGCGTGCAGCGCCGCCTCGTTGACCAGGTTGGCGAGGTCCGCTCCGCTCATGCCGGGCGTGCCGCGTGCCACCATGCTGAGGTCGACGTCAGGGCCGATGCGCTTGTCTCGGCAGTGCACCTGGAGGATCGGCAGGCGCTCTTCGAGGTCTGGGAGCGGCACCATGATCTGGCGGTCGAAGCGGCCCGGGCGCAACAAGGCGGGGTCCAAGATGTCGGGCCGGTTGGTGGCCGCCATCATCACGACGCCCTCGGAGGGATCGAAGCCGTCCATCTCCGAAAGCATCTGGTTGAGCGTCTGCTCGCGCTCGTCGTGGCCGCCGCCGAGCCCTGCGCCGCGCTTACGGCCGATGGAGTCGATCTCGTCGACGAAGATAATGGCCGGAGCCTGCTTGCGGGCCGTCTGGAACAGGTCCCGCACGCGCGATGCCCCGACACCGACGAACATCTCCATGAAGTCCGAGCCGCTCACCGACAAGAAGGGGACGCCAGCCTCGCCGGCGACGGCCCGGGCGAGCAGCGTCTTGCCCGTGCCGGGCGGGCCGACGAGTAGGACGCCCTTGGGGATGCGGGCGCCGATGTCGCGGAAGCGGCCGGGGCTCTTGAGGAAGTCGACGACCTCGCTGATCTCCTCTTTGACGCCGCGGTAGCCGGCGACGTCATTGAAGGTGGTGCGCGGGCGGTCGGTCGAGAAGACCTTGGCCCGCGAGCGACCGATCGACATGATCCCCGACATCTGGCCTTGCGCGCGGCGCTGAAGCCAGACGAGCACGACGATGAACGCGACGAGTGGCAGGATCCAGGTGAGCAGGCTGGGAAGGATGCTCGAGCTCGGCGTGGCGAAGCTGAGCTTGGCACTCGAGGACTGGATGGCGTTGATCTCGTCCTGGGTGGCCGGCAGAGGGCCGGTCACGGTGTAGGACGTTCCGTTCTTGAGCGTGCCGGTGATCGTCCCGGTCGTGTTGTCGATCTGGGCGTTTTGGACCTGGTGCGCTTTCAGGTCGTGTTGCAAGGTCGTATAGGCGATGGACTTCGCAGTGCTGCGGTTCACAAGGGAGGAACCGAAGATCAAGAGGACGACGATGACGGCGAGGGCGGCAAGGCCCCAACGCCACATCGAGTCATTGCCGGAGCCCATCCCGCCGGGCACCGGTCGACCGGGTCCGCCGGCGCGTGGATCCTGTGGCTGTCGACTCACATCAGCCATGCTAGGCGCCGGCGAGCCCCGGTCGGTCTCACGGGCTGGGAGTTGCATGAGAATGTGGCGCAGATGACGACCCCGCCGCCCGGTCTTCCTGAGCGCGCGGCGCGACCGGGCAGCTCAACGGCGCGCGGCGGCAATCCCTTTGGCCTGGTCGAGGCGCTGATTGGCTTCGCGGCCGCTGAGGTCCTGGCCTCGATCGCGCTCGCCGCCTTCGGGGCGGCGAGCGGCCACCCAAACCACCTGAAGACCTTCGGCGCCGATCTCGCCAACCTCGCCGGCGTCTGGACCGGCTTTTTCGGGGCGGTGGTGCTCGCGAGCCTCATCTGGCACCGCCGTCGTGGCGAGGCACCCGGCAGACTGTCCGAGCGCTGGCGGACGGTGCGGGCCGACTACGGCATCGCCATCTCGCCCTGGCCCGACATCCCACTCGGCCTGGTCGTGGGCGTCGCCTCCCAGTACCTGCTGGTCCCGGTGTTCGAGGCGCCGCTCCTTCCCTTCGTGCCTCACCTGTATCAGCGCCTTGGCGGGCCTGCCCACCAGCTCACAAGCACCACGCAGGGCGTGAGCCTCGCCGTGCTCGGCCTGTTCTTGTGTGTCGGCGCTCCCTTCGTCGAGGAGTGCTTCTTCCGCGGCTTGTTGTTGCGGGCGCTCGTCGGGCGCCTTGGGGTGCTCGGAGAGCGGCTCGGCCCCGCGGTCGCGATTCTGCTCAGCGCGCTCGTCTTCGGCCTCGCGCACTTCGAGCCACTGCAATTCCTCGGCCTCGCCGGCTTTGGCGCGCTCCTCGCGCTCTTGGCCCGGCGCACCGGACGGCTCGGCGCGGGGATGGTCGCCCACCTGAGCTTCAACGCGGTGACCGTGATCGCGCTCGCGCTCGCCCGCTGAGGCGGTAGCGCCCCGGCGTCACTAGGCTGCGCGCACCATGTCGACACCTGCCTGGTCCTCCATCTTCAAGGCCTACGACGTCCGTGGAATCGTGCCCGACCAGCTCGACGCCAAGGTTGCGTGGGCGGTGGGCGTCGGCTTTGGGCGGTTCGTGCAAGCACGCGACGCGGCCACCAAAGGCATCGTCGCGGGGCGCGACATGCGCGAGTCGGGTCCCGAGCTCGCCCGAGCGCTGATGGCCGGGGCCGCCTCGACGGGCCTTTCGGTGACCGACATCGGCCTGTGCTCGACCGACCTGCTCTACTTCGCCGCCGGCCACCTCGACCGGCCCGGGGCGATGCTGACCGCCTCGCACAACCCGGCGCGCTACAACGGCATCAAGCTGTGCCTCGCTGGCGCTGCGCCGGTTGGCGAGGAGTCGGGGCTGTCCGAGATCCGAGCGATCGCCGAGGAGGCCTACGCCGACGCGCCGGACCGGCCAGGCGAAGGACTGGGGGTCGAGACGCGTGACCTGCTCAGCGCGTTCGCCGAGCACGTGCACGGCTTCGTGGAGCTCGACGCGCTGGCGCCGTTGCGCATCGTCGCCGACACCGCCAATGGCATGGGCGGTCTGGTCTGCCCGAAGGTCTTCGCCGGCCTCCCCTTCCACCTCGAGGTCCTTTTCGGCGAGCTCGACGGCACCTTCCCCAACCACCCCGCCGATCCCATCCAGATCGAGAATCTCGCCGCC
The DNA here is from genome assembly GCA_021809805.1 of Actinomycetes bacterium. Classification (GTDB taxonomy): domain Bacteria; phylum Actinomycetota; class Acidimicrobiia; order Acidimicrobiales; family Bog-793; genus JAKABX01. Next base: position 3,709 of record JAJZKA010000025.1, read on the forward strand.
TTGCAGGCCCGGGTGCTCGAGACGGGGGCCGACGTCGGCCTCGCCTTCGACGGCGACGCGGACCGGGTCTTCCTCGTCGACGAGAAGGCACAGCCGCTGTCGGGTTCGACGACCACGGCGATCGTCGCCAAGGCGATGCTCGACAAGCACCCGGGTGCGACGATCCTTCATAACTGCATCTGCTCGCACTCGGTCCCCGAGATCGTGCGCGAGAACGGCGGCATACCCGTGCGCACCCGCGTCGGGCACTCCTTCATCAAGGGCGTGATGGCCGAGACCGGTGCCGTCTTTGGCGGCGAGCACTCGGGTCACTACTACTTCAAGGACAACTTCCGGGCGGACTCGGGCATCATCGCCGCCATCGTCGTCTTGGAGGTGCTGTCGCGCTCGCGTGCCAGCCTCTCAGAGCTGCGCAAGCCCTATGAGCGCTACGCGGACTCCGGCGAGATCAACACCGAGGTCGCCGATCCGAAGGCCGTCGTCGCGGCGGTCGGTGAGCTCGTCGCCAGCCGGGGCGCGACCGTGGACTACTTCGACGGGCTCACGGCGGATTTCGGCGGGTGGTGGTTCAACCTGCGCCCCTCCAACACCGAGCCGCTGCTGCGCTTGAACGTGGAGGCGTCCGACGCCCCCGCCTGCGCTGAGCGGGTGCAAGAGACGCTCGGGCTTGTGCGCGAGCTCGGCGGCGAGACGGCGGAGGCCTGAGGGTGGCGCTCGACTCGCTGCTCATCGAGTTGTTGGTATGCCCCGAGGACAAGGGGTCGCTGTGGTATTTCGAGGAGGATGCCCTCCTCTACAACCCCCGCCTGAGGCGGCGCTACCCGATCCGCGACGGGATCCCCGTGCTGCTGATCGCCGAGGGAGCGGTGACCGACGACGCCACCCACGAGGCGCTCACCGAGCGTTTTGCGCGCTCGGGCGTCGAGACCGGCACGGGGCCGGCCCCGGCGGAGCCCCCAGCGTCGCATGGATAGGCTCGAGTCGGGCCGGGGCGGGTCTGTGGTTGAAAGTCGATGCCAGCCGCAGGCGAAGCGACCCACGTAAGGCAACCTGTGGTTGCCGAGCACGGTGCGGTTTAGACGTAAGTCCCGCCCGGTGGCGTGCCGACAGTCGGCGCGTGCTGGAGAAGGGGTGAAGCGGTCCACTCCCGCTGGTGCTGGATCGGCCTCGGCCGATCGCCACCGGCAGGGCCGTCAGCTCCTCCGCGGGCGAGTGTGGGGCCGAAGACCAGGTCAGCCGCTCCGGCCCATGAGCGTGCGCCCGTGAGCAGCGCGGCGATCGTCGGCGCCACCGCCACGGGCAAGACGGCTCTCGCCCTCGGCCTTGCCGGGCGTCTCGGCGACCTCGAGCTCGTCTCGGTCGACGCGATGGCCGTCTATCGCCACCTCGATGTCGGTACCGCCAAGCCGACCCCGCGCGAGCGCGCCGCCGCGCGCTGGCACCTGCTCGACCTCGCCGAACCCGAGGAGGAGTTCTCCGTTGCCCGCTTTCAGCGGTCGGCGCGCGCGGCGCTGGCGGAGATCGCGCGCCGGCAGCACCGGCCCCTCCTCGTCGGCGGGACCGGCCTGTACCACCGCGCCGTCCTCGACGACCTGGCCCTGCCGGGGCGCTACCCGGCGGTCGCCGCCGAGCTGTGGGCCGAGGTGGAGGCAGCCGGCGGGAGCGAGGCGCTCCACGGTCGCCTGGCGCAGCTCGACCCCGTCGCGGCGGCGCGGATCGAGCCGCGCAACGCGCGGCGCGTCGTGCGCGCTCTCGAGGTGACGCTCGGAAGCGGGCGACCCTTCTCGGCGAGCGGGCCCGGGCTCGAGCGCTACGGCGAGACGGCCTTCGTCCTCATCGGACTGCGGATCGAGCGCGCCGAGCTCGATCGGCGCATTGCGGAGCGCCTCGATGCGCAGTTCGCGGCCGGCTGGCTCGAGGAGGCGGCGGCACTTGCGGCGCGCCCGGGCGTGCTCTCGCGCACCGCCGTCCAGGCACTCGGTTACCGCCAGCTGCTCGACCACCTTGCCGGGCGCTGCTCGCTCGAGGCGGCGCGCGAGGAGATCTTGCGCCGGACACGGGCCTTCGCGCGCCGGCAGGAGTCCTGGTTCCGGCGCGACCCTCGCGTGCAGTGGCTGGATGCCACCGATCCCGATCTGCTGCGCGCTGCGGCCGCGCTCGTTGGCCGCAGCGTGTCGAGCGACCAGGAGGGCACGTGGCGAGGGCGCCCGGGTTGAGTCCCGGCCTGCACGACTGGTGGGAGGATGGTGCGGTGGGGCTCACGCTTGCCAAGTACGAGGCGCTCGGCAACGACTTCTTGTGCGTGATCGACCCGGGGCGTTCCGGCCGCTTCGACGCCGATCTGGCGCGCTCGTTGTGCGACCGGCGCCGGGGGGTGGGAGCCGACGGACTCTTGCGCGTCAGCGTGACGGGTAACGAGCTCGCCATGGAGCTGCTCAACGCAGATGGCAGCGCGGCGGAGACGAGCGGGAACGGGTTGCGCTGCTGCGTGCTCGCGGCGCTCCATGCTGGCCTCGTCCCCCCCGGCACCGCGCGGCTGGCCGTCCACACCGCGGTGGGGCGCGTCGAGGCCGTCGTGCACGCGAGCGACGAGGGCGGTCGAGGCGAGATCGAGGTGGGCATGGGCGAGCTGGCGGTGCAGGCGTTGGCGGACTCGCCGGTCACAGGCAGGCGAGCGCTGTTCGTCGACGTGGGCAATCCGCACCTCGTGCTGCTCGACGAGGGCGCCCCGGTCCCGGTCGACCTCACCGAGCGCGGTCCCGCGCTCGAGGCGTCGCGCCCTGGCGGGGTGAACGTCGAGGTGGTCGACGTGCTCGATGCGACGCACTGCCGGCTCTCGGTCTACGAGCGCGGTGCCGGGCTTACCTTGGCCTGCGGCTCGGGCAGCTGTGCCGCCGCAGCAGCCGGCCGGGCGCTCGGGCGGCTCGGCGATGAGGTCAGTGTCGAGAACCCGGGCGGGAGCCTGACCGTCCGCCTGAGCGGACCTCTCGAGCATCCCAGTGCCAGCCTGCGGGGCCCGGCGCGGCGGGTGGCGCGCATCGAGGTCGCTCCGTGAGCCTGATCGAGCGCAGCTTCCGGGAACGGATCGTGCTCGTCGGCGTGGTGAGCTGGCCGCGTGGCCTTGACGAGGTCGAAGCGAGCCTGGACGAGCTCTCGCTGCTCGTCGACACCGCCGGCGCTGACGAGGCGGCGCGGGTGATCCAGGCCCGGGACGCGCCCGATCCCGCCACCTACCTCGGACGCGGCAAGGCTGAAGAGCTGCACCGGCTCTGTGAGGAGGTCGACGCCGACACCGTCGTCTTCGATGAGGAGCTCACCCCCGCCCAGCAGCGCAACCTCGAGCAGATCCTCGGCCGCACGGCAATCGACCGGACGGCGGTGATCCTCGACATCTTCGCCCAGAACGCCCGTACCGAGGAGGGCCGCGCCCAGGTCGAGCTCGCCTTGTTGCGCTACCGGCTGCCGCGCCTTCGCGGCCGCGGCCTCTCGCTCTCCCAGCAGGCCGGCGGTATCGGCACGAGGGGTCCGGGCGAGACCCAGCTCGAGGTCGACCGGCGGCGGATCATGCGCCGCATCGCCAAGCTCGAAGGCGAGTTGCGGGCGCTCGAGGCGACCCGGCATACCCAGCGCCGCTCGCGACGGCGCGGGTCGCTGCGCAGCGTCTCGCTGGTCGGCTACACGAACGCCGGCAAGTCCACGCTGCTCAACGCACTTACCGATGCCGACGTGCTTGTTGAGAACCGCCTATTCGCGACGGTCGACCCGCGCACCCGCCGCCTCGAGCTGCCCGGCGGTGAAGTCGTGCTGTGCTCGGACACGGTCGGCTTCGTGCGCAAGCTGCCCCACCAGCTCGTCGAGGCGTTCCACTCGACCCTCGAGGTCGTGGCCGACGCCGATCTGCTGGTGCACGTCGTCGACGGCTCGGCCCGCGACCCGAAAGGGGCGGTCGACGCAGTGCATCGCGTGCTCGCCGAGATCGGTGCCGAAGACGTACCCGAGCTGTACTGCTTCAACAAGGCCGACCTCGATCCCGACGCCGCCAAGCGGCTGAGCGCCGCCACACCTGGCTCGGTCACCTGCTCGGGTCGCACCGGCGAGGGCACCGATCGCCTGCTCGCGGCGATCGCCGAGCACCTGCGGATCCATGATCGGACGCTGGAGCTGCAGATCCCCTATGAGCGCGGGGACGTGCTCGCCGCGCTCCACCGGGCGGGTGAGGTGCTCGACCAGCGCGACACCGGAAGCGGGCTGGCCGTGCGCGTGCGCCTCGACGAGGCCGCCCGCCAACGCTTCGCCGCCTTTGGCGAGCCCGACCGTGCTGACTCGAACGGCGACGAAGCTCTCTCTCATCCCGACGATCACGAGGACCCCGCCTGATGACCGCGACGCCGTTCCGGCCGCCGACCTATCCCTTTGACCGGCTGCACCCGCTCGCCACGCTGGCCTCCAAGCATGAGGGGGGGATGGTCGACCTGTCGGTCGGCACCCCGTGTGATCCGCCGCCAGATGCGGTGATCGCTGCGCTCGGCGGCTCAGGTGCTGAGCGTGGCTATCCGTCCGGCGTCGGCTCGACCCGCCTTCGTGCCGCCGCGCTCGGGTGGGTGGAGCGCCGCTTCGGGGTCGCCCTCGAGCCCGAGCAGCTGGCCTTTTGCATCGGGACGAAAGAGTTCGTCGCCGGGCTGCCCCACTGGCTGCGGCTGCGCCGCCCCGAGCGCGATGTCGTGCTGTATCCAGAGGTCGCCTACCCGACCTACGCGATGGGGGCGTTGCTCGCCGGCGCGCGGCCCGTCGCGGTCCCAGTGCACCAAGGCCGCCTCGCCCTCGAGACCGTGAGCGAGGAGGATGCCGAGCGTGCGCTGTGCTTGTGGGTGAATAGCCCCTCGAACCCGACCGGGGCGCTCGACGACCTCGCCGCGGCGGCGAGCTGGGGGCGTGCCCGCGAGGTCCCCGTCCTGTCGGACGAGTGCTACGCCGAGTTCACCTGGCAGGGCCCGCCGGCGACGATCCTCTCGCAGGGCAGCGAGTCGGTGCTCGCGCTCCATTCGATCTCGAAGCGCTCGAATGCCGCCGGACTGCGCTGCGGCTTCTACGTCGGCGACCCCGAGCTCGTTCATTACCTCTCCGAGTTGCGCCGGCATGCGGGCTTCATGGTTCCCGGCCCGATCCAGCTGGCGGGCGCCGTGGCCCTCGAGGACGACGAGCACGTCATTGCCCAGCGTGAGCGCTACCGTGCGCGGCTCGAGAAGCTGCGCGCCGTGCTCGTCGGGCTCGGGATCGACGCCGAGCTCCCCGCCGGCGGCTTCTACCTCTGGGTACGGCTCGACGGGAGCGCCGCGCCCCGGGTCGCGGAGCGCGCAATGACCGGGGCGCCGTGGCACGACGAGCCGGGAGAGGCGCCGGCATGGGGTTTTACCCGCGCGCTCGCTGAGTACGCCGGCACGCTCGTCAGCCCGGGCGACTTCTACGCGGAGCACGCCGCCGACCACGTCCGTATCGCCGTCGTGCAGCCCGACGAGCGCCTCGCGCTCATCGGGCGGCGTCTCGGGGTTGCGATCGACTGAACGGCCCCTGGCACCGGCCAAGGGGGACTTTGGTCCCTACACATGGCACCGGTCACGGCGCGAGGCTGCGGCGGTGGGCAGCCTGGCGGCTCTTCCTGCGCCCAAGGTGCGCGATCGTGGCGTCATCTTGGCGGTGCTGTGCCTGAGCCTGCTTATCGTCAGCCTTGACAACACGGTGTTGAACGTGGCGATCCCCGACATCGTGAGGGAGCTGAACGCGACCTCGGGACAGCTGCAGTGGGTGATCGATGCCTACGCAGTGGTCTTCGCCGGCTTGTTGCTCGTCATCGGCAGTATCGGTGATCGCGTGGGACGCAAGTGGACGTACCTTTGCGGACTCACCGTCTTTGGCGCCGGATCGGCGATCAGTGCCTTTGCTGGCTCGCCGGATCGCCTCATCGCGGCGCGCGTCGTGATGGGCGTGGGCGCGGCGGCCATCATGCCCTCGACGCTGTCGATCCTGACCAATGTCTTCCCCGAGCCCGCCGCGCGCGCCCGAGCGATCGGGCTGTGGTCGGGAACGACAGGGCTCGGCGTCGCCGTCGGTCCGGTGATCGGCGGTTGGCTGCTCGCCCACTACTGGTGGGGGTCGGTCTTTTTGATCAACGTCCCGATTGCGGCGCTCGCCGTCGTGGCGACCCTGCTCATCGTCCCGAACTCCGCGAACGGCAACGCGCGGCGCTCTGATCCGCTCGGCGCTGCGCTCTCCATCATCGGAGTGGGGGCGTTGCTGTGGGGGATCATCGAGGCGCCGACGCGCGGCTGGGACGACCCGGTCGTCCTCGGTGGGCTCCTCGGTGCCGTCGTGGTGCTGGGGATCTTTGCCCGCTTTGAGCAACGCAGCTCGTCACCCATGCTCCGGGTGGCCTTCTTCGCCTCCCGGCGCTTCTCGGTGGCGATGGCCGGCCTCGCCTTTGTCATCTTCTCCTTGATGGGCGGACTGTTCGTGCTCACGCAGTACCTGCAGTTCGCCCTCGGCTACAGCGCGCTGCAGGCCGGGATGCGAATCTCTCCGATCGCGGCGGTGATCTTGGTCGTCGCGCCCGGATCAATGTTCGCGGTGCAGCGCATTGGGACCAAGCCGGTCGTCGCCGCCGGGATCGCGCTGATCGCCGGCGGGCTCTTCGCGCTCTCGCGCGTGACGGTCGCTGGCGGCTACGGCGACGCCCTCCCGGCATTCTTCTGCCTCGGCATCGGCGCCGGGCTCTCCTTTGCCCCCTGCACGGACGCGGTCATGGGGTCGCTGCCGCGCGAAGACGCCGGCGTGGGCTCGGCGACCAACAGCGCGGCCCTGCAGACGGGGGGTGCGATGGGTGTGGCGGTGTTCGGCAGCCTGCTCAACACCCGCTACCAGGACCAGCTGAAGCCGCTGCTCGCTCACCACCCGATGCCGGCGAGCGTCTTGCACCTGATCATGGGATCGCTCGGCGGGGCGCTCGAGGTCGCAAAGCACGCCGGCCCGCTCGGCGCCGCGCTCACGGTCGCGGCCCAACGGGCCTTCGTGCACGGGCTGGACCTTGCCGTCCTGGTCGGTGGGATTGTCGCGCTCGTCGCGGTGGGGCTGGTCGTCGCGCTCTTGCCGAACCGTCCCGAGCGCACAAGCCTGGACCACTCGGCCAAGGGCTCGGCGGAAGACGCCGCCTGAGACGCACTGGGAGGTCAGGGGCGCTCGTTGGGCATGAGCACCGGGACCTCGATCCGCTGGAGCCGACGCTGTGGTCCGAGGGGGACCCGGATCTCGAGCGTCGTTCCCCGATAGCGGGCAGAAACTTGCTCTGCGATCGTCCCTGGCGGCAGCGCGATGTCGCGTACGAACGTGCCAAAGCGCAGATCCGAGGCGTGCTCGGCCGGCTCGGCGACGAATTCGCGACTGGCGCGGATATGGAGCACGTCGTTCGCGATCCACACGCGGACGTCTCGGTGCGGATCCAGACCGGGCAGCTCGGCCTGGATCACCAGCTGGCCACCTTGGCGGAACTCGAGTGCCACGCTCACCGTCCTTCGCGCGCGCCAGGCGACGGACCGTCCGAGCAAGCGGCGCAGGCCGCCGCCGAAATGATCACGTGAGCCGTCTCGATGCGTAACAATGACGCACCGCATCGGTCACGGGTTCCGGCTTCGTGCCCGACCATAGGGTCACCATGGTCCGCGGACTAGGGCCGAAAGACCACCTCGACAGCCACCTTCGCCCCTGCAGCGGCCGACCGGCCACGCGGCAGGGTGACCGAGACGCCAAGGACAGGAGAGATCCGTGAGTGAGGCTTCTCAGCAAGCAAGCTCCGGTACCAATCGGTTGCAGGTTGCAGCGATCCGTGAGCGCGCCGCCGGCGAGCAACGCGTCGCGCTCACGCCCGACGCGGTCCCCAAGCTCGCGAAGTCGGGGATCGACGTCCTGATCGAGTCGGGCGCAGGTGCGGCCGCCTGGTTCGCCGATGAGGCCTACGCCGAAGCCGGTGCGAGCATCCTCGACGCCGATGAGCTGTACCGGCGGGCGGATGTTGTGGTGACGGTCACCTCACCGGCGGTCGAGGATCTCGGACGCTTGCGGCGCGGGACGACCCTCATCGGCATGCTGCGGCCGCTCGTGAGCCCTGACCTCGTGACGGCACTGGCGAGCGCGGGGATCGACGCCATCAGCATGGACGGCCTCGCGCGCACAATTAGCCGGGCGCAATCGATGGACGCGCTTAGCTCGCAGGCGAACGTCGCGGGCTACAAGGCGGTGCTCGTCGCTGCCGACCGCTTCGCCCGTTACTTCCCGCTGCTGATCACTGCCGCGGGCACTGCCAAGCCGGCCGACGTGCTCGTGCTCGGTGCTGGTGTGGCCGGGCTCCAGGCGATGGGCACCGCGCGGCGCCTCGGAGCGCAGGTGACGGGTTATGACGTACGCCCCGAGACGCGCGTCGAGATCGAGTCGGTGGGCGCCCGCTTCCTCCAGTTGCAGTCGGTTACCTCGGCGTCAGGCGAGGGCGGATACGCCCGGGCGCTCACCTCCGAAGAGCAGGCCGCCCAGCAAGAAGAGCTCAATCGGCTGATCGGACGGTTCGACATCGTGATCACGACGGCCCAGGTGCCGGGCCGCCGCCCGCCGTTGCTCGTCACGGGCGCGGCGGTCAAGGCGATGCGGACCGGCTCGGTGATCGTCGACCTCGCCGCGAGCACGCTCGGCGGGAACGTCGAGGGATCGGTCCCCGACGAGGTCGTCCGGACCGAGAACGGCGTCACCATCGTCGGCGCCGGCAATCTTCCGGCCCAGGTGCCAACCGCGGCGTCCTCGGCCTTCTCCAACAACCTCTGCGCGTTGCTTGCGACCTTGGTCAATGACGGGGTGCTCGCCATCAACCTCGATGACGAGATCCACGCCAGCGTTGTCGTGGTGCGCCAGGGCAAAGTCGTGCATCCCGCCATGGCCGCGCGGCTCGAACCATCCCCCCAAGAGAAAGGCGGCGACCAATGAGCGCCGGGCTCGTCTCGGACATCAGCATCTTCGTACTGGCGATCCTTGCCGGATTCGAAGTCATCTCGAAGGTGCCCTCGACGCTGCACACGCCGCTCATGTCGGCGTCCAACGCGATCCACGGCATCGTCTTCGTCGGCGCGATGGTGACGGCCTCGCAGGCCCACAGCGCGGTCGGCTATGTCCTTACCTTTGTCGCTTCGCTCTTCGCCGCGATGAACGTTGCCGGTGGGTACGCCATCACCGATCGCATGCTGCAGATGTTCCGCAAGCGACCGGTGCCGCGTACCGATGCAGAGCCGAGCGAGGGGAACTAGGCCATGGGAACCGTCAACACGATCATCGCCTTCGTCTACCTCCTTGCCGCGGTCTGCTTCGTCGCCGGACTGCACCTGATGAACTCCCCTGCGACGGCCCGCAAGGGCAGCCCGCTGTCAATGTGGGCGATGGTGGCGGCAATTGCCGCAACGATTGCAAAGATGGGCTACGACGACAAGACCAGCACGACCGCATGGATCGTGCTGGCGGCGGGCGCGTTGATCGGCGGCGTGGTGGGGCTATGGATGGCACGAACCGTGAAGATGACGGCCATCCCACAGCTCGTCAGCCTGTTCAACGCGGTCGGCGGTGGCGCTGCGGCCGTTGTCGCCATTGCCGACTACGTGCGCCTGTCAGGCGTGTCCTCGAGCGCGATCACGACGCGGGACGCCGTCTCGACCGTGCTCGACGTGATCATTGGCGCCGTGACCTTCGCCGGTTCGCTGATCGCGGCGGGCAAGCTGCAGGGCTGGATCACCGGCCAGCCGGTGATCTTCCCCGGGGCTCGGATCCTCTCGGGCGTCCTCGCGATCTGCGCGCTCGGCGGCAGTGGCTATTTGCTCTCGGGCGCGGACAACATTCCAGTGCTGATGGTGGTACTTGGGGCGGCGCTGATCTTCGGGATCGCGATGGTGCTGCCGATCGGCGGCGCCGACATGCCGGTCGTCATCGCCTTGCTCAACGCCTTCACCGGCATCGCGGTGGCGATGGCGGGATTTGTCATCAACAACTCTGGGCTGATCATCGCCGGTGCGCTCGTCGGCGCATCCGGAGGCATCCTCACCAAGCTGATGGCTGATGCCATGAACCGCTCGATCCTCAACATCATCGTCGGCGGTTTCGGGACAGGCGACAGCGCGAACGTGGTGGTCGGTGCCGGCGGTGCCGACATCCGCCAGATCTCGGCGGAGGATGCCGCCATCCAGCTGGCGTACGCAACCAAGGTGATGGTGGTCCCCGGATACGGACTTGCTGCCGCCCAGGCACAACACGAGGTCCGTCAGCTCGCCGAGGTCCTCGAGGCCCGCGGCATCGAGGTGCATTTCGCCATCCACCCCGTCGCCGGCAGGATGCCGGGGCATATGAACGTGCTGTTGGCCGAGGTGAACGTGCCCTACACCGAGCTCAAGGAGATGGACGAGGCGAACAATGAGTTCCCGACCGTGGACGTCTCCTTGGTGGTCGGCGCCAATGACGTCACCAACCCCGCCGCCCGTCGTCCGAACACCCCACTTTCTGGCATGCCGATTCTCGATGTCGACCGCTCGCACAACATCATCGTGATCAAGCGCTCGATGGGCCACGGCTATGCCGGCATCGACAACGAGCTCTACACCGATCCGAAGACGGGCATGTTCTTCGCCGACGCAAAACGCGGCCTGGCCGAGATCGTCGCGGCGGTGAAAACCTTGGTGGGGTGAGCAACCCAATCCCCCCAGCCGCGCCCGAGTCCCCACCGACCTTGTCGGCGGCGCGACTCGCGTCGCTCGCCTATGAGTTCGTGGAGACGCCTTCGGTGAGCGGTGACGAGGCGGCACTTGCCGCCGTCGTCGCCGCTCACCTCGAGCGCTGCGGGGAGCTCGAGGTGATCCAGGTCGGCGACAACGTCATCGCGCGCCGCGGCGGCCTCGCCGGCGAGCCGGTGCTGTTCGCTGGGCATCTCGACACCGTCCCGGGGAGTGAAGGCGTCCGGCCAGCCTCGCTCAGTGGCGGCGTGCTCGCCGGCCTCGGCGCGGTGGACATGAAGGGCGGTCTGGCGGTCCTGGTCGCGCTCGCCACCGCTCCGGGTCGCTTCCGGCGTCCTGCCACGTTCGTCTTCTACGCCCGCGAGGAGATCGCCCGCTCGCGCTCGGGGCTGATTGAGATCGCGGACGCCCGGCCTGACCTGCTCGAGGTGGGTGCTGCCGTGATTGCCGAGCCGACCGGCGGCGTGCTCGAGGGGGGATGCCAGGGCGTGCTGCGCCTGCGGGTGCGCCTCGCCGGCGCGCGGGCTCACACCGCCCGGCCGTGGATGGGGGAGAACGCGATTCACCGCCTCGCGCCGCTGCTTGAGCGTGTGGCGCGCTTTGTGCCCCGCGAGCCCGAGCTCGACGGCTGCCGCTACCGAGAGAGCCTCGAGGCCGTGGCGGTCAGTGGCGGGGTGGCCCCGAACGTGGTCCCTGACGCGGCGGAGGTGCTCCTCGCGCACCGCTTCGCCCCGGATCGCTCGGCGCGTGCGGCCCAAGCGGCCCTCGAGGACTATCTCGCACCGGTACTGCGCTGGGAGGCGGGCGACACGATTGAGCTCGAGGAGGTCGCGCCCGCGGCGGCGCCCGGGCTCGCGCACCCGGTCCTCGCCGCGCTCGTGGCGGCGAGCGCGGCGGCGCCACGAGCAAAGCTCGGCTGGACCGACGTCGCCTTCTTCTCCGAGCGCGGGGTGCCGGCCGCGAACTTCGGCCCTGGTGACCCGCTGCTCGCGCACACGGCTGCTGAGGAGGTCACCGCCGCTGAGCTCGAGCGGTGCGCGCGCGTCCTCGCCTCGCTCGTGTGAGGACAAGTGGGCGGTTGGATCAGAGGCGCCGCAGGACGGTGACGACCTTGCCGTAGAGGTTCACGTCGCCGGGCGCGAGCTCGATCGGTGCGAACAAGGCGTTCGCCGGCTCGAGCACCACTTTGTTCCGGCGGCGCCGGTACGTCTTCACCGTGGCCTCCTCGCCGGGAATCCCAGCGACGACCACGTCCCCGGGCTCGGCGTCGGGCTGGTGGCGGACGACCACGTAATCGCCGTCGAAGATCCCGGCCTCGATCATCGAGTCACCACGTACCCGCAGCATGAACAGTGCGCCGTCGCCGGTGAGCTGCTGGGGGAGCGGCAGGACCTCCTCGACGTTCTGCTCGGCGAGCACCCCGGTGCCGGCGGCGACGTCCCCGACGAGAGGGACGTGGGCGACAGGACCGACCGCGATCGCGGCGCCCGAGGAGGGCTCGAACTGCATCGAGATCGCGCGCGGCTTGGTGGGATCGCGTCGGAGGTAGCCCTGGCGCTGGAGCACCTGCAGGTGCGTGTGGACGGTCGAGGACGAGGTGAGCCCCACGGCCTGGCCGATCTCTCGGACCGAGGGCGGATAGCCGCGCTCGCGGATCTGCTCGGCGATGAACTCGAGGATCTGGCGCCGCTTGCCGGTGAGGGCCATCTCGGCCATATCGCACCTCCTGACCGACGACGTGAGGCCACCTCGCGCCGTTGCTGCAGCGTACAGCGCTGTCACACCCACTTGCAAACATGCGTTCGTGAAACATATGTTTGCTCCTACTGACGAACAGGTGTTCGCCTGCCCCCCCGAGGAGGCTTCCATGGCTGCGATCGCCTATCCCTATGCCACACGGTCGCATCCCCGCGGGCGCCCGACGCTGCGGCTCGTGCACGGGGGGCTAGCCGACGCTGAACCGGCGCGGGTGCGCCGGCGTGGCCGGTTGGCGCCGCTGCTCGCCTGTGTCGCCCTGGTGGGCGCGGTGTGGTTCGGCGCTGGTGCGCTCCGCTCAGCCGACACGCCATCGCCACTTGCGACGCTCCCGGGGGCGCAGGTCTTTGGTGGCGTCGCCCACTACGTGGTGCGGCCCGGGGACACCTTGTGGTCGATCGCCAGCCAGCTCGTGCCAGGCGGCGATCCTCGGCCGATCGTCGACGAGCTCGCCAGCGAGCTGCACGGGGCACCGCTTGAGGCGGGAATGACCCTGACCCTGCCGTGAGCGTCCGTATCACTGTCGGAGCGCTAGCCTCCCGCGGTGCGCTGCCCGAGCTGCGGTGGAACAGAAGACCGCGTCATCGACTCGCGCGAGGTCGAGACGGGTGCTGCGGTTCGGCGGCGCCGGGAGTGCGTGACCTGCGGTGCCCGCTTCACGACGATGGAGCGCAGCGTGGGGCCGTCGCTCGCCGTCCTGAAGCGCTCGGGTGAGCGGGAGCCTTTCGTGCGCGAGAAGCTGATCGCGGGCGTGCGGGCCGCTTGCAAGAACCGACCTGTGGACCGCGCGCTGATTGAGTCCTTGGCGCTCGAGATTGAAGAGTCCTGCCGGGCAGCGGGGGGCGAGGTGACGAGCGAAGCGCTCGGGGTGGCGGTCCTTGATCGGCTGCGCGAGCTCGACGAGGTCGCCTACCTGCGCTTTGCGAGCGTATACAAGGGATTCGAGGACGCTGGTGACTTCGCGCGCGAGGCGGGGATGCTGAGCGGCGCGCTGACCAAGGTGACGGCGCCGAAGCGCCACCGGCGCTGAGCCAGCCGTGGAGCTACTGGCAACGGCACCTGAACGCGTGCTCGCGATCTACGCCCATCCCGACGATCCAGATGTCGCCTGTGGCGGGACCCTGGCGCACTGGGTCATGGCGGGTTCGCAGGTGCACATCGTGCTGGCGGCGGTCGGTGACAAGGGAGCCGAGGACCCCGCGGCGGATCCCGAGGAGCTCGCCCGCGTGCGGGCCGGCGAGGTCGCGCGCGCCGCGTCAGCGCTCGGGGTGGCCTCGAGTACCCAGCTCGGCGGGCGCGACGGAGAGATCGAGAACGACCTCGCGCTCCGGCGGGCACTCGTCGGCATTCTCCGCTCGATCCGACCGGCCGCCGTCTTGTGCCCCGATCCCACGGCGATCCTGTTCGGTGAGCACTACTACAACCACCGTGACCACCGCGTGATCGGTTTCGCCGCGCTCGACGCCGTCGCCCCGGCCGCCGCGTCGCCGCTGTACTTTCCCGAACAAGGCGCTCCCTGGCAGGTGGCGACGGTCTATCTCTCGGGCACCCTCGAGCCCACGGTGTGCGTCGACGTAAGCGATACCATCGGCCAAAAGCTGGAAGCGGTATTGGCGCATCGCAGTCAGCTTGGCGAAGGCGACGAACGCTTCCGGGCCGTGCTCGAAGCGCGCGCCCGGGAGACGGGCCGCCAGGTCGGGGTGCGCTACGCGGAATCGTTCCGCCGGCTCCAGCTGGTGGCGGAGTGAGGCACCCGTGGCCGCCAGCGACCGCCAGCGCCTGAGCTCCCGTCAGGCAGCCGCCGCCGGCGCGCGGAGCGACCTCTTGCACCTCGACATGGACGCGTTCTTCGCCTCCGTCGAGGTGCTCGACGACCCGACACTCGCGGGCAAGCCGGTGGTCGTGGGGGGAACCGGGGGGCGCGGGGTGGTTGCGTCAGCGTCGTATGCGGCACGGCGGTTCGGCGTCTTCTCCGCGATGCCGATGGCCGAGGCACGCCGGCGTTGCCCTGCGCTGGTCGCCATCCCGGGTCACCACGAGCGCTACAGCGAGGTCAGCGCGGCGCTCATGGCGTTGCTCCGTGAGGTGACGCCACTCGTCGAACCGGTCTCGGTCGACGAGGCCTACCTCGACGTGTCAGGCGCGCACGCGCTGTGGGGGACGAGCGAGCAGATCGCCGTCGCGCTGCACGGGCGGGTTCGCGCGCAGCTGGAGTTGAGCTGCGCGGTGGGCGTCGGGCGCACCAAGCTCATCGCGAAGTTGGCGTCCAAGGCCGCAAAGCCGCCTCCTGGCGAGGGCGGCGCGCTGGCCGGCGTCGGAGTGCTGGTCGTCAACACCTTCGAGGAGGATGCCTTCTTGCTTGGCCAGCCGATCCGGGCGATCCCGGGCGTCGGGCCGCGCAGCGCGGAGCGCCTGGCTCGCTATGGCATCGCGACCGTCGCCGATGCCCGACAGCTCGACCGGACGGGTTTTGTCCGGCTCTTTGGGAGCTCGCACGGCAACGCCCTGTGCGACCTCGTCACCGGCATCGACCCCCGGCCCGTCGAGCCTGAGCGCGAGGTACGCTCCATCGGCCACGAGGAGACCTTTGCCGCCGACGACGCGGACCTTGCCTCGCTGCAGCGCAAGGCCAGGCGGATGGCCGACTCGGTGGCCACTCGCTGCCGAAGGGCCGAGGTCACCGGGCGCACCGTCACCATTAAGGTGCGTTTTGGGG
This sequence comes from Actinomycetes bacterium, assembly GCA_021809805.1. Taxonomy (GTDB): domain Bacteria; phylum Actinomycetota; class Acidimicrobiia; order Acidimicrobiales; family Bog-793; genus JAKABX01. The sequence goes on from JAJZKA010000025.1 coordinate 18,982, forward strand.
ATTTCAGCACGATCAATCGCTCACGCACGCTGGCACATCCCGCGGCGACCAGCGCTGAGATCGGGGCGGTCGCTGCCTCGCTCCTTGAGTCGCTCGAGCTAACCCGTGGAGTGCGTCTCCTTGGGATCCACCTGAGCGGACTCGCGCCAAAGGACGAGGGGGCAGAACAGCTCGAGCTCTTTGCCACTGGCACCGACGAGCGCGGCGGTATGCTCGATGCGAGCGCGCGCGAGCGACGCCTCGAGTTGGAGGCTGCCGCCGATGCGGTCCGCCGCCGCTTCGGCGAGGGCGCGATCGGTCCGCCCCGTGAGGGGCGCGAGGGCCCAACGTCGCGCTGACGGGCACGGTGGTCCCGTGACGATGCCTGCCGGGGCACCACGGCGCATTGTTCCGCCCTGGTGCCTGCGCGAGAATGACGTGTCCGGTGTTGCGGGCGTGCAGCAAACGGCAGGTGGCGGGGGGGCCGTCGCCATGGCCGGGAAGGGGCAGGTGTGCCGCTCTCCGAAGAGGAACAGCGGATCCTCCAAGAGCTCGAGCAGAAGCTCTACGAGCAGGACCGGGCCTTTGTGGACCGCGTCCGGGCGGAGAGCCCGGGCTCGATGGCGCGTCGCTCGCTGCGCTGGTCAGGCGGTGCGTTTCTCGTTGGCTTCGCGGTGGTGCTCGTCTCCTTCCGCTCCTCCCTGCTTCTCGGCACGTTCGGCTTCTTGGTGATGCTCTTCGCGGCCCTGCTCTTCGAGCGCAGTGCCCGTGTCGCCTACCGGGCCGAACCGACGAAGCGGCGCGGCGCCGACGAGGCTCACGGCGCGCGTCGTCGCGGCGATCTCGCCAACGCGCTCCATCGCATCCGGCGTCTGCCGCGCTCGCGGCGCAGCCACTGACGCGGCCTGTCGCCGCTGGCGCGGCGCTGCGCGCCCTGGCCGAAGAGCCGCTGCTCTTGGCCGAGGCCGTGCGGACGGCGCGTGCGCACGCGCCCCGCCGATGGTGGTGCCGACCGCCGTTCTTGCCGTTGCCAGATCGCGCCTGGCTCGCGTTCCGCCTCGAGACGGCCTACGGCGCCTCAGACGCCGAGATGCCGGTCGAGGACCTCCTCGGCTATCTGCGCTGGTGCCGCGCGCTGCGCCACGACCGTCGTTCACCCATCCGCCGGTGCACGCCGCCGGCGCGATAACGTCCTCGACGATGCCGCCCGGGGGATACGGGATCATCGCGGTGGAGGGCCCGTGATCGGTCGCGCCCTCGTGCTCAATGCAACCTACGAGCCGCTCTGCGTCGTCTCCTCGCGCCGGGCGCTGGTACTCGTGCTGAATGACCGGGCTGAGCTTGTCCACGACACCGGTCGCGCGTTCCACTCCGCTCGGGCGAGCTTCCCCGAGCCCTCCGTGGTTCGCCTGGCCCAGTACGTGCGGGTGCCGCGCCAGGGGCGTGTCGCCATCTCGCGGCGCTCGGTGTTCGCCCGTGACGGACACCGTTGCCAATATTGCGGCTCGGCGGCAGAGAACATCGACCACGTCGTCCCGCGCAGCCGCGGCGGTACCCACACCTGGGAAAACGTTGTCGCTGCGTGTCGGCGGTGCAACGCGGCCAAAGAGGACCGCCTCCTTGAGGAAACCGCGTTCGTCCTGCGCCGACGGCCCTTCGCGCCGCGCTCAAGGGTCTGGCTGCTCGTTGCCAGCGGGGAGGTGCGTGTCGAGTGGGAGGCCTACGTCAAGCCGGTGCTCGGACGAGCGGTCGGGCTCTAGGGGGTTTCCCCCTCATGCACTGCAGTGCCGAGCCCGGGCTGCTCGTCTCGCCGGCGCCGCCCAGAGACGGCGCGCGCCGGGCGGTTTTCGTCGAGCCGCTGCGCCCCGCGGTGGTGCTCGGAAGCGCCCAGCCGATCAACCTGGTGGACGCCGGGCGTGCCGAGCAGGCTGGTTTCGACGTCGTGCGGCGACGCAGCGGCGGAGGCGCGGTGCTCGTCGCCCCGGGGGCCCAGCTCTGGCTGGACGTCTTCGTTCCCGCCACCGACCCGCTCTTCGATCACGACGTCGTTGCCTCATCGCGCTGGCTCGGCGAGCTGTGGCGTGACGTCCTGTGCGACGCAGGTCTGCCGGCCGCGGCCATCGATGTGCACGTCGGCGGCCTGGTCGTCACCGCCACCTCCCGCCTGGTGTGCTTCGGTGGCCTCGGTCCGGGTGAGGTCACGCTCGAGGGCCGCAAGGCGGTCGGCTGCTCCCAACGCCGAACTCGGGCCGGAGCCTGGATCCACTCGATGGTGCTGTTAGCGGCGCGCCAGCACGACCTGGCTGAGCTTCTCGATCTCGCGCCCTGGGAGCGCCAGGAGCTCGCGCGCCAGCTCCTGGCCGGAACGATCGCCGTGGCGGTGAGCGCCGCTGAGCTCACCGAACGCCTTCGCGACGCGCTCGGCTAAGCCGGCCGGGCAGCGCCCAGGTCGGCGAGGTGATCAATGGTCGTGGCCCTTGCCCTTGCCATTGCCATTGCCCTGCCCGGCGGAATTGCCGGGACCGCCGGCGAGTCCGGGCGGCCCTGGCGAAGCGCTCGAGGAGATCGTCGGAGCCGTGAGGCCGAGACTCGCCGCCAGCACGTTGACGTCGTGGGTGAGGACGCTGACCGCAGCGCCGCGGACCCCGCCGGTGCCAATCGCGTACCCGAGGTCGGCGCCAAGGACGTTGATGCCCTGCTGGTACCCGCGCGGGCCGCCACTCGCCATCGACTGGAGGGCCTGATTCAACGTGGCGGCGGCCGACGAGCTGACCGTGCCGGCTCGCACCCCCGAATTGAGCGCCGCCATGAGGTTGTCTGCGGCGTGCGTGGGACTTGGCAGGGTGGTGGTCGTCGGCGGGGTGGTCGTCGTGGTCGTCGGCGGGGTGGTGGTCGTCGTGGTTGTGCTCGTCGTGGTGCTGGTCGAGGTGGTCGTGGAGCTCGTGGTGCTCGATGGGCTCCTCGTTCCCGATCGACTTGAGTGCCGCGACGCCGTCTCGCGAGGGCCGAGTGCCTGGTGGCCTGATGCGGTGCCGCTCGATTCCACGATCCGCTCGATCCCAAAGCCGACCATCCCGGCGAGAACCACCGCGGCGAGCGCCCCGGCGAGCAGGGTCCCGGCGCGCCGGCGCGCCGGGACCTCACCCAGTTCTTCAAGGTCGGGTGGGGCGGCCGCCACCTGGTTCGGGAACCGCAGGGTTGTCGGTTCGGGAACGACGATCACCCGGGTCGGATCGGTCGCGCTGTCAGTGACGGCGAGCTCGGCGAGGATGCCGGCGAGCTCTTGGGCCGCCGGCCGCCGGTCGGGGTCGGGGTCGGTCAGGGCCGCGATCAGCGACTGCCACGGCGCGTCCAGCTCCTCGAGTACCAGGCGATCGGCGTGCACCTTTGCGGCAGCGACCTCGACGGCTGGCCCGTCGTAGAGGCGGCGACCCAACAGGCACTCGGCAAGCACGAGACCGAGGCCGTAGCAGTCGGCCGGTGGCCCGACCACGCGCCCGGCGACCTGTTCGGGCGCGAGGTAGGCGGGGGTTCCGAGCACGGTGCCTGTCACCGTCAATCCACCGGTGTCGACGAGCCGGGCGATACCGAAATCGGCGAGGCGGACTCGTTCTTCTGGTCCGATCAGGATGTTGCCGGGCTTGACGTCGCGGTGGACGACGCCCTGGGCGTGCACGTACGCCAGTCCGGTGGCCACGGCGCTGCCGATGCGGGCGACCTCAGCGGGTGGGAGCGTTCCGGCCTGGCGGCGGCGCACGGCGAGGCTTTCGCCGACGACGAGCTCCATCACGAGGTAGGGGCGGTCGCTCGACTCGCCTGCATCGAGCAGCCGGACGATGTTGGGGTGCTCGAGGCGCGCCAGGGTGCGGATCTCGCTAGAGAAGCGCTCGGGATCTGCGCCTGAGGAAGCCGCGAGGAGCTTGATCGCGACGGGTCGCTCCAGGCGCTCGTCGATTGCGGCGCGCACCTCGGCCATGCCCCCGCGGCCGAGCAACTCCCCGAGCCGGTAGCGCCCCTCCAGCAGCTCCCCGGTGTGACCCCCCGAGCCCGGCGGTTCGGGACCTACCACGATCTCGTGCCCTTTCGTGCCGTCCCCACTGCCCGCGCGCCACTTCGGCCACGCCGCGCACGGCAGGCCCGCCGGTAGCGGGGCCTCGCTGTGCCGTCGAGGTGCGGGACATCGCGGATGCCCCGAGACGGGGTACCGGTCACCCCGGCATGGTAGTCGGTGTCTCCCGCCGATCCGCACACCGCCTGGCCCGCGCCCCGCCGCCGCTAGAACGTGCGGCATGATGAGTGCCACGCACGACGGCCGGGCGTCGAGGAAGGGCTGCGCGGCCGGGGGACACCCCCGCCCGCGGGTGATCGGCGCCCCACGGCCAATGCCGAGCCCGAACAGCGAGGTGCTCGCGCATCGGGCGCGCACAGAGGAGGTTGCACGGTGAGGTCACCACGTACCGCTCACGGCGCGTTGGGCGCCGGGTGGAGCCTTCGACCGTGAGGGCGTCGCGCCGCCTGTTCGCGGCGATCGGCGCGGCCGCGCTCGTGGCGAGCGCCTCAGGTGTCGTGCTCGGTGCCGCCCCGGCGATCGGGAGCGCCGCCACCAAGACGACGACCACGACGCCGAGCGCCTCGCTTTCTTGGCACTCATGTGACAAGAAATTCCGTTGCGCCCGCCTACAGGTGCCGATCGACTATCAGGCGCCGAGCAAAGGCAGTCTCTCGCTCGCGCTCGTCGAGCTGCCCTCCACGAGCGCGCACCCCGTCGGCGACCTGCTCATGAACCCAGGCGGCCCGGGTGGCTCGGGCGTGCAGTTTCTCGAGCAGAACCCGTTCCCTGCCAGCTTGCGCCACCTGTTCAACCTGGTGAGCTGGGATCCCCGTGGCGTCGGCGCGAGCGACCCAATTCATTGCGTCGGAACCGCGACGATGCGGCGTCTCATTGGCCTCAACCCGGCACCGACCACCCCGGCCGAGGTCGCCCAGGTGGTGAAGGCAACCAAGTCCTTCGTCCACCAGTGCACGGCGCACACCCCCAAGCTGCTGCTAGAGAACGTGGGGAGCATCCAGACGATTCAGGACATGAACCGCATCCGCCTCGCGCTCGGCGAGACCAAGCTGAACTACCTCGGTTTTTCCTACGGCACCTACCTCGGCGAGCTGTACGCGGCGCGCTATCCGACCCACATCCGGGCAATGGCGCTCGACGGGGTCGTCGACCCGGCGCTCAACACGGTCACCTCCGACGTCCAACAGGCGCAGGGCTTTGAGACCGACCTCAAGGCCTTCTTCGCGTGGTGTCCGACCAACAAGGCCTGCACGAGCGAGCTCCCCCAGGGGGCAAAGAACGCGTATGACAGCCTCTTTGGGGCCTTCGCCCACGGCCGCACCATTCCGGCCCAACTTCCGGTGAAGTTTGGTGGGCTCCAGCAGGTGAATCTCGGCGTTGCTGAGGTCGCGCTCGCGGGCTCGATGTACTCGCGCCAGTCCTGGCCAGATCTCGCCCAGGCGCTCCAGCAGGGACTGGCCGGCAACGGGATCGACCTCATCGCCATCGCCTACAGCTACGAGGGCCTCCAGGCGAACGGCACCTTCGACAACGAGCTCGCCGCTGAGGTGGCGACCGACTGCGTCGATCGCCCGTCGCCTACCAAGCTGTCCACCTACAAGACGCTCTCCGACCAGATGGCGCGGGTCGCCCCTGACTTCGGCGCCTCGGAGGCATGGGGGAGCCTCACCTGTGCCTACTGGCCGGTCAAGCCACAGGCCACGCCGCATCCGATCACGGCCAAAGGCGCGCCGCCGATCCTGCTTGTCGGCTCGACGGCCGATCCGGCAACGCCCTATCGCTGGGCGCAGGCCGTTGCGCATCAGCTCGCACACGCCGTGCTGTTGACCCGCCAGGGGCCCGGTCACACCGGCTATTTCTTCAGCACTTGCATCCAAGCCGATGTCAATCGCTACCTCGCCACGCTGAAGCTGCCGGCGCCCGGGACGGTCTGCCCGACCACCTCCTAGCCAGCGCGCCGCCCGGCCCGTCAACGGGCGGCCAAAGGTGACGCCAGTCCCGAGGTGAGGGACCTTTGGCCCCCCCACCGTTTCCGGCGCGCCCGTAGCGTCGCCCGCGACGGGCTTGCACACCTTGGCGACGTGCCGGCTGGTGGAGCCCGAGGGCGGCAGGAAGTGGAGGCGATGACGAGCGCAGCAGCGGACGCCATCGGGGCCCGGGACGCGCCACGGGAGCACGCTGGTCTGCGGCATCCGAGCGAGGACCGTCGCTGGCGCCAGGTCGACGTGCGGATCCGCCGGCTCGGGGCTCGACCGGACGGTCTCATCGAGGTGCTGCATACCCTCCAGCAACTCTTCGGCTACCTCGATGAGGACGCGCTGAGCTACGTCAGCGAGGCGCTCGGGGTGCCGCCCAGCCAGGTGATGGGCGTGGCGACGTTCTACTCCTTTTTCGTCTTGAAGCCCCAGGGCGAGCACACCTGCATCGTGTGCACAGGGACCGCCTGCTACCTCAACGGTGCAAAGGCGATCCTGCGGACGCTTCGCGACTCGCTCGCCGTCGAGGTTGGCGGGACCACGCCCGACGGCAGGCTTTCGCTGCTCGGCGCTCGTTGCCTCGGCGCCTGCTCGCAGGCCCCGGTCGTGGTGCTCGATGGTGAGATGCACGGCAAGGTGCGTCCCGAGGAGATCAGCGGACTGGTGGCGAGCCATGCCTGACCCCGAGGACGTCCCGCTGCGCCAGCGCCACCACGATCCGGTGCTCCCGGGCCGTCCCGTGTACGCGACCGCGAATGTCTGCCACGCCGCCGGCTGCCTCTCGCTCGGCTCCGACCTCGTCTTCGACCGCCTGTGTGAACGCGTGGAGGCACTGGGCGCCGGCGATGTCGCTGTGCGTCGGGTCGGATGCCTCGGCCTGTGCGCGCAGGGCCCGCTCGTGCAGGTCCCCGAGCACGACCATCTCTATACCAAGGTGTCCGCCGAGCCGGGCGAGCTCGATGACCTCGTGGAACAGATCTGCTCGGGCACGGGCGGCCTCGTCATCTCCGAGGATCCCTTCTTCGCTCGCCAGGTCAAGGTCGTCCTTCGCCACTGCGGGTCCGTCGATCCCGAGGAGGTCGAGGACTACGTGGCCAAGGGCGGTTACGTGGCCCTGCGCAAGGTGGTGACCGAGATGGCGCCCGAGGAGGTCGTCGCCGAGGTGACCGAGAGCGGGCTGCGCGGGCGCGGCGGTGCTGGCTATCCGACGGGACTCAAGTGGGCGACCGTCGCCAAATCCGGCGAGAACGGCCACAAGTACGTGGTCTGCAACGCCGACGAGGGGGACCCCGGCGCCTTCATGGACCGCAGCGTGCTCGAGAGCTGCCCGCAGCAGGTGCTCGAGGGGATGGCGATCGCCGCCTATGCGGTCGGTGCCGCCGCGGGCTACGTGTACGTGCGCGCCGAGTACCCCCTCACGGTCCGTCGGCTGAACTCTGCGATCCGCCAGGCCGAGCGCGCAGGGCTGCTCGGCAGGGCGATCGCCGACACGAGCTTCTCGTTCCACGTCGAGGTGCGCATTGGAGCAGGAGCCTTTGTCTGTGGCGAGGAGACGGCCCTCCTCGCGTCGATCGAGGGCCGACGGGGGACGCCCCGGCCGCGACCGCCCTATCCCGCCACGGCCGGGCTGTTCGGCGAGCCGACGCTCATCAACAACGTCGAGACGTTTGCGAGCATCTCAGCGATCATCGAACACGGTGGGCAGTGGTACGCGGCGATCGGCGCAAACAAGAGCCGTGGCACCAAAGTCTTCGCGCTCGCGGGGGCCGTCGCGCGCACCGGCCTCATCGAGGTGCCGATGGGCCTCAGCCTGCGCGAGATCGTCTTCGACATCGGCGGCGGCGTGCAGGGTGGGCACCGGTGCAAGGCGGTGCAGACCGGTGGCCCCTCGGGGGGCTGCATCCCCGAGGAGTTGCTCGACATGCCCGTCGACTACGAGTCACTTGTGAGCGCGGGGTCGATCATGGGCTCGGGCGGCATGATCGTGATGGACGAGACGACCTGCATGGTCGACGTCGCCCGCTACTTCGTGGACTTCTGCAAAGAGGAGTCCTGTAGCCGTTGCGTTCCTTGCCGGGCGGGGACGGTCCAGATGCACCGGCTTTTGGACAGGATCTGCTCGGGCCTCGCGACGCGCGCCGACCTCGAACGCCTTGAACGTCTCGCGACGATGGTGCAGCGTGCGAGCCTGTGCGGCCTTGGCCAGGGCGCGCCGAGCACCGTGTTCTCGACGCTTCGCTATTTCAAGGACGAATACCTCGCCCACATCGACCAGCGTACGTGCCCCGCCGGAGTGTGCGAGATGGCCCCGATCGAGGCAACGATGGCGGGGAGCAGGCGATGAGCGCCGTCACGCTGGTGATCGACGGACGCGACGTCGCGGGCCAATGTGGCCAGAGCATCTTGTCGGCTGCGAGGGAGAACGGTATCGCCATCCCAACCCTGTGCCACCTCGACGGGCTCTCGGGGGCGGGCGCGTGCCGCCTGTGCATGGTCGAGGTGAGAGGGGCGCGGCGCCCGCTTGCCGCCTGTGTCACCGCAGTGCAAGAGCACATGGAGGTGACGACCATCTCCGATGAGCTCACCGACTACCGCCGCCAGATCATCGAGCTGCTGTTCACCGAGCGCAATCACATCTGCGCCGTCTGCGTCGCGAACCGGCACTGTGAGCTGCAAGACCTCGCCAAAGCGCACGGGATGACGCACTTCGACCTGCCGGCGCTCAGCCCCAGCGCGGGCGTGGACGCCAGCCACGAGCGCTTTGCGATCGACCACAACCGCTGCGTGCTCTGCACACGCTGCGTGCGCGTCTGTGCCGAGATCGAGGGAGCCCACACCTTCGACGTGCGCGGCCGTGCCAGCGAGGCGAGGGTGATCACCGACCTCGGGACTCCCTGGGGCGAGTCGGCGACCTGCACGAGCTGTGGCAAGTGCGTCCAGGTATGCCCCACGGGAGCGCTTTTCGAAAAGGGTCGGGCGGTCGCCGAGGCTAAGGAGCGGCGCCCGTATGTCCCCTTCCTCGTCGCCCGGAACCGGAGGTCTTGAGATGGCAAAACCTCGACTCGCCACGATCTGGCTAGACGGCTGCTCGGGTTGCCACATGTCCTTCCTCGATCTTGATGAGCGCCTCTTCGACGTCTTTGCCCGCGCCGAACTCGTCTATGGCCCTTTGGTGGACGCCAAAGAGTTTCCCGACGAGGTGGACGTCACCCTTGTCGAGGGCGCCGTCAGCACCGATGATGACCTGCGCCGGGTGCTCGAGGTACGCGCGAAGACGAAAATCCTCGTCTCACTCGGTGACTGTGCGGTGACGGCGAACGTCCCAGGCATGCGCAACCCGATTGGCCCGAAGGCGATCTTAGAGACCGCCTACATCGACCACGCCACCGGTGAGGCGGCACCGCCACACACGTCGATCCCCGCATTGCTGGCTCGAGTGGAGCCCGTGCACGCCGTCGTGCCCGTCGATGTGTACCTGCCGGGATGTCCGCCCTCCGCCGACGTGATCGCCGCGGCGATCGACCAGCTGCTCGCCGGCGAACTGCCCGACACCTCTCATGTGGCGAGCTTCGGCTGAGCTGTAGGACAAGGACGAAGCGATGAGCGAGATCATCATCGAGCCGGTCACGAGGATCGAGGGCCACTCGAAGATCACGGTGCAGCTGGACGACGCCGGCGAAGTCATCGACGCCCACTTTCACGTGACCCAGTTCCGTGGCTTCGAGCGGATCTGCATTGGCCGCCCGATCTGGGAGATGCCGTCGCTGATGGCGCGCATCTGTGGGATCTGCCCGGTCAGCCATCTGATTGCATCTGCGAAGGCATGCGACGAGATTCTCGGTGTCGAGATTCCTCCGCTCGCGCGCCGGCTGAGGCGCGTGATGAACCTCGCCCAGATCGTGCAGTCCCATGCGCTGAACTTCTTCCATCTCTCCTCGGCCGATCTCCTCTTCGGCTTCGACGGCGACCCGAGCAAGCGTTCCTTCGCCGGGGTAGCGGAAGCAGCCCCAGAGCTCGCTCGCGACGGTGTGGCGCTGCGGCGCTTCGGCCAGCAGATCATCGAGCGACTCGGCGGAAAGCGTATCCACCCGGCCTGGGTCGTCCCCGGTGGGGTGAGCAGCCCGCTGGAGGCGGCCCAGCGTGACGCGATCCTTGCCGAAGTGCCCGACGCCAGGGCGCGGGCGCGTCGGACGCTGTCTTGGTACAAGGCACATCTTGCCGGCTTCGCCGAAGAGGCCGACCAGTTCGGCAACTTCCCCAGCTTGTTCATGGGGCTCGTGCACGAGAGCGGGCGGGCCGCCTACTCCGATGGGTTGTTGAAGGTGGTCGACGCAAACGGCTGGGTGCTCGCGGACTACGTCGATCCGAAGCCGTACTGGGAGTACCTGGGCGAGCAAGTTGAGCCGTGGAGCTACCTGAAGTCGCCGTACTTCAAGCCGCTCGGCTACCCAGAAGGCCTCTATCGGGTCGGGCCGCTCGCGCGCTTGAACGTCATCGATCGCCTCGGGACCCCGAGCGCGGACGCCGAGCTCACCGAGTACCGCGAGCGGCTCGGTCGCTATCCCCAGAGCTCATTCCACTACCACTGGGCGAGGCTTATCGAAATCGTGCACTGCATCGACGCCATTGAGCACATCCTGTCCGAGCCCGACATCTTGGATCACCACGTGCGCGCGCAGGCGCGGGTGAACCGCAACGAGGGAGTTGGCGTGGCCGAGGCACCTCGCGGCACGCTGATTCACCACTATCGAGTCGACGACCACGGCCTCGTCGAGTCCGCGAATCTCGTCATCGCGACTGGGCACAACAACCTTGCGATGAACGCCGCGGTGAAGCAGGTGGCCCGCCATTACATCCACGGTCGAGATGTGGCCGAGGGAGTCTTGAACCGGATGGAAGCGGCGATCCGCTGCTTCGATCCCTGCCTCAGCTGCTCGACTCACGCCCTCGGGCAGATGCCGCTCGTGATCGAGCTGCGCGCGCCAGATGGCGCCGTGATCGGCGAGGTAGCGCGGTGAACGCATCGGCACCCGTGGGGAGCCGCGACCGGCTCGCCGGGCTCGTCGTGGTGGGAATTGGCAACGAGTTGCGCCGCGATGATGGGATCGGCGTTTGCATCGCTCGAGCCCTTGCTGGGTCCCTCGGCGCCCTCGGGGCGCGGGTCGTCTCACTGCACCAGCTGGTTCCGGAGCTCGCGGTGGATCTTGCTGACGCACGTGCCGTGATCTTCGTCGACGCGGCGGTCGATCTCGGACCGGGAGCGGTGCGCGTCGTCGCGCCCGCGCCGGGTGTCGGGTTCGGGCAGGCGACACATCGAGCAGAGCCCGAAGTGCTCCTCGAACTGTGCGCGGCGCTGTATCGAAAAAGGCCCGCCGCGATGGTCGTGTCGATCGGGGCCGCGGATCTCGGAGCGGGATGTGGGCTCAGTGCCGCTGCCCGAAGAGGCTGCGATCGTGCTGGTGAGGTCATCCGTGCACTCGCTGAAGTGATGGTCTTGGATGCATGAGTACTCGCTCGTCACCGAGCTCGTCGAAGAGTGCCAGCGGCGTGCCGGACAGCGCCGGGTGCGCAGCGTCACGGTGCGCTGCCCGGTGACGGTCGATCGGCTCGAGCTGAAGACGCTCTTCGTGGCGGTTTCCACGGAGCACCATATGGCCGGTGTGCGTTTTGAGATTGAGACCGTGAATACCCCATGGCGCTGTACGTGCGGCTATGAGGGCGAACTCCCACCCGAGGCCCACGTCGGCCACCTCGCGGTGTGCCCGCGCTGCAGTGTCGTGCAACCACTCGAGGATGTTCTCGAGCTGGTCGCAGTGGATACCGAGACCTAGGAGCGTGGGTCACAACCTCGCCAGGGTGACCATCGGAGATCGAATCGGAGAACGTGGGCCGCGACCAGCGCGTTCTTCGGGTGGCGGTACTCGCGAAATCCCTCGTGTTGGGCGAGAATTTGTCCAACACGACGCCCGGGGCCTCCGACCAGCTGTTCGCCGCCGACGAGACCGACCCGAAGGGACGGGCCACTGCTCCGGCCGGTCGGGCAAGGACGTTTCGTTCCTAGGACCCGTCCCAGCAGTTGCTCCTGCCGCCCTCGACCGACGACTGGCTGGCAGAGGACCACCCGTCCCGCTTCGTCGCCGAAGCCGTCGACGAGCTGTTGGACCTGGCGCCGATCTACGCCTCCTATGAGAGCTTCGACGGCGCCCCGCCCTACGACCCCACGATGATGCGCAAGCTGCTCTTGTGGGGCTACTCGTGCGGGGTGACCTCCTCCCGGGAGATGGAGCGGCCCTGTGGGACCGACGTCGCCTTCCGCTACCTGTGCGCCAACCAGGCCCCCGACTACCGCTCGATCGCCCGCTTCCGCCG
>JAJZKA010000026.1 GCA_021809805.1 Actinomycetes bacterium
AGCCCGACGTGCAAGCCCGGGCGTCGCGCCAGGGACGCGCGTTGCCGCCCGCCTCCTTCTCGCCTGGTCGTCTGCCACGTTCCTCCGAGACCAGCGGCGCCGACAGGCCCAGGAGTCATCGTGCCCAACCGCCGGGTGGCGCCGCGATCACACCCGGCAGGCTCAGCCCGCGGTGTCGGCCCCGAGGAGGTTACGCACCAGCGCGACCAGCCCTTCGGGGTAGACGCGCTCGTTGGCGCGCTCGAGGTCCGCAAGCGGCCACCAGCGCGCACCGAGCAGGGAGCGGCGCTCGATCGCGGTCCAATTGTTGGGGACGGCCGGCCGGTTCGTGGTGCGGGCGAGGAAGAAGACCTCGCGCTGGCGGTAGCGGTCGTCCTCGAAGTCGAACTCGGTGGTGCGCGAGAACACGACCGGGCCGAGCGCGTCGAGGGCGATCCCGGTCTCCTCGGCAAGCTCGCGGCGCGCGGCGGTCTCTGGGGACTCACCCGCGTCGATGCCGCCGCCGGGGGTGAACCACCACGTGCCCTCCTCGGGGCGGGTGTGGTCGTGGCCTTGCAGCAAGAGCAGGCGCCCGAGTTCGTCAACGAGGAGCACGCGAGCGGTGTCCCGCTCGAGGACCCGGCGCTGCACCCCGCTCATGTGCCCATCATCCCAAACCAGTGTGCTGCCCGATGGGGCCGAGAATGGGCCGATCGGACCGTTTGGCGTGATGCGCCACCGGACAGTCACGCGGCGATGAAGCACAACGCCTTGGTCCTCACGCCTAGCCTCGCCCTTGCCGTCGCGCTCGCCGGCCCCCCGGCGTTTGCCGCAGTGCGACCCGCTGCGCACGTTGGAACCGCGCGCCGTGGGCAATCCCACCGCGGGGCACCGTTCTCACGCCGCGTCGAGGTATCGACGCAGTTCTCGGCCAGGCTCACCAATATGTCGGGCGCGGCCATGGGCGGGACTGAGCAGCAGGTCGAGCTCACCCTCATCCCGTCATCGTCGGTGGTCTACGACGTGGGCGCGGTGACCGTCGCCGCGACGGCGACGGCCTGCAACCCGGCGGCAACCTATGGCCTCCCGGCCACGAACACCGCGCCGGGCAGCTATGCCGTCCCGGTGCCGCTCGAGGTCGCCATCTCCTTCACTCCGCCTTGTGGCGGCGAGGTGAGGATCAGCTACTCAGGAGGCACCTACCGCAAGGGCGGGGTGCGCTACGTGCTCGCTCCCGATACCTGGACGATCGCGCCCAATGAGAGCCAGCACCCCGAGATCCTCAGACAGCCGTGAGGCGAGCGGCCCGGTCGTCAGTGTGAGTCCCGAGCGACGTCATGGCCCCGGCGCCCCTGCAAGAAGTTGAAGTCCGCGCCGCGGTTGGCCTGGAGCACGTGCTCGCGATACAGCCAGCGATATCCCGACGCGTCATCGGCGATGGGCGAGCGCCACGCGGCCCTGCGCTGGGCGAGCTCCTCGTCGCTCACGTCGAGGTGCAGGCGGCGCCCGGGCACGTCGAGCTCGATCATGTCGCCGGTCTGCACGAGCGCCAACGGGCCGCCGAGCGCGGCCTCGGGGGCGACGTGCAAGACGACCGTGCCAAAGCCGGTGCCGCTCATGCGCCCGTCGCAGACGCGCACCATGTCGCGCACGCCCTGCTCGAGGAGCTTGCGCGGCAGCGCGACGTTGGAGACCTCCGGCATGCCCGGGTAGCCCTTCGGGCCGCAGTAGCGGATGACGAGGACGTCGCTTGCGTCAACCTCGAAGTCCTCCGCGTCACAGCGCGCGTGGTACTCCTCGGGCGAGTCGAAGACCAGCGCCCGGCCACGGTGGGTCATGAGCTCAGGCGTCGCCGCCGACTGCTTGATGACCGCGCCATCGGGGCACAAGTTGCCGAACAGCACGGCGCTCGCCGTGTCCGGGGCGAGGAAGGGATCGGCGACCGGGCGAATGACCTCGCGGTTGTAGCAGGGCGCGCTCGCCACCTCCTCGCCGACGCTCTTCCCGCTCACCGTCAGCGCCTCGCGGTGCAAAAGCCCAGCCTCGGCGAGCTCGCGCAGCACCGCGGGAAGTCCGCCCGCGTAGCAGAAGTCCTCCATCAAGTAGCGGCCCGATGGCATGAGGTCGACCAGGGTGGGGACCTTGCGGGCCAGCGCGTCGAAGTCGGCGAGCTCGAGGGGAACCTCGGCGCGCCCCGCGATCGCGATGAGGTGGATCAGGGCGTTCGTCGAGCCGCCGATGGCGGCGTTGGCAACGATCGCGTTCTCGAAGGCCGTACGCGTGAGGATCTGGCTCGGGCGCAGGTCTTCGCGGACCATCTCGACGATGCGCCGGCCCGAGGCCTCGGCGATCTCGAAGCGCCGCATGTCGACGGCCGGCCAGGCGGCGGCTCCGGACAGCTGCATGCCGAGGGCCTCGGCCATGCAGGCCATCGTCGAGGCAGTGCCCATCGTCATGCAATGCCCGTTCGAGCGGGCCATGCACCCCTCGGCCTCGTAGGCCTCCGCCGCCGTCATCGTGCCGGTCTTCAATTCGGCTTCGAACTTCCACACGTGGGTCCCAGAGCCGACGTCTTGGCCCCGGAACTTGCCGTTCAGCATCGGGCCGCCGGTCACCATGATCGCCGGCAGGTCGGCACTGGCGGCGGCCATGAGGAGCCCGGGCGTCGTCTTGTCGCAACCCGAGAGCAAGACGAGGCCATCGAGCGGATTCGCGCGAAAGAGCTCCTCGGCCTCCATCGCCAACAGGTTGCGAAACAGCATCGCCGTCGGGCGCATCAGCGTTTCACCGGTCGACATCGTCGGGAACTCGAGGGGGAAGCCGCCGGCCAACAAGACGCCGCGCCGCACCGCATCGGCAACACGGTCGAGATGCGCGTTGCAAGGCGAGAGCTCGGACCAGGTGGAGGCGATGCCGATCACCGGCCGTCCGTCGAAGACATGAGGGCCGAAGCCCTCGTTGCGCAACCAGGACCGGTACACCATGCCCGAGCGCCCTCCGGCGCCGAACCACTCCTGGCTGCGACGCTCGGCGCGCTCGTCCGCTGATATTTCCGAATCGTTGCTCATGGTCGCCTCCTGCTCGATGCCGAACCTACCAAGCGCCGCCGGGGCGGTTCAGGCTCGAGGGAGCGCGCGAGCTGGCGATGGTGCCGGCGGGGGCGAGCTCACCCTCGCCGCGACGCTCGAGCGCGGTGCTTCGCCCGGCGCCAGCGCGGCGGCCGGATCGTTCTTGGTGATGAAGGCGCGTCGCTGGAGCGCCGGCGACGAAGAGGTCCCCGCGCTTGCAACGCTCGTGGCGGTGATCGCACCGGTCCGGCTTGAGCGCAAGGTGTTGGTTCATCGCCGTGGCGAGCGGGAGGTGGACTCGGCTCGACGGAGAGATGCCGATCACGCCGACGCTGCCCGCCTTGGCGGTGAGCTCGACGACCGAGCGCCTGATGGAGCTCGGGCATCGCTGGACCCAACTGGTCGCCGCTCTGCGCGGCATCCGGCGCGACCGGTCATCGGGTCCAATGGGCACTGGGGACAGGCACTGGGGACAGGCACTGGGGACAGGCACTGGGGACATCGGTCCCTCCCCGGTGCGCTCGCGGCACCGCTGCCGCGCACGATCGGCCCACCCGATGTCGGCGATGCGGCCATGGCGGGATGGCACAAAGGGGCGCGCGGCGCCCGAACCGCCCTCCGCGCGGGTTGTCAGAAGCGGCGAGCGGGTAGCGCCGCGGTGCACCACGACGCCCGACCGATGGCGGCGCTCCCGGCGCCGCCGCCGGGAAGCACGCCCGCCCGGACCGATGGCGGCGAGCCAACCCAAGGAGACAATCAGCATGGCGACGAGCATTATCGAGTTGATCAGCGCGGATCACGAGCACGTGAAGGAGCATTTCAGCGAGCTCGAGGAGATCCCAGGTGCCAAGCTCGGCGACTGGTTCTGTGAGTTGCGCGAGCTTCTCGTGCGCCACGAGGTGGCCGAAGAGATCACGCTGTACCCGGCGCTGCGCTCGGAGGTGGCGGGGGGCGACAAGATCGCCGATGCCCGGATCGCCGAGCAGCAGGCGGCGGAGTCCAAGCTCGCGGAGCTCGAGAAGATGGACCCGCAATCTCCGAGCTTTCTTGCCGAGCTGTTGCAGCTACGACCCGCAGTGCTCGAGCACGCGAAGAAGGAGGAGAGCGACGTGTTGTCCCGCCTCCAGGCGGCTCTTGGGCCCGAGCGGCTCGAGGACCTCGGGCGCGCCTACGCGCTGGCGATGTCCTCGGCGCCGACGCACGCGCATCCCCACGCACCCGACACCCCGCCCGGCAATCTCATTCTCGGCCCGGTCGCCGCAGTCGCCGATCGCATGCGCGACGCGATCAAAAAGGCGTCCTGAACCACCCGCGCCGGGCGCTCTCAGGCGCCTCGGCCGGGTTCGCGCGCCGAGATCGCCGAGGCGATCGTCTCAGCGATGTCCTCGGGGGACATCGCGTCGGTCTCGACCACGAGGTGCGCAGCCGACCCGAACAGCGGCCCGCGCCGCGCCAGGGTCGTCCGGATCCAGCCGAGGGGATCCTCTTCGAGCCACGGCCGGGCGGTCGCGGTGACCCGCGCAAGGAGCGTCTCGGGCCGCGCGGCGAGGTAGGTGATGAAGCCGGCGGCACGAAGGCGCTCGATCGTGTCGGGGTACTCGACGACACTCGCCGCGATCCCGGCGATGAACGGCGGGGTCGCTCGGGCGAGGTCCTCGGCGAAAGCCCGCTCGGCGTCGTGCAGTTGCGTCGCGCCCTTGGCGGCGAGACCCATCAGATCGTCCCCCTCGCGTTCGGCAAGCAGGGCGTCGTTGTCGAGATAGGAGATCGCGAGGCGCTCGGAGAGCCGGGCCCCCACCGTGGTCTTTCCACACCCCATCATCCCGATGAGGAACACCCGTTCTCGCATGCGGCCAAGCTAGCGCCTGCGGATAGTCTGACCCGGTGACGGTTGCGGACCTCGCAGTTGGGACAGCGGTGCCGGCGCTCAGCTCGGATACCGTCGCAGAGATCGTCGAGGACGCGATCTCCACCTTTGCGGTGAGTGGGCGCCGAGTGCTGATGGTGGTGCCGGATCGCACGCGCTCGGGGCCGCTCGCCCAGCTCCGCTCGCTGGTGACCAGCGCGCTGGCGCGCCATCGCGCGGCCTCGACGACCTGGCTCGTGGCCCTTGGCACCCACCGCCCGCTCGATGACGCCGAGCTGTCGGCACACCTCGGCATGGAGGTGCGCGACGGCACGGGCGTCGACGGCTCGTCGGTGCGCAACCATCGCTTCGACGATCCAGGCGCCCTCGCCAACTTCGGGACCCTCGACGCGGCGCTGATCGCGCAGCTGAGCGGAGGGCGGCTACGCGAGCCGGTTGCGATCGATGCGAACGCCGCGATCCGTGATCACGATCTCGCGATCGTGCTCGGACCGGTGTTCCCCCACGAGGTGGTCGGGTTCTCGGGCGGCAATAAGTACTTCTTCCCCGGCATCTCGGGCCGCGAGATGATTGACCGCTCGCACTGGCTCGGCGCGCTCATCACGAGCCGGGAGATCATCGGAACGCTCCCCACCACGCCAGTGCGGGCCATGATCGACGCTGCGGCGGCCGCCTTGCCGATCGAGCGGCGCTGCCTGGCGATGGTGGTGCGCCCGAGTGCCGCCGAACAGGTCGATCCTTCCGAGAGTGGCCTGTCGGGTCTGTTCGCCGGGACCTGCGAGGAGGCCTTCGCCGCCGCCTCTGCGTGCTCGGCAGGCGTGCACGTGCGCTACGTCCCGGCGCCCTATCGCCGGGTGGTATCGCTCATGGCGCGGCGCTATGAGGACATGTGGACGGCGGCGAAGGGCATGTACAAGGTCGAACCGGTCGTCGCCGATGGTGGCGAGGTGATCATCGTCGCTCCCCATATCCGCGAGTTCTCTACCGTCCACGGTGCCACGCTTGAGCTCATCGGTTACCACTGTCGTGACTATTTCCTCGGCCAGTGGGACCGGTTCTCCTCGGTGTCACCCTCGGTGCTCGCCCACTCCACGCACCTGCGCGGCCAGGGGAGCTACGACGTCGCGACGGGCCGCGAGCAGGACCGGATCGACGTGGTGCTGGCAACGGGGATCTCGCCCGAGCACTGCAGCGCCATGAACCTTGGCTACCGCGATCCCGCCAGTCTCGATCTCGAGGCCCTCGCCGCGGACCCCGAGACCCTGGTGGTGCCGGACGCGGGGGAGATGCTGTTCCGCCTCGAGGGTGAGCGCTGATGCAACGGGCGCGCTGGGGCGCCGGGGGGTTCCAGGTCTGGCGGTTGTTCCGCTATCCCGTGAAGTCCATGCGGGGGATGATGGCCGAGCAGCTGATGGTGCTCGAGGATGGCGCGCGGTGGGACCGCGCGTACGGGGTGCTCGAGTGCAGCACGGATACGGTCCTTTCGGCCAAGGCGGAGGGCCGGCTGTTGCAGGCGGCAGCCTTTTTCGCGCTCGACCGGGGCGGCGCGTCGCTCGTCGTCCGCCTACCTGAGCGCGCGCCGATGACGCCGGGTCCGATGCTCGACGAGGCATTGAGCGCCTTCCTCGGCCGTCCCTGTCGCCTGGTGGCGGCGAGCGAGCACGGCCAGGGGACCTACGAAGCGATCGAGGACTTCGAGCACGAGGACGAGAGCGCGCGCCGGCGTTTCGCGGGCCCGCCGACGCGCTTTGTGGACGAGAGCCACCTGCACATCTTGAGCCTCGCCTCCCTCGAGACGATGGCAAAGCAACGGCCCGAGCTCGACTGGAGGCTCGAGCGCTTCCGGCCGAACATCGTGCTTTCGGGCGGCGAGGGCCCTGCCCCAGAACTCGAACTCATTGGCAGGCGGATGCGTGTCGGCAGCGCCGAGATCGAGATCACCGGCCCGTGCCGACGCTGCGTCGTGATCACGCGCGCCCAGCCGGGCGGCATCGAGCGGCAGCTCGACGTGCTGCGCCATCTGAACGCCGAGCACGGCGCCACGATCGGCGTCCGGGCACGGGTGCTCACGCCGGGCCGGATCGCCGCGGGCGACATCGCCGCGTTGTGTTGAGCCCCGGTGACCCAGGCGGCTCCGCCGTCTTGTCAGCTGGTGGCGAGCTTTAGCCGGAACGTCACGATCTCAAAGGGACGCAGGGTCCACTCGATCGCCTGCCCGTCGACCTCGAGTGGGTGGATCGGGCGCTCGAGCAGGTCGACGACCTGAGCGAAGCTGAGCGGCGCGCCGATGACGAGCGTGGTCCTGGCCCGGGCCCCCTCGGCCTCATAGCAGCGCACGATCAGGTCGCCCGATCGGTCCTCGGCGAGCTTCAGCGTCTCGATCAGCACCCCGGGGTTCGTGCTCACCACGATGGCAGGAACTTCCCGGTCGCCATGGAAAGAGATGGGCGCCTGGTTGGCTCGGTAGCCCTCGGCGATCGCTTGGCGCAGCGAGGTTCCCGGCGCGAGGGCGAACACAAAGCGGTGCCGCCCGGCATCGGCGCGCGGGTCGGGGTAGCGGGGCGAGCGCAAGAGGGTCGCCCGCAACGTGGTGGTGAAGCCGCCGCCGTTACGGGGGCGCCGGGCGACGTCGTAACCAAAGGTGGAGTCGTTCGCGAGCGTGGCGCCGTAATCGCCCTCGGGGAGGTGGACAAAGCGCTGCGCGCAACGCTCGAAGTGGGCCGCGTCCCACGGCGTGTTCACGTGCGTGGGGCGTCTCAGGTGGCCGAACTGGATTTCAGCGACCTCCGCCGGCGTGGCGAGGTCGAGGGGGAAGGCGAGCTTCAAACAGTGGTCGTGCTCGTGCCAGTCGACGTCCACTGCCATGTCGATGCGGCGCGCGCCCGGGGCGAGCGAGAAGCGCACGAGCGCCGAGGAGTGCCGGAAGGTCCGCTGGGTGAGCACGCTGGCAGTGCCGTCGCGGGACTCAATGCTCACCTCGGCGGGCTGTGCAAGCGCCTCGGTGACGTTGCGGTAGGAGGAATCGAGGTCCCACGCGTCCCACTCACGGGGGAGGTCGGGATGCAGCTGCAGCTGCGCGGCGCGTTGGCCGGGCGCGACGAGCTCCCGGTCGTGCTCGAGGTCGACCAGGGAGTCGATCGCGCCGGTCGCGTCGATCCGCACGCGCAGCAGGCCGTTATCGAGGATCACCTGGCCCTCGCGCTCCTCGACACCGACGTCGGCGCCGCCGCCAGCAGCCGGGACGCCGATCGACAGCGGCGCCAGGTGCGCGAGGGGGACCGGGGCGGCGTTGGCGAGAAGAGGGCGGGTGCCCGTTCCAGCAAGCGACTCGAGCGTCTCGGCAATACGGAGACCAAGGCGGGCACCGAGGTCGCGCAACGTGGCGACCGCTTCGATGTTCACCTGCGCGATCGAGCTGCCCGGCGCAATGTCGTGGAACTGGCGCAGGCACAGCGTTTTCCAGGACTGCTCGAGCTCTTCGTAGGGATATGGGCGCCCGGAGACGAGCGCGGCGCTCGCCGACCACGCCTCGTAGGTGCGCAGCAGGTGTTCGACGTGACGCAGCTGGGCCTTGATCTCGGCCTGGGAGCTGAAGGTGCCGCGATGCAGCTCGAGGGGGAGCTCGCCGCTCCATACCGGCGGCTCCTCGTACTCAGCGATGGCCGCGTCGAAGAACTCGGCGACCGGCTCGAGGACGAGGCGCGGCATGCCGGCGAGGTCGCCGAGGCGCCGCGCGCGCTCGAGCATCTCCCGGGTCGGCCCGCCCCCTCCGTCGCCGTAGCCGAAGGGGACGAGCGAGCGGCGCGCGCCGAGCTTGTCGGAAAAGCTGCGCGCCGCATGGGTGAGCTCGGCCGCGGAGAGCTCGGCGTTGTAGGTGTCGACCGGCGGGAAGTGGGCGAAGAGCCGCGAGCCGTCGATGCCCTCCCAGATGAAGCTGTGGTGCGGGAAGCGGTTGGTCTCGTTCCAGGACATCTTTTGGGTCAAGAAGCGGTCACAGCCAGCGAGTCGCGCGATCTGGGGGAGCGCGCCGCTGAAGCCGAAGCAGTCCGGCAGCCAGATCTCGCGGCAGGTGATGCCGAACTCCTCGAGGAAAAAGCGCTGCCCGTACAGCAGCTGGCGGACGAGCGACTCACCTCCGGGGAGGTTGGTGTCGCTCTCCACCCACATGCCACCGACGGGAATGAAGCGTCCGGCTGCCACCTTTGCCCGGACGCGCTCGAAGAGCTCGGGATAGTGCGTCTTCACCCACGCATACTGCTGGGCCTGGGAGCAGGCGAAGCTGAAGGCGTCGTCGCGCTCCATGAGCTCGAGGACGTTCGCCATGGTGCGGGCGCACTTGCGCACGGTCTCTTCGAGCGGCCAGAGCCAGGCGCTGTCGATGTGGGCGTGGCCGATCGCGCTGAGGCGGTGCGCGCCGGGGGGCGCCGGAGTGGCCAGCACGGGGGCGAGCAAGCCACGCGCGGCCGTGGCGCCTGGGGCGACGTCGGAGGGATCGATGCGGTCGACCGCCCGCTGGGCGGCGCCGATCAGGTCGGCGCGGCGCTGATCGTCTGCGGGCAGGCAGGCCGCCACATCGAGCACCACGGCGAGGTCGTGGGCGAGCGCGCGTACCTCGGTATCGATGGCGACGAGCTCGGCACCGCCGAAGCGATACAGCGGTGCCGTACCGGCGGTCTCGGGGTCCCCGAGGGGGGTACCCGCTGGTTCGATCGGGGTGATCGAGGGATTGGCGGCCGCCTCGAGGTACCACCGATGCTCGCGCCCGGGCGCGTCCGGCCCGAGCGAACACGCCGCGTTGCGCGGTGCGATCCCCTTCAGGATCGTGCCATTCTCGTCATAGAGCAATCCCTCGGCCTGAAAGCCCGGGCCGCCGCCGCGAAAGCCGAGGTCGATGACCAGTTCGACCGCATGGTCGTGCCAGGAGCCCGGGATGGTCCCAGAGAGCTCGAACCAAGTGGTCTGCCAGGGCGAGCCCCAGGATTCTCCCGATGCGATCGGCGAGAAGCTGCCGCCGCGCGCCGCCGCGAGACCGAGGTGGCGCTCAGGGGTCTGCTGTGCGCCGGCGCGCACCTTGGCGCGTTCGAGGATCTCGGCGGGTCGGATGCGGCTGTTGAGGACGCGCCGCAAGCGACGCTCGATGAGCTCGAGTTGCTCGTGCATCCTGTCAGGCTCGCGCGTGGAGCACGCGCGTGCCGGTCTTATCCCTGGGGCGCGGCCAGTGATGCCGGCTCGGCGACGGGAATCGAGCTGAGTCGGCGCCTCCCGATCGCCGCGCCGGCGGCGATCGCGATCCCGCAGGACAGTGCCCCGACCATCAGGCCACTGCGGGCCCCGGTCGCGGCGATGATCCAGCCGATGAACGGGCCGCCGATCGGCGTCGTGCCCTGGAAGGCCACCTGCCACAGGGCGATCGCCCGCCCCCGCATGTTTGGTGCGGAGCTCAGCTGGATCGTCGAGTTGCCGATGGCGATGAACGAGACGCTGCCCCAACCGACGAGGAGCAGCGCGAGATAGGCGATCGGGAGCGCCGGTGACAGGGCGCAGAGCAACATCGCGAGGCCGAATCCGGCACAGGCGATGAGCATCGGCCGCAGCCCTGTGCGGCCGCGCGCTGCGGTGACGAGGCCGCCGACCACGGCGCCAACGCCCATCGCCGCGGTCATGAAGCCAAAGGCCTCCGAGCCGCCGTGGAAGGTCCCGCGCGCCAGCACGGGCAGGGTGACCTGGAACTCGTATGCAAGCGTCCCGACGACCGCCATCATGACGAGGGGCACCGCGATCTCGGTGGTTCCCATGGCATAGGCGAGACCCTCGCGCAGCTGGCCCCTGGCGCGACGCTCGGGTCTGCTCGGTGCGAGCGCAGCGCGATCCATCACGATGAGCGACACGACGACGGCGACGAAGCTGGCAGCGTTGGCCAAAAAGCACCACCCGACGCCGGCCGTCGCGATCAGCACGCCGGCGATCGCCGGGCCGACGGCTCGCGCCGCATTCGCGGTCACCGAGTTCAAGGTGATGGCGTTGCGCAGCTCGTCCTTGCCGACCATCTCGCGGACGAAGGCCTGGCGAGCGGGCATCTCGAAGGTGTTGTTCAGCCCGAGGACCACCGCGAGGACGCAGATCTCCCAGAGCCGCACGATCCCGAAGACGCTGAGGAGGCCGAGCACGAGCGCCTGCAGGCCCATCATCGATTGCAGCACCACCATGAGTCGGCGCTTGTCGACGCGGTCCGCGATGACGCCGCCGTAGGGGCCGAGCAGCATCACGGGGATCGTCTGCAAGGCGACGACCAGGCCGAGCGTCGTGGGGGAGTTGGTGAGGGTGAGCACCAGCCAGGCCTGCGCCGTCGTCTGCATCCACGTGCCGATGAGCGAGATCAGCTGGCCGCTGAAGTAGAGGCGGTAGTTGGGGACCTTCAAGGAGGAGAACGTGCTCCGGCCGATGGCGAGCAGCCGGTGGGTCATTGCTCGCAGTCCTTCAGCTGCTCGGCAAGGTGCTCGAGGACGGGCAGCGCCGCCTCCACCGCGCCGCGCTGTGACGCGTCGAGCGCGGAGAGGAGGCGAGAGAGGGCGTCGCCGCGCTCGTCGCGAATCGCGTGGTGCAGGCGTCGGCCGGTCTCGGTGACCGCCACGGTGGCGGCACGCCGGTCGTTCGGGTCGAGTCGCCGCTCGATCAGGCCGCTCTGCTCGAGGTGGCGCACGATGCGGGAGAGCATGGTGGGATTCATCGCCTCGAAGGAGGCGAGATCCCCGAGGCGAATGGGCCCGCGTCGGGCGATCGTTGCGAGCACCGTCGTCTCGGCGGTGGTGAGCGCGGCGCCGGCCTTTGTGCGAGCGAGGCGACGCGAGAGACGCGCGATCAGCATCCGCAGGCGGGCGGCTGCATCGTCCTCGGCAACAAGGGATGGGTCGCGTTCTTCGAGCCGCTGTGGGCTCATGGGTCTCCTCCCGCCCGCCGGGTCTGCAACCAGTCAGTTGCTTGCCGACCAGCAACCACTATAGCGGGAGTGATTTGCAATGCGAAGCAAATATCTGGACCGGCCGCGGCCGGGGCGAGGGACCTTCGAGCGCCCTTGGGCTAGAGGCGCACCATCACCGAATGTGCCACCTTGTCGGCGAGCGTCTGGCGGCGGGGATCCCAGAGCGGGAAGAGGTCGTTGAACAGCCCGGGCACGACGAACAGGAGGTAGAGGACAAAGCGCACCCCGAAGCGGACAAGGCCGCGCCGCCAGCCGATGGGCGCGCCCGTGTCGATGTCGCGCACCGCGATGCCCGGCGCCCGGTTGCCGGGGGTCTGGCCAGAGCGCGTGCCATTGAAGTAGGCAAAGTAGATCGCGCTGATCACCGCCGTCACGCCGTACAGGAGCCAGATCCATCCACCGATCGTCTTGGTGGTGGTGTGGGTGCCATTGCTCAACAAGATCCGCTCGGGCCTGCCGAAGGCGTCGGT
Source organism: Actinomycetes bacterium (assembly GCA_021809805.1). Lineage (GTDB taxonomy): Bacteria > Actinomycetota > Acidimicrobiia > Acidimicrobiales > Bog-793 > JAKABX01. Next base: position 12,364 of record JAJZKA010000026.1, read on the forward strand.
GATGGCGAAGGTGATGATGAACCAGGGCACACCGAGCACGAGCCAGTCGAGCACGAGGGCGCCGACGCGCTGCCACCAGCCGGCGAGCGACGCACCGAAGGGCGCGCTCGGCCCGTCGCCGGCGAACATGGGGACCTCATAGGCGGTGCGGTTCGAGCTCGGCAGGCGTTCTTGTCGCTGGCGATAGCGCGGGAGCTCGCCGGGCCCGGTGGGCGCGGGAGCCTTCGGCGGCGGCCAGGACTCTCGCTCGCTCATGATCTCGATCCCCTCACCTTTGGCCGGTCGGGGCCCCGGTCAGCTGGCCCGGTCACGTTCGACGGCGTCGTGTGGCCGAGCTGGCCACACGACAGGGCCCGTGGCCCCTTGAGCCAAGGCTAACCCGGCGGGCCCGAGAGCTGCATGCCGCTCGCCCTGCTCACCGACTCGCGGCGGCCTGCGGCCCCCCGACCGGGCACCCCGACGCGCGCTCGCTTGCTTGGTCGCGGCACCGCACGGGGATCAAGGGCGCGCCGCTCGCGGCCGAGGGCTGGTGGCGCTCCCGTGCGCGGTGAGTCGAGGTGCGTGCAGATCAGGCGGCGTCGAGACCGCAGGCGCTGAGCACGTTGGCGACGAGCTCAGCCGTGTGGGTCGACAACGCCCGGGAGTCGCTGAGAACGCCGCCCCAGGCGGCCGAAAACAACAGGTCGGTGGCCCGCTCGCGGGCCGCGGCGGCGAGGAAGGGATCCTCGCCGCGCGCCGAGGCGGCAGCCACAAAGCGGGCGAGCCGCTCCCGCCGGTGGCGCATCTGGGCGACGAGGGTGCTCTTGTCGTGAGACTCGGCGCCGAGCGCCTGCAGCACGGCCGCCGCCGCCGCCCGCCCCTCGGGCAGCCCTGCGAAGGCGATCTCTTCTTGGACCGCGGCGACGAGCGCGTCGCGACGAGACCCTTCGGGCGGCGCGAGCGACACGGCACGGGGTTCGAGCATCACGGCGAGGATCTCACCGAGCAGCTCCTCGCGGGTCTTCCAGCGTCGATAGACCGTCGACTTCGGTACGCCCACCCGGGCGCTCAGCCGCTCGACGCTGAAGCCGTCATATCCCGTTTCGCGGACGAGCGCCGCGCCATCGCGCAGGATCGACTCGTCGATGGTGACATCCCGCTGCCGTCCCACTCCGACCTCCCAGTTGGCTCCCCAATGCAACGACATCGAAGAGCTCGTGCGCTGGGAGCGAAGGGACTCCCTTAGGGGGCCAAAGGTCACATCTCGCTCCGGCGCGGCGCGAGCGCCGCCTGGTCAGGACGTCTTGTTGGCCTCGTTGGCGTGGTGGGCAAAGCGCGAGGGGCTCGGAAAGCGCGCCGCGGGCACCGGGGCCGACCACAAGTAGCCCTGACCGATGTCGCAGCCCATCGCCACGAGCGCCGCGTGCTGGCCCGCGCGCTCCACGCCCTCGGCCACCACGCTCAAGCCAAAGGCATGCGCGAGCTCGATCACCGCCGAGACGATCGCCGCGTCGTGGGCGTCGTGCTCCACCTCGGCGACGAAGACCCGATCGATCTTCAACGAGCTCACGGGCAGGCGGCGGAGGTAGACGAGCGAGGAGTAGCCGGTGCCGAAGTCGTCGATGCTGATGCGCACCCCGAGCTCGCGCAGCGCCCCCAAGGTCGCGATCGTGGCGTCGACGTCTTGCATGAGTGCCGACTCGGTGAGTTCGACGATCAACGCTTCGCCCGGCACGTTGGCTTGGTCGAGCGCCTCGGTGATCTGGCCGATGAGGTCGTGGTCTCCGAGTTGGCGTGCCGACAGATTGACCGACACCACCGGGGGGCCTGAACCCTCCCTTCGCCAGCACGCCACCTGCCGGCACGCCTCTTTGAGGGCGAAGCGCCCGAGGCTCGAGATCGTGCCGGTCTGCTCGGCGATCGCGATGAACTGCGCGGGGGCGAGCAGGCCACGCGTGGGATGTTGCCAGCGTACGAGCGCCTCGGCGGCGGCGCACTGGCCAGTCGCGAGGTCCACCTCGGGCTGATAGTAGAGGCGGAACTCGCCGCGCGTGCCAGCGTTGCGCAGTGCCCGGTCGGTTTCGATGCGCGCCAGGACAGCGGCGCGATCGGCGGGGTTGAAGACCTCATAGCGCCCCCCGCCGCGTTCTTTGGCGCTTCGCATGGCCACCGAGGCATCCCGGAGGACCTCCTCGGCACGGCGCGGGCCGTGCTCGAGCGCGATGCCGATGCTCGCCTGCATGTGCAATGGCTCCCCGCCAATCTCAAAGGGCGCCTCGAGCACGCGCTCGATCCGGTCAGCGATGGCGAGCGCCTCCGCCTCGTCGCTGAGGTGCTCGCAGATCAGCGCGAACTCGTCCGCGCCGAGGCGACCGACCGTGATGTTGGGCGCCCCGAGATTTGCCAGGCGGCTCGCCGTTTGGACCAAGAGCGCGTCCCCGCCGTCGCGGCCATGGGTTGCGTTGACATCGCGGAAGCGGTCGAGATCGACGATTGCGACGCCGAGGGGATGCGGGGGTGCCGGGGCCGCCCCGCCTGCCCGTCCGATTCGCTCGAGGATGACACTTCGGTTGACGAGGCCGGTGAGGCCATCGTAGAGGGCGAGGTCGCGCAGCTGGCGCTCGTAGGCCTCGCGCTCGGTGATGTCCTCGGCGATCATAAAGCGCGCCGGACGCTCTCCAAAGCGCAGGCTGTGGGAGGTGATCTCGGCGTCGCTCAGGCTCTGATCGCCGTGTCGCAGCCGCCAGGGGCCGAGGCGGTCCAAGGTGAGGTCGGTGTGCACGCTCGCCTCCAGCAAGCCAACGTCGTCCTCGTGCAGCAACTGGCGGAGATCGAGCCCGAGGAGGTCCGTGCGGCAGCGGCCGAGGTAGGCGGAGGCGGCGTCGTTCACCGCGAGGATCGAAAAGCCCTCTTCGGCGAAGACCCACATCGGCTGGGGGTTGTCCTCGAACAGGAGCCGGTAGCTGCGCTCCGCGTCGCGCGCGGCCGCCTCGGCGGCCCGGCCGTCGGCGAGCTCGGTCTCGACGTCAACCATGAGCGCCTTGAACGCTTCGGCGAGCGTGACGACCTCGTTCGGAGCCGAACCGATCGTGGTGGCGACCGACGAGTCGAACTTGCCAGCTCGCAGGGTCGCTGCCAGGCGCCGTAGCGGCCGGACCACCTGCCGGCCGGCGACCGCCGCGCCGGCGAGCACCAGCACGAGCCCGCCGAGGACGATGCCGAGCGCGCGGTCGAATTCGGCGTTGGCATCCCCGAGCGCGCTCGATTGCCGGGCGCCCGCGTAGATATGCCAGGCCAGCCCGGGGACGGTGGCCTCACCAAAGAGCCGGACGCGCCCGTTGAGGTCGCGGCGAGCGAGGCCGGACGAGCGGGCAGGGCTCAGCGACCCAAGGCGTGTCCCCACCACGCGCCCTGGGTCGACCGAGCGACTGAGCGCCGTCGTCCGGGCGGCGTTGGTGACGAGGAAGTCGAGGTGTGAGGCGCCCCCGTACAAGGTGGCCAGACCCTGGCCGAGCCGAGCGAGGCCGACCGTGGCCAGCACGGTGCCACCACCGCGGATCGGTGCGCTCGCCACCAGCTCGAGACTGGAACGGCCCGCCGGTGCCGCCAGGGAGAGTGTCGGGAGACCTCGGTGCCCTTCGGAGATCGGGGCCGTCGGGCCTGGGGCGCCCGGTGATGCGCAGGCGAGCGTGCCGTCGGGGCGACGGATCGCCAGCGCACCGGTGGAAAAAGGGGGCGCCACGAGCGGTGGGAGATGGCAGGCGGAGGAGGTGAAGGCCCCGGTGATGCCAGGAGCTGACGCGATGATGTCGAGCTCGTGGCGCAGCGTGGCCACGGCCGCGGCGACGCGGAAGGCGGCCTGGTGCGCGCCCACGCGAGCGTCGCGTCCCACGGCGGACTCGGTCAGGCTCATCGTGCTCGCCCGCCAGTAGGCGGTGGCAGCGATCGCCGCGACGCAGGCGATCGCAACGGGCATCGCGATGGCGAGGGCGATCGGCCACCGAGTGACCCGCCGGCGGCGCAACGTGGGCGACACGCTCTTTGGGCCCGCGCGGCGCCAATGGTGCTGCACCGCTCGGACCGTCAGCGCTCAGCCCCCCTTTGCGACCGCTTGTCGCCACAATATTTCCGCTACTGGGGATAGTCGATAGCTGATCTTCGATCACGCAAAGTGAGGGTCGTGCCTCGGGGGCGTCCCGCTGTGGGGTGAAGGGAGGCGATGGGGGGTGGTCGCGCGGTTCTCGTCGGCCTCACTTGGGGGGGGAGGCGAGCCCATGGACGCCGAGTCGCACCGGTGCGCGAGGAGCCCGAGAACCGCGAGCTCGCGGCGGACGCCGGCCCAGGACAAAGAGGGACAGATCGGGAGTGGGGACGACCCGAGTACGAGCTCGGCGCGCCGGTCGGGCATCAAGTTGCTCGCGTGCGAGCGCGACGCGGCCGACTGAAGGCCGGAGGTCTTGCCAGGCGCCCGGTGCGGCCGGTCAGCTCCCAGCCAGTGCGGCCTCGACGTCAGGGTAAGAGGACAGCACGTCGGTGAGCCCAGAGAGCTCGAGGACCCGGCGCACGCGTCGACTGATCGCGGCGAGGCGGACCTCTCCTCCGATCTCGGCCATCCGCAGCTGGGCGGAGGCGAGCAGGGCCAGTCCGCTCGAGTCGATGAAGTCCAGCGCCTCGCAGTCGACGACGAGGAGCTTGTTGCCGGCGCGCATCGTTTCGACAAGGCGTTCGCGCACCGGCGGGGCCGAGGCGACGTCGAGCTCGCCGAACAGGCGCAGCAAGATCACGCCAATGCGCTCATCGATCTCGAGGCGGAACGCAACGGGGTCGCTCATGTGCCGCTCTGCTTGCTGGCGGGATCCGATGGGGCGAGGCCCCACGCAGCCGGCCACGGGCTCGGCATGCGGCCGGCGAGCTGGCCGAGGACCTGGTCGAGATACCAGGTGCGGAACCGCCGCAGGTCAGGCGGGGAGGCGAGGGTGAGCAAATCGCCGCGTTGGCAGTAGCCATCGGCCTCGTCGAGAAGCTCGGCGAGCTGAGTGACGATCTGCCATGCCGAGCGGGGGAGCTCGAACTCGATGTTCAAGAGATCGTGTCCGGCCGCCAACGCCTGACTCACCTGGGCACGCACGGCAGCGGTCTCGCTGGCGAAGCGGGCGTGCACCTCGCTCGCCAGCTGGAGGAGGCGCGCCGGTACGCCGTCTTGCTCGCCGCGTTCGATCAGCCAGTGGAACTCGCGCACCAAGGCGTCGTGGTGTTGTTGAGCGGCGAGGTAGATGGGGAGCGGCAGTTCCAAGATCCGCACCGTGACGTTGCGGTTCTCGCGCTGAGGAGCCCCAGCTGGCGATTGGGGCGCTGCCATGAGGTCGCCGGGAGGATCCCAGGCCGGCGGGGCCTGGCCGCGCTCGGATCCAGACGCCCCCGCGAAGGTGGCAGATCGATCAGTGACGAGCTCATCACCGAGCAGCGCCCAGACTCCCTTGCCGTTCGGGAAGTGCCGGACGCCCCAACCACGACAGATGCCGTCGACGAGGAGCAGGCCGCGCCCGGTCGTGGCCCCTTCGCCATAGCGGGTGAGCACGGGAGCTGCCGGGCTGCGGTCGAGCACCTCGAGCATCGCCTCGCGGTCGCGCCGCTCGAGTGCGATCTGCATGGGGCCGCGGCCGTGCAAGATCACGTTGGTCACGAGCTCGGAGGCGACGAGCTGCGCCGCCTCGACGCCCACCTCGCTCCAGCCAGTGAGTCGTGCGCGCAGCCAGCGCCTTGCCTCTGCCGCGGCGGCGGCGCATGCGGAGAGCTCGAGCACGTCACGAGACGGTGGCACCGCGTGCCAGGCTAACCAATTCTTGTGCGAGTGGCGTGGACACTCGTGCATCACCGGACGAACCTTAGTGCATTGCACGTGATAGTAGGCTCAGCGTAGGGGCAGGCCGAGTAGGCCGGCGAGGATGGCGCACCCGGCCATGAGCCAAGCGACGTAGTCGCCGATGTGACCCGAGTGGACGCGGTGCAGCGCCCGCAGCGTCGCACGCGTCGCCGTCCGGCTCGATGGGCCGGGCTGAAGGTTCGGTGGAGCAGTGCGGTGCCGTCGCGCTCATCGATGTCGAGGAGGTAGGTGGCGGGCGCATAGGAGATCAGCAGGGTTGCCTGCACTCGCCGTGATGCAGCGTGCGGGTCCATGCCGCTCACGCCCACCAGGGGCACCGAGGTGAACGGTCCGCCATGGCGCCGAAACGCGTTGACGATGACGGCTCCCGAGTCGAGCAGGGCCGCAAGTGGCAGGCGGGCCAACGCCTTGCCCACCACAGGCACCAATGGCCATGAGCCGCCAATTGCCCAGCGTCCTGCAGCGCCGAGGACGCCGGCGGCGAGCGAGCAGGCACAAGCGACGCGGACGTCTTGCGCGTCCATGCTCGAGAGCGTCACCATCCACACGCCAAAGACCAGCGCGGTCCATACGAGCGCTTCAACACCACGCCAGGTCCGCGCGTTCGGGGAGCGACCCGGGCGGCGGCGGGCGTCGTCGACGCGCGCCCGCGCCTCAAAGGGCGGCTCCCTTCCTGCTGACACCGTGCAGGCTTAGCCGGAGGGACTCGCTGGCAAACCTTATGGTCACCCAGGCAGAGGGCGGCCCCGGCGACGCCCGGGTGCCACGCGCGGCGGCTCGCCCGGCTGTTTGGCGAAGTGCGGTGGCCACGGCGCGTCACCGTGGCCGTCTTTGGCCTGGCGCACGGCGAGCTCGAGCAGCGCCGAGAGGTCACCTGCGATCGCCTCGGCGCTGGCGTGGGGGTCACCGATCGCCCGGTAGCGCGCCGGCATCGTGGCCAAGGTGAGCTCCGCCGGGTCGACGTCGGGCACCTCGCCCCAATTAAGGGGCGCCGACACGCGAGCCTCGGGGTTGGCGCGCACCGAGTACGCGGAGGCCACCGTGCGATCCCGGGCGTTCTGGTTGTAGTCGACGAAGATTTTCTCGCCGCGCTCTTGTTTCCACCACGCCGCAGTCGCCAGATCGCCACGCCGCCGTTCGAGCTCGCGGGCAAGTGCGAGCGCTGCGCGGCGCACGTCGGTGAATCCCCAGCGCGGCGCGATCGGCACAAGCACGTGCATCCCGCGCGAACCGGACGTCTTGGGCCAGCCGGTGAGCCCGACCTCTTCCAACACGTCGCGCACCTCGAGCGCGAGCTCGCGCACGCGGGGAAAGCCGATCCCCGGCTGGGGATCGAGATCGACGCGCAGCTCGTCGGGGTGCTCGAGATCCTCGCGACGCACCGGCCAGGGATTGAAGTCCAAGCAGCCGAGGTTGACCGCCCAGATGAGGTGCGCCACGTCAATCGGGCAGAGTTCCTCCGCGTGCTCGCCGCTCGGAAATTCAACCACGACGGTCTGGAGCCACCCGGGGCGCTTGTGGGGGACCCGCTTTTGGAAAAAGTGCGGGCCTGTGGCGCCCTCGGGATAGCGCTTGAGGACCGTCGGGCGCCGAGCGACGCCGCGCAGGGCTCCCTCGCCGACGGCGAGGTAGTAGCGCACGAGGTCGAGCTTGGTCTCACCTCGCACGGAGAAGAACACCTTGTCGGGGTTGGAGACTGCCACCGTCTTTCCGGCGACGTCGATCTCGATCGAGTTCGCGCCAGCTGCCATGTCCCTGCCTTTCCCCACAGTGCGGATGGGCACCGGCGCGCCGAGCCTCGCGCAACGGCGGTGGTTGGGGTAAGAGTGGCGAGATGACACCGACGGAGGCGCTCGAGTCGATCGCCTATCTGCTCGAGGAGGAGCTCGCGCCGAGCTATAAGGTTCGGGCCTTTCGGCGTGCCGCTTCGGCGGTCCGCGAGCTCGAGCCGGCCAGGCTCGAGGAGCTCCATCGCGCCGGTCGTCTGAAGAGCCTTGCTGGAGTGGGCGATGCCACCGCCACCGTGATCGCCGAGGCCCTATCGGGCGTGCACCCCTCTTACCTCACCGCCCTCGAGCGCCGTCGCCGGCCGGCGCCGACAGGCGCGGCGGGGACGTTACTTGCAGCATTGCGGGGTGACTGCCACCTGCACTCGGATTGGTCCGACGGCAGCAGCCCGATCGCGGAGATGGCCATTGCGGCGGCGGCGCTTGGCCACGAGTACGCCGTGCTCACCGATCACAGCCCACGCCTCACGATCGCGCACGGGCTGAGCGCCGAACGGCTCGTGCACCAACGTGCGGTCCTCGCGGAGCTCGCCCCTCGCCTCGCCCCCTTCCGGCTCTTGAGTGGGATCGAGGTGGACATCTTGGAGGACGGCGGTCTGGACCAAGATGAGGGCCTGCTCGGCGAGCTCGATCTCGTGGTCGCGAGCGTGCACTCCAAGCTTGCAATGGAGCGCCAGGCGATGACGGCGCGCATGATCGCCGCGGTGCGCAACCCGCAGGTGAACATCCTCGGCCACGTCACCGGGCGCCTGGTGACCGGGCGTGCGCGGCCCGCCTCGGATTTCGACGCGCAGGCGGTGTTCGCGGCCTGTGCGAGATCCCAGACTGCCATCGAGATCAACTGCCGGCCCGAGCGCCAAGACCCCCCGGACGAGCTCCTTGCGCTCGGCGCGGCGGCGGGCTGCTTGTTCAGCATCGATACCGATGCGCACGCGCCCGGCCAGCTCGGGTGGCAGCGGCTCGGCTGCGAGCGTGCGGCCGCCGCAGGCATCACCGCCGAGCGCGTGGTGAACACCTGGGCCCTTGCTGACCTGGTGGGTTGGGCCGGGCGCTGACTCGGCCGATCTACCTCGCGGCGCCCGGGCGGCCAAGCAGCTCGCTGAGCTCAGCCGGCGGCACCACCTCGAGCTGGGCGTAGTTACACGAACTCGCCGCGCGGTCCTCGCGCACGCGGCGCAGTTGGGTGGCGTGGCGGAAGCGATCGCCTTGGAGGTGGTCGTAGGCAACCTCTGCGACGAGTTCGGGGCGCAGCGGCTCGAACGCGCCGTCGCGTGCTCGACTCCAACGGCTCTCCCCGCCGGGGCGCCGGCCGCGGGATTGCGCGCCGAGCCAGGGATGTTGCTCGTCCTCGCCGAGGCCGAGCGGCGCGAGGCGATCGGCAAGCTCGTCGCGCCGGGCGCGGCTGAACGAGGAGGCGACCCCCACGTGGTGCAGCACGCCCTGGGCGTCGTAGAGGCCGAGCAGCAATGAGGCGACCCCGCCACGCTCGTCACGGCGCAAGCCGGCGACGACGCAGTCCGCCGTGCGCTCGTGCTTCCACTTGGCCATCACGCGCTCATCGGGACGGTAGGGGAGATCGGCCCGCTTGGCGACGACGCCGTCGAGCCCACCCCCCTCGAAGCGGACGAACCATTCGGCCGCCTGTGCGGGGTCACGGCTCACCGGCGTGCAGGCGAGCGCGCCATGCCGCCCGGCCGCGATGTCCTCGAGCGCGCCCCGCCGCGCCGCGAAGGCCTCGTCGCTCCAATCGGTCTCGCCGAGCGCGAGCAGGTCGAAGGCGACGTAGGAAGCAGGCGTGGCCTGGGCGAGCTTGGCGACGCGGGAGCCGGCCGGGTGGATGCGGGCCAAGAGGGCATCGAAGTCGAGCCGGCCCGCGGCGTCCATGATGACGATCTCGCCGTCGAGCACGCAGCGCTCGGGGAGCTCGAGGCGGAGCACCGCCACGAGCTCGGGGAAATAGCGCGTGAGCGACCGCTCGTTGCGGCTCGTCAGCTCGAGCTCGTCCCCGTCTTTGAACACGAGCGAGCGGAAGCCGTCCCACTTGGGTTCGTAGTACCACTGGGCGCCGACGGGCAGCTCGTGGACCGCCTTGGCCAGCATTGGGGCGACTGGCGGCATGACGGGCAGCTGCACGCCCGTCTCCTAAGCGCGCTTCGCCGGGCCGACGCGCCCGGGGGTGATCATCACGAGCACGCGGCCTTCGCGCGTCATCGCCCCGCGGAACTCCTCCCAGTCTGGGTGCTCGCCGGCGATCTGGCGGTAGAGGTCGACGAGGCCGTCCATGGCGGCGGGCAGCTCAAGGATCTCGACGGGGCCGTCGATCTGGACAAAGGCCCCGAAGAAGGCGTCGCTGAACACACAGAGGCTGGCCTGGGGGTCGCGGCGGAGGTTCGCCACCTTGTGCGAGTCTCCCCGGGTGCTGATGGCGATGCGCCCGTCGGCGCCGAGGCCGGCGACGACGGGGACGAGTACCGCCGTCCCGTCGTGCCGCCTCGTCGCCAGCACGCCGCGGTGGTTCGCCGAGACGAAGGCGAGGGCCGCGGCCCGCTCCACTGCGCTTACCTCAGTGCTCGTCGCGATCGAGCTCGTCGAGCTCGTCAGCGGTGAGCTTGAGCGACAGCGCACCCAAGCAGTCCTCGATGGACGCGACGCGACTCGCACCGGGGATCGGGATCACCTGCTCGCCCTTGGCGAGCATCCAGGCGAGGACCACCTGGTGGACCGAGACGTCGTGCACTTGCGCGACGCGCAGGAAAGCCGGATGATCGGCGCGCAGCGTGTCAGCGTTGCCGATGCCGCCGAAGGGGCTCCAGGGCAAGAATGCGATGCCGAGCCGGCCGCAGTGCTCGAGCTCGCCCAAGCTCGAGCGAAACCGCGGGCTGAACTGGTTCTGGACGCTCGCGAGATTGCCGGGACCGAGGATCGAGGCGGCGAGGTCGATCTGGTCGACGTTGGCATTGGAGATCCCGACCATTTGCACCTTGCCGGCATCGAGGAGCTCTCTGAAGACGGCGACGGCGACCTCGTAGGGGACCTTGGGGTCGGGGCGGTGGTACTGATAGAGGCCGATCGACTCAACGCCCAGGCGGTGCAGCGAGGCGTCGCACGCTTGGCGCAAGTAGTCGGGGTCGCTGTTGACCTCCCAGGTGCCGTCGCCGGGTCGGAGGTGACCGCCCTTGGTCGCGACGAGCACAGCGTCCGAGTCGCCGCCCCAGGTCGCGAGCGCCTTGGCGACGAGCTCCTCGCCATGTCCTGTGTCGTTGCCGCCGAGCGAATAGGCGTCCGCGGTGTCGATCAAGGTGACGCCGGCGTCGAGGGCAGCGTGGATCGTCGTGATCGCCTGCCGCTCGTCGGGACGGCCTTCGATCGACATCGGCATCTCGCCTAGGCCGATCGCGCTCACCGTGCGCTGGCCGAGCTTGCGCTGCTGCATCGTGATCCTCCTCGGTGCGCGGATCGATGGCGCGCGCCCGGTGTGACCCTAGTGGGCGAGCTGGTCGGTGCTCTCCCTGAGATGCGAGGTCCTCGGCCTAGACTGCCACCGATGTTTGACCGCACCGCACGCTTCGCCCGTTACCTGCAGGGCTGGTGGGACACCCAATTGCAAGGCGGCGCCTATCCCGATGACTGGCGGCGCGGCCGCGACGAGGCGATCCTCGCGCAAGAGCTCCGGCGACAGGCGGAGTTCGAGATCGTCCAGGCGGCGTTCTTGCACCGACGTCCCTCATCAGCCCAGGCGCGCGAGGTGGTCGACCGCCTCGTTCCCGCCCCGGTCGAGGCCGATGCAGAGCTGCTCGCTGCGGCAATCGTGCGCGCTGGCGGCACGGCCCAGAAAGTGCGAGCCACCACGCTTTTCGGTGCGGTGCTCACCGTTGCCGCGCTCGTCGTGCGCAATATCATGCGCGGCCGCTGAGCTGATCTCCTGACGCGGCCAGGCGTGGGCGGCTGGGGCCGTACGCATCGAAATCGGGCTCGTCGGCGCGCCTCGGCCGCCGTGGTCGCGGCATCGGCCGCCGTGCGCCGGGCCGACGAGGTCGGCGCCACTTCGCGCGAGCATCGGTCGGACTCGACCCACGCGGTCGTGCGCGTGGGTGCCTTCGACTCGGGACGCACTCGCGAGGCGGCTGCCGACGAGCAAGGGCGAAGGCCCGCCACGCCTTGTGGCTTGCGCCGAGGCCGGAACGGGCAGCGCGAGGGGGACCCGCACATGGCGCGGTCGCCAGCGCGGCGGTCGGGGCGCGAGGATCGAAGGACCGGACCGGTCGCGCACCGGTGAGGAGGAAGGGGAGCGGCGTGGGGGTTCCACACCCGATGGGGCAGCGCTCATGAAAGCGGTCATCATGGCCGGCGGGGAGGGCACCAGGCTGCGCCCGTTGACCATGAGCCAGCCAAAGCCGATGCTCCCGGTGGTGAATCGGCCGATGGCCGAGCACGTGATTACCCTGCTCAAGCGGCACGGCTTTGACGAGATCGTGATCACGGTTGCCTTCATGGCCAACGTGATCCGGACCTATTTCGGTGATGGTTCGGACTTCGGCGTACACATCTCCTATGCGACCGAAGAGACCCCGCTCGGCACCGCGGGATCGGTGCTCAACGCGAAGGACGAGCTGCGCGAGCGCTTCTTGGTGATCTCGGGCGACGTCGTGACCGACGTCGACCTCGGCGCGCTCGTCGAGTTCCACGACAAACAGGGGGCGACCGCCACCCTCGCGCTGAAGGCGATGGAGAATCCGCTCGAGTTCGGGATCGTGATCACCGACGACAAGGGCCGGATCGAGCGCTTCCTCGAGAAGCCGAGCTGGGGTCAGGTCTTTTCCGACACCGTGAACACCGGCATCTATGTGCTCGAACCCGAAGTGCTCGCGCACGTGCCCGAGGGGCGGCAGTCAGACTTCTCCTCCGAGGTCTTCCCCTCGCTGCTCGAGGCGGGGCGGCCGCTGTACGGCTTTGTCACGGACCGCTACTGGGAGGACGTCGGCACCCTCGAGGCCTACTTGAAGGCGCACGAGCACATCTTGGACGAGCGGGTCGATCTCGAGATCGGCGGCTTTCCGCTCCGGCCGGGCGTGCATGTGGGAGAGGGCACCGAGATCGACCCGGCGGCCGTGGTCGACGGGCCCGTCGTGGTTGGCGCGAACTGCCGCATCGGTCCCGGCGCGCGCCTTGGCGCCTACACCGTGCTTGGCTCCAACGTGCACGTTGCCGATGGAGCCGACCTCGAGCGCTGCGTCGTGCACGACGGCTGCTACATCGGCCCGGGCACCTATGCGCGCGCCAGCATCGTCGGCCGGGCGAATGAGTTGCGTCGGGGCGTGCACCTCGACGAGGGAGTCGTTCTCGGCGATCACTGCCGCATCGGTCACCAAGCGCACCTCACCTCGGGAGTGCGCATCTATCCCCATAAGACCGTGGAAGCGCGCGCCACGGTGAACTCGTCGATCATCTGGGAAGCTCGTGGCTCGCGCTCGCTGTTCGGCCGCGTCGGCTTGACCGGGCTCCCCAACGTCGATCTGTCTCCCGAGCTTGCCGTGCGCGTCGCCCAGGCGTACGCGAGCGGCCTGCCCAAGGGGGCGATCGTGACGACTTCGCGGGACTCTTCTCGCGCCGCGCGCGTGCTCAAACGCGCCGTGATGGTCGGACTGAACAGCGCCGGGGTAAACGTCGAGGACCTCGAGGCCGCCACGATGCCCGTCACCCGGTTCCACATCGCCTCGGGACAAAGCGGCGGCGGCGTCGCGGTGCAGCTCTCAGCTGATGATCCTCGCAGCGTCACGATCCGCTTCCTTGACGAGCACGGCCTCGACCTCGACGGCAATACCCAGCGCAAGATCGAGCGGTTGGTCTCACGCGAAGAGGCGCGGCGCGTGCTTGCGCCCGAGATCGGCGACATCGACTTCCCACCGCGCACGGCCGAGCTCTACGCGAACGCGCTCGTGGAGGGAGTGGACCTCGAGGCGGTCCGGGGGTGCCGCTTCAAGCTGGTGCTCGACTACGCCTATGGCGCGTCGAGCTTCGTGATGCCGATGGTCCTCGCCCGGCTCGGCGCCGAGGTCCTCGCCGTGAACCCGATGCTGTCGACGATCGGTGTCCTTGGCTATGAGCGTGCCGCCCACGCGGCGCGCCTCGCCGATCTCGTGCGCTCCTCGGGCGCGCATCTCGGAGCGGTGATCGGGCCTGACGGTGAGCAGCTGACGATCATCGACGACACCGGCCGGGTGTTGAGCGACGACGAGGCATTGCTGGCGCTCGCCACCTTGGTGATCCGGCGACGCAAACAGGCGACGATCGCGGTCCCGGTCAATGCCAGCTGGCGTTTGAACGAGGTCTGTGCCGATCTCGGCGCCGAGGTCGCATGGGCCAAGCTCGGCGGCGCCAACTTGATGGATCTCGCGAGCTCGGGCGAGGTCGACTTCGCAGCCAATACCGAGGGGGGATTCGTCTTCCCTGAGTTCCTGCCCGCCTATGACGCGATCGCCACGTTGGTGCGGCTGTTGGCCATGCTGGCCACCGACCAGGTGGCGCTGTCCTCGGTGGTGCGCGACCTGCCGGCCGTCCACGTCGTCCATGAGCTCGTGGCGACGCCCTTCGATCAAAAGGGGGCGGTGATGCGGAGCGTGCTTGAGCGCGCGCGCTCGGATGAGCTGATCCTCCTCGATGGCGTGAAGAGCGTCGACGCGACCGGTTGGACGCTCGTCGTGCCGGACCCCGAAGAGCCCCTCACCCACGTCTTTGCCGAGGGCGATAGCGAATCGGCCTCGAGCGAGCGGGCCCGCCGGGCGGTCGAGGAGATCGAAGACATCTTGTCGAGCGCCGATCGATCCTGAGGCCAGCCAGATCGTGCCGGTGCCTTGTAGCATCGTCGCCGTGAACGTCCCCGAAGACCTCTCTTATACGGCCGAGCACGAGTGGGTACGCGTCGAGGGCGGTCGTGCCCGCGTGGGCATCACCGACTTCGCGCAGTCGGCCCTCGGAGACGTCGTCTTCGTCGAGCTCCCCGAGGCCGATGTTGAGCTTGTCCGCGGCGACCACCTCGGCGAGGTCGAGTCGACCAAGTCGGTATCGGAGATCTACGCGCCGGTGGCGGGTCGGGTGGTCGAGGTCAACGCGGCGCTCGCCGAGCACCCCGAGCGCTTGAATGCCGACCCCTACGGCGAGGGTTGGATCTGTGAGATCGAGCTCGCGGAGACGAGCGGCGAGGGCCTCCTCGACGCCGCGGCGTACGGCGATCTGACCGCGGCCGACTAGACCGGGCGGCGACCGCCTCGCTGGCGTTCACGCTGCGAGCGGCCGTTCGCGCGCGCCCATGGTCGGGAGCATGAAGTTGCCTAAACGGCCCAGACGCGCGTGGGTGGCGAGCGAGTAGGTTGGGGTGCGTGTTCTGTCACAACTGCGGCCACCGCAATCCGCCGGGCGTGAACTTCTGCTCCTCGTGCGGCGCGGCGCTCGCGACGACGCCGGACACGACGATCTCTTTTGTGCCTGAGGAGCCTTCGGGCGACCTCGGTGATGAGGAGCTCGGCGTCGGCGTCGGAGAACTCGCGGAGGGGGTGGGCGTTCTCGTAGTGAAGCGTGGGCCGGAGAGCGGGACCAAGTTCGTCCTCGATCGCGCGGTGACAAGCGTGGGTCGGCATCCCGACAGCGATATCTTCCTCGATGACGTGACCGTGTCACGCCGCCACGCGGAGTTCTCCCGCGGCGATCACGGCGAGTACCACCTGCGCGACGTGGGCTCGCTGAACGGGACCTACGTCAACCGCGAGCGGATCGATGACACCGTGCTCGCGAGCGGCGACGAGGTCCAGATCGGCAAGTTCAAGCTCGTCTTTGTCGCGTCGCACGCCGCCTGATCACCGTGGGACGCAGCGCCATCGACCGGAGCTACCTATCGATCCGGGAGGTCCTCGACCTCATCGTCGACGAGTTCCCTGACGTCACGATCTCCAAGATCCGCTTCCTCGAGAGCCGAGGGCTGATTCACCCCGAGCGCACGCCGTCGGGCTACCGCAAGTTCTTCGAGACCGACGTGGAGCGCCTTCGCTGGATCCTGCGCCAACAGCGAGAGCACTTCTTGCCCTTGAAGGTGATCAAGGGGCGCCTCGAGGGCTCGGTGACCGAGACGCCCTCGCTCTTTGACGACCTGCCGGGCGCGAGCGACTTCGCCGAGCAACCCGAGGACTCACCGCTTCTCAACGGCGCGACTCCCGCCCAGGTGGGCATGGCAGCCCCGGACGACGAGGCCGCGGCGCCCTCCGAGCAAACCCAGGTGGTCGAGGCCATGTCCGAGTCGTCACCGGCGCCCGAATCCGAGGCCGCCACAGAGCCAGCCGCGTCGTCGGCAAGCGTCAGCGAGCCGGCCGCGAGCGTGCCGTCACCGGCACCGCCCGGGTCGCGTCGCGAGAAGGAGGACGCGGTGTCCCCGCCGGGGGCGGCGCGCCCCGCGGTCCCCGAGCCGGTCGGAGCCCACTTCAGCGTCGCCGAGATCGCCGCGGCGGCAGGCCTCGAGGTCGAGATCGTCCGTGAGCTCGAGGAGTACGGTCTCGTGCGCGGACGCGTCGTAGCAGGGGAGCACTGCTACGACGAGGAGGCGCTCCTCGTCGCCAAGCTTGCCGCCGGCTTCCGCCGCTTCGGGCTCGAGTCCCGGCACCTGCGCACGTTCAAGCACGCCGCCGAGCGCGAGGCAGGCCTGTTCTCCCAAGTGGTCACGCCGCTCTTACGCCAGCGCAACCCGGCGGCACGCGAGCGGGCGCATCGGGACCTGAGCGAGCTGGCGGAGCTCGGCACCGCGCTCGTCGCGGCGCTCGTGTGCGGCGAGCTGCGCGAGCTGACGGGCGGGTGAGCGCCGAGCCGACGCCGTTTCTTGGTGCGAAGGCTCTGGCGCAGACCGTGGCCCGGCTCGGCGCGGAGGTCTCGGCCGACCATCCCGACGGGCTCGTGGTGGTCGGAGTGCTCAAGGGCGGGGTCTGCCTCGTCGCCGACCTCTTGCGCGCCATCACGGTGCCCTGTGTCGTTGACTTCTTCGCACTGTCGCCCTACGCGGGGGAGCGGGCCCGGGTGCGCGTCCTGAAAGACGTCGATCTTGACGTGCGTGACCTCGATGTCGTGCTCGTCGAGGATGTCGTCGACACCGGGCTCTCGGCGACCTACGTCCTCGGGCTGCTCGAGGCGCGCGGCGCGCGACGCGTCTCGGTGTGCGCGCTCCTCGACCGCCCGGCGCGGCGCATCGTCCCGCTCGCGCCGACCTACGTCGGTGTCGTGGCACCCGAGGAGTTTCTGGTCGGCTATGGGCTCGACGCGGCCGAGCGCTACCGCAACGTGCCGGACCTGTGGGTTATCGACCCGAGCGGCCTCGCGTCCGATCGCGGTGGGTTCGACCGCGCGTTCTATCCTGCGGCCGGCTACCGGAGCTCACCAAGCGGACGGTAGCGTGGTTCACGTGCTGGAAGTACTGCTCAGCGCGGTGCAGGTGGATCTGCAGTCAAACAACCCCGTCATCTTGCTCCAGGAGAAAGATGGCGACCGTTCGCTGCCCATCTTCATCGGTGCTCCCGAGGCGACGGCGATCGCATTTGCGCTGCAGCGGGTCCCAGTCCCGCGGCCGATGACCCATGACCTCATGAGGGAGCTCATTGAGGCGCTCGGCGCCCAGGTGGTGCGGGTGGTGGTGACCGAGGTCCAGCACGATACCTACTTCGCCGAGATCCACCTCGATGTCGGCGGCCGGGCGGTGCGCGTCTCTGCTCGACCCTCGGATGCGATCGCGCTCGCGACCCGAACTCGCTCGCCGCTGTTCGTGGAGGACGAGCTGATGGACCTCGCCGGCGTGGTGATCGACAACGAGGACGAGCCCGAGGAGTCCGAGGAGCTTGTCAGTCAGTTTCGCGAGTTCCTCGACGACGTCCGGCCCGAGGACTTCAGCTCCTGAGCCTGGCGGGGGCTCGCATGTCGTTGACGCTGCGACCGCCTCGTCGTAATCTCGTCACACGCGCGTAGTTACGCGAGTGTGATCGCTCGTTTACGCGCAGAGGGAGGATGACCGAGGTGGGCGGTGCACAAGAGGTCGCGGTGCCGGCCCAGGGCGGCGCGACGGGGTTCCGGGGCCCGCAGGTCTGCAAGATCGTCGGAATCACCTATCGCCAGCTCGACTACTGGGCGCGCACCGACCTGTTGCGCCCTTCGCTGGTCGATGCCAAGGGCTCGGGGTCCCAGCGCCTGTATGGCTATCAGGATCTCCTTGAGCTGAAGGTGATCAAGCAGCTCTTAGACGCCGGCGTGAAGTTGCAGTCAGCGCGCAAGGCGATCGACTGCCTGCGCCAGTCAGGCGAGGACCTCGCAGCAGCCAACCTCGTGCTCGGGGCGAACGGCACGGTGCTCGCCCACAGCGACGAGCAGCTCGTCGATCTCCTGCGGGGTGGCCAGGGCGTGTTCAACGTGGTGCCGCTCGGCAGCGTGGTCGATGAGGTGGATGCGGCGATCCACGCCATCGGTGACAGCCTTGGCAGCGCGGCCGCACCGCTACCCGCGGAGCAGGACGGCGTGGCGCGCCGTGCGCAGGGGCAGTGACCCGTCGGTGAGCTCCGCCCCGTCGCCGTTCGCGACCGGAGGCGTCGCCATCCACTTCGCTCACCCTTCGGAGGAGAAGCTCGCCGAGCTGCTCGACTTCTACGGCGTGCGCTGGGAGTACGAGCCGGTGGAGTTCGTGCTCTCCTGGAACGAGCACGGCCGGCCGACGTCTGCGTTCCGGCCCGACTTCTATCTGCCTGACCAGCGCCTTTTTCTCGAACTGACCACGCTGCGCCAGGAGCTCGTCACGCGCAAGCACCGCAAATTGCGCCAGCTGCAGGCGCTGCACCCCGGGGTCGTGGTCCGCCTCCTCTACCGGCGCGACTATGCCCATCTGCTCCAGCGCGCCGATCTCGCCGGGTTGACGCGGCGCGCCGGCTCGGCCCAGTCGCCCGGCGAGCGGGCGCGCCAGAGCGCGTGAGCGAAGCAGCCGAGGCCCTCGTGCGCGAGCGGCTGGCCGGAA
>JAJZKA010000027.1 GCA_021809805.1 Actinomycetes bacterium
CCTCGCGAGGATCAGACGTCGGCGACGCACCCGAGTCCCGGCCTTGGTCGGGTGGCTTGCATCTCATGCATCGTGACGGCAGCGTGCCGACGGTGGCCCATGCCCAACCACCCAACTCAGCCACGGAACCGGCGCAGACTTTCCGGAAGTCGCGGGTCCCGTGCACGCCATGGCTGGGTGTGCCGTTGATGGTCGGGCACGTCGCGCGGTGAAGAACAAGGTAGGCCGGCATCGGGTCCTGCTCGCAGTTCACGACATAGCCGCTCGGGTGCGCCTTTAGCCAGCCTATGTATCCCTTGTCGTCATCGGCGAACTGCTTTATCACCCTCACGATGGTGCCACATGGGGTACCGGTAACAAAGCGGTCACCAGCCGCCATCCTTCGACCCTTCTTTGCAGGGACATGAACCCAAAGGTCCCGAGCTGGTGATCGGTTTCGGAGCTCTGTAGGGTCTCAGGCGGCCCGATGGCCTGAAGCGGGTCCGAGAAGCCGGCGAAGTGCCGTCTCCGGTCATACTCGGAACTTCGACGAGGAAGCGGGACCGGGAGACTCAATCGGTCACCGTCGCCGAGCGAATTGGGCTGTCCCCGACCGAAACCTACGGCGACGGTGAGCGTCTGTGGGAGCGACACAGCGAGCCCCACCGCTAAATCTCGTACCGATCCTCATAAGCCCCCGACCCGCCACAGAGCGAGGCCTCTTTGTTACCAACTGGTCAGAACCCTGGGCTGTGCGGAGTCGTGAGTTGGCGGAGATGCCCGTCAGGAGTGACCTCGACCAGAACAGCGGTGCCACGACTCCCACCGCGATCGACCAGCTCGCCGTCAAGGATGATGTCGCCGCGAGACGTCACTCCGATGCCGTTCGGCATGAAGTACTCCTGACCAGGGAACAGGTGACCTGTCGGTCCAAACTTCACGACGATCCGGATCTCCGCTTCGTGCGACCTTCGGCTCGGAACGGACGGCGAGAAGCCAACGAGGGATGAGACGCTTGCGGCAAAGAGAACGTGGTGCAGCCCGGGTGCAAAGACATTCGTGTCGGTCTCGGTGAAGGCACGGAACGAGTGGACGAAGATCAGAGTCCCGCTCGGCGTGCGAACGACAACGGTCCAAGGATGTGCGGTGTAGAAGAAGAGGTCTCCTGCGGTGTCGAAGGCGATGCCGACAGGACCGAGGTAATAGGCTGAGCGCGGCTCGACCCTGGCGAGCTCGCTGGCGCGAACGACCGACAGAAGTCGACCGCGCTGCAGCTTGAAAACCGCACGGGCGCTCTGCGGGGATACGTAGAGGATACCCTTTGGCGAGACGGCGAGTCCGGTCTCTGTCGTGAATGCGGCACGTCGAGCCCGAAGTCCGTCTGTGATGCGGTCAGGCGGGATTGTGCCGGCTCCCGCGACCGTGGAGATAACTCCGTTGTCGGCGACGGCTCGGATACTAGTCCCGCTCTGAAAGTACAATGTCCCGTCTGGGGAGAGAGCGAGCGCTTTCGGCGACGTAATCTCTGCGTTGGTCGCTGGTCCGCCGTCGCCCGTGTTGCCTCTCTTCCCGTCGCCCGCCCACACGGCGAGGCGTCCGTCTGTGTAGCGCACGAGAATCTCGTCTCGATGAGGCTCGGCGACGAAGATGGTGCCATCGGGCGCAACGGCGAGATCGCCCGGGCTCTCGAGACTCGGTCCAGAAGCGGAAGCAATGTCGCTTCTCCCTGAGTTCGCGCGAAGCACCAGCGGCACGACGACTCCTGCGATGACGAGGGCGGCGACGACCACCAGGCGAGGAATCAACCGGAGGTACCGAGAGCGCTCGTGGCCGGCCCAGTCGACATGGTCAGCACTCATAATTCCTCATGCAAGTAGGGCACGGCCGAGCCAGCAGCTCGATGACCCGCTTCCCATACGAGCTGAGCGATGCGACCGTCGTCGCCCGTCAGCATGTCATGTCCTTCCATCTCGCTTCACCTCCTTCACACCTCTCGTCGAGACGGAGCTGAGAGGCGACCGCCGCGCGTCCACGCGACAGCCACGATTTAACAGTCCCCTCTGAGGCCGACAAAGTCTCGCAGCACGATTCCTTGTCGCTGTCTGACCGGCAGGGTGACGAGAGCCTTCACTAAGTCTAGGTGAAGCTCCGCGCCGTCCGTGTCATCCTCGGTGGTGTCCGCTGAAACGTGACGGCTCACGCGCAGATAGCGGTCCCTCCGTCGCTATAGGCCAATGACGAGGCTGGCAAGGACCTTGCGCGCCCAGGCGGCTGGCTGGTCGTACTCGCTGATCTTCTCCCAGTCCCGCCACACCCGATAGAGGGTCTCCTGTGCGAAGTCTTGCGCCTCAGCGAGGTCGCCGGTGAGCAGGTACGCCTGCCCGGTGAGTGAGGGTTGCACTATCCGGAAGAATGCCTCAAACCCCTTGTTCGCCAGTCGAGGGTGCCCGCTTCGAGACTCCCAGACCTAGACTCCATACGGACCTCCTACCCGATTACACGCGCAAGTAGGCAGTCCAGTTGCACCCGGACTCCACTTTGAGGACATTTCAGTCATGGTCCTAAGCATGCAGCGGCGCCGAGTCACTCGGCCGAAGCAGTGCAGATCACGTAGTCGCACCTCGACACGCTCCTGCGGCACCCCGTGCCGCTGGCACGACCAGCACGTCGTCTTCCTCGACGTGGGCTGGGGTCGAACGATAGCTGCCGCCAGCGTCGCCACTCTCGGCGCTCAAGTCCACTGCCTACCTATTCCAAAGAGGTGACCCGAGCTCCGGTACTTCCTCACATAGTCTGCCTGAGAGTCTCTTCGCTAGAGAGGCGATGTGTTGGCTCAACAGAACTAGCAGTATCATTAATAGCGATCGAGTCCCAGGTTGCAACACTCATCGGGGTAGGAACATTGCGCACCAGCTGCATACGCGACCACCCGACAACCTCAAGGCTCCGGCCTACGACGAGAACACCAGCTTCTGGTCCATTGCCCACGTCTACGCCTGATATTTCCGCGTCACATAAGCTCCAGCCCTTATAGCTGTAGGGTCGCGACCACTTGCAGCCAGAGGGTAGGATCTGCAGCGCCGACCAGAGTGGAGCATCAGCAACATTCTGAAGGAGCAGGCGCTGCTCCGCTCTAGTGTCGATTCGAGCCCGCGCTCTGGCCACAGTCACTCGCATCCCATACTGCAACCCACGACGCAAATCACGAGATGAAGCAACGAGCAGTACGGTCTCGCAGCAGAGCAGACTGATAACTATCGCTATTGCTTCTCCTCTGGTACCGCTCAGGTGCCACCAGGGAAGGGCCGTGACGGTGTACGCCACGGACAGGACCGTCAGGGAAAATGCACGAGCCACCGCTAGACTGGACACTCTATCGAGCCCCCCAAAGCACCCGCACGACGCGTTCCGTTGATGACGCACGCCCCACAGTACGACTAGAGTTGCGGAGACAAAGAACACACTAGCAACGGATCCGGAGATGCTCGCGACGGGTACCACAAGGAGGCAGAGTCCGATCGCTACTTCCAGCGCGATAGCCAAGCGCCATGCCGCTACGTGCGGTGTCGGCGTCCCTATGCCTAGCCTCCGTAGTGTCATTGTTAGAACCGTGCGCGGGACCGTTTCAAGCGGTGAAAGAAGCTTGCAGCAAGAAGCAACGACGAGTACCATGCCAACAAATGCGCCCTGTAGCTGGCTAAAGCACCTCCATGTGTCGCTCATCCGAAACCCGCCCTTACAGGTTAGTCAGCTACGAAGCCTGCGCAAATACTTGAATTGTAGTAGGCCAGATCGACAGGGGCTCCTGCGCGTCAGAACAAGTCGCGGCACAGTATATCGGATCGCCGACTTGGGGTAGTGAGGGATCTATCTGTGAGTAAGCCGCTAGATCAAATGTGACCGTACTCCACTTCGACGCCCCATAAGCACCAGTCTGGCAGGTGATAATGTTGCCAGCAATGTTGGTCACAGTGCCCCAGTATGTGCGAAAGTTGGCGTCCACCGTCACCGCTACCCGCTTGCCGACCGCGTCAATCAACGTCGCAACTAGCAGTTCATCTCCTATTTTGCTACGAGACATGTCTCCGAGCGCCCGGTATCCGCCAGCAGTGACTCTGGTTGTCGGTTGAATGGTCACCATCACCGCCCGAGCCGGCGAACCAGCTGAAAGGACCACAAAAGGCGGAACGGCACGAACATACGTACCGATTACCGTCGCCGGCAAGAATCCATCGGCCGCCAGGACCGGATACCTTACCGTTGGCCCCGCCGGGACGGGCTGTCGGGTGTGAAGGTGGCCGCCGTCCCTTCCGCGCCCAGTCTCAAGAAGGAGCGCTGAAACGGGCTTTGCCGCCGCGGCTCCAGCGGCGGCAACAAAGAGGCTACCGAGAGCACGCCGACGTGATATGCCGCCGGCCCACCCTGCATCGAGGCGAGAAAAGAACCCCTCTGTCATTTACCCCTCACTCCTTTCGTGGACCGAGCCAGTTACTGGGTCATGCCTGTCGGGCGGAAAGACCAGCCAAAGTGACGGACTGCGCGAGAATGTGTGTGATCATGGCACGGAGGTGCCGCGATAGAGCTTTCCGTAGATTCGGTTGAGGCCCACTGCGCCCATCGAATTGAACATCGCAGGATTCAAGCAGCCGGCGAGTTTCACATTCCCTGTATGACCATGCGTGCATCCATCGAGACCGCCGCTCACGCAGCCCGGGCCTGTTTCCCGGATGGCGGCTCCAAGATAGGTCGAGGCATGGGTACAGCTCTCTACGAATACAATGGGGCAGTATCCCGTCGACGTGGCCTGTGGAAACGTTGCACACGTGCTGAGGTTTAAGCCGCTACAATCTTTGTAGTGTTGGTAAGCCATGACCCACGAGGTGCTATAGCGACAGAGCGAGTGACAGGCACTGATACAAGGGCCAGTGTTTGGTTTGCACAAACTGGTCGATTTGTAAAGCCCGCCGCCAGTCGGCCATGTTGCCATAGTGTCTCCTTTCCTGCCCGTTAAGGCCGTGTCGAGTCATTAGAGATGCCATTGAGCAACGGCAGCACAGCGCGAGCACTTAGCGCGTGTGCTGGATTCGGGGGCGCGGATCCGTTGGAAGCCAGGCGTATCAGGGCACTATGCCAGGCGACAGCTGCGTCCAACACACCTGTCGCGAGGTCTTGAAGCGTGCCATAGGTCGTGACAAGCCTCACTGCAGGTGGAGTCCCGCTGGGATCGACCAGAGTGCGCGCTTCGAGATCTAGCCGCGCGATCTCTCCGAGACCGCAAATCTCTATGGAGATCGTCATCGCAGCCCAGTCCGGCGGAGGGCGATATCTTGCGGATCGGAGCCGGCGATCAAGTTCGCAGCGAAACTCAACTAGCCATGGAAGTGGTTCTGACGACGCAGTCTGAGGGGGAGCAAGGTCGCCCACCTTTGCCATACCCAGTGCTGGCTCCAAGTAGCCGAGTTGTTGCTCAAGGTAAGTGATGCGTTCAAGAAGCTGATCGGGGATGAGGTCTTCGAGTGGTATCGCCTCGCCGCGTCCGACACTACTGGAGTAGACGGAAGTCGCCAGGCCGATTTTATAATCCTCCGGACCGAGCGTAGGTTCGATGTGGAAGAGATGTTCGTCGGTAAAGGCGTCCTCGGAGTAGGGTAGTTGGAGAAAACCAAACAGTTTGCTCAAGGTTGGGTCTGTATACGTTACTAACGCCTCATACTTTACGCCTAAACAGTTGTTAGGATGTTGACGCTCAAACGCGAGACCGAGTTCGGTCCGATCAGCCCAGTAGCGGGCTAGTGCTAATACCTGATTAGCTGGTGTCTCCCGCGCGTATGGCTCGAAGCCGTACCCCATGAGTCCCCAAGGGCTCGCTTCAAGCGCGGAAGCGATCACATCTCGACATTGCCGATAGATGGACAGGAACTGGGCGTCTGGAAACAACCTACACAAGAGAGAAGTATATTCAATGTTTGAAAGAGACTTGTCGCACCATCGTTTCCGGTGTTCCAGGCGTGCGCGAGCACCGAGTGCCCGATCTGCGAGCCGTCGACATTCGTTGTCTGCCAGGAGCTGCCACATCTCGGGCTGATCCGGGCGGCCACATGCGACCGAGTAGGTGAACTGGATGGCGGCGAGTGCCTGGCTGAGATTCGACTCGGCAGGACACTCGATGTCACCCTGCGCTTGCAACATGTACCGAAGTAGCGTGGAGCCGGAACGTGCCGCACAAAGCACGAATATGGGACGCGGACGACGTGTTCGAACTCTGCTGGCAGCAGCGTGACGGTTGCAGATCTCGTCAGAGGGGATCATTTGAGGAGAACCGAGATTGCGATGAACTTCCCGGCAGATGAGGGCGTGTTCGACGTCGTCGGCCGCCCGGTTGCTCATGGCAGACTTCTTCTGCGTGCTCGACCGCTCCGAAGCTTGAACCGCGCGACGGCCAGTCCGAGTAGTGGCTCGCATGCCGCCCCTCCTTCCGGCAACGGCGTCGGCAGGTGCCGCCACTGTCTGTAGTCTGGTGCCCACCGTAGGTGGTGACTGACCAGACGATACTCCCGGCCCTTCGTGCTGTCAAGCGTCACCACTTCGAGGGCTGATTGCCGCCCTTAGTAGGTCCCCTCATAAATGGGCTGGCCTATCTGTAACTCCCTTTCCGCAGGTCGGCTGACCGATATCTCGCGAATTACAGGGCGGTAGTCCCGCGGCTCCGAGGGGCCGGTTCTCGTCGTTTCCCCCGCTGAGAGGGACTGGCGTTGGTCTGGCCTTGGTCCTCGTTGCGGGCCCGGTGGCCCGTGGGCGCAGCTTGGGGATCCCAGCCCTCGGTCCGCTCGGCGATCCGAAGTGAGAGCGCCTCGAGCTCGGTGAGCAGCTCGCGGGCTCGCTTCGCGTTGGAGAACCAGTCCTCGTAGCGTTCGACTTGGTCGCCAGACAGCCAGCGGCTGACGGTCTTGCCGCCGATCTTCCGGCTCCACTGGCGATAGGGGCCGTGCAGCACCGGAGGATCTGCTTTGCAGGCACAGCCAGGCTTGCCGCAGCGCAGCTGGCGTTCAGTGACGCTACCCGGCAGGCAGTAGCCGATGTCTGCGAGCTCGGTGGCGATTCTGTGCTGGTCGGCATCCTCTGCCGGTTCTGGTCGGGGCGGCTCAGCCATGACGATCCTTGACTCTCGGTCCCACCCGACCTACCGTATATGACGGTAGGCACGACGTCAAGGAGGGTGCGGTAGGACGACTCATCGATCCAGAGGAGGCCTCGCTCGAAGAGCGCCGGATCGGGGCGCTGCCGATCGTGAACCCCTTCATGGAGCGCCTCGGACTGAAGGACCTCCTCGACTCCTACGTGGTGGGAGATCCCCGGGCGTCCCTCCCCCCTTCGGCGTCGCTCCTCGTGCTCGTGCAAAGCCTCGTCATCGAGCGTGCCCCAGTCTACAAGATCGCAGAGTGGGTGGCCCCTCGTCCCGAGGCACTGCTCGGTCTCGCGCCCGGGGAGGTCGCGGCCTTGAACGACGACCGGGCAGGGCGCGCGCTCGACGCGCTGTTTCGTGCCGACCGGGCCCCTATGCTCACCGCGCTCATGACCAAGGCGATCAAGGTGTTCGCGATCTGCATGGATGAGCTGCACAACGACGCGACCACGTTGCACATGCAAGGCGAGTACTCCTCTTCGGTGGGCGACTCGCCCCGGGCCCCACAGGTCCGCTTCGGCCACGCGAAGGAGCGCCCGGACTTGGCCCAGCTCATCTACCTGCTCACGGTGTCCTTCGATGGCTACGTGCCGATAACCTACCGCCTCTGCGACGGCAACACGTCCTAGGACCCGACGCATGTCGCGACCTGGGAGCTGTGCTGTGTGCTGGCCGGGACGACAGCGTTCCTCTATGTCGCCGATGCGAAGCTCTGCAGCCGCAGCGCGATGGGCCACATCGACCGCAAGTACGGGCGGTTCCTCTGCGTCATGCCGGCGACCAGAGCCGAAGTCGGTGAGTTCCGCCGCTTCATCGCCCGAAACACCCCGGAGTGGACCGAGGTGGGGCGGCAGCCGGGGAAGAAGCCGACAAACCAGACCACCGGCTCGCGCCTGAGACCTTCCCGCCCCGCAGATACGTCATCGAAATTACGATCCGGACCGCTAAGCTTGGATTAGCGCTCAGGAGGTGACAGCGACGGCCCGGTGGCTCGCGCAATGGTGGTCGGCCCGTGTGTCTTCTCACAAGGCGAGGCGGGAACGCCCCGGCTGGTATGAGGACGGCAGGGTTAATTTTCCGTTCTTCAGCCAAAGGGATCTATGTCGAGACAGTGCCGCAGCCGCCTTGGACCGGGAACAGGCCCGATGGGCATTAGCGCGCAGGTCACCACCTAGATGGAACTGCTGCGCTTTGCTACTGGAGGTTCTGTCGACGACGGCAAGTCGACCCTGATCGGCCGGTTGCTTTACGACTCCAAACAGATTTTCCAGGACCGCCTCGAGGCAGTCGAACGCACGAGCCTCGCTCGAGGCGACGACTATGTGAACTTGGCGCTCCTCACCGACGGTCTCAGGGCAGAGCGTGAACAGGGGATCACGATCGACGTCGCCTATCGCTACTTCTCGACACCGAAACGCAGGTTCATCATTGCCGACACCCCCGGCCACACACAGCACACACGCAACATGGTCACCGGCTGCTCGACCTCCGACCTCGTACTGTTGCTCATAGACGCCCGCAACGGGCCGACCGAGCAGACGCGGCGGCACGCGACGATTGCCTCGTTGCTCGGGATCCGCCACCTCGTGCTTTGTGTGAACAAGATGGATCTGGTCGGCTACTCGAGAAAGCGATTCGAGGAGATCCGGGAGGAGTTTACGGGCTTCGCGCAGCGCCTCGAGGTACATGACCTCACCTGCATCCCGATCGCAGCCCTAACCGGTGACAACGTCGTGGACCGGTCGACTGAGATGCTCTGGTATGAAGGCCCTCCGCTGTTGGACCACCTCGAGAGCGTGCACATAGGCTCGGACCGCAACCTGATCGACCTGCGGTTCCCCATCCAGCTAGTGATCCGGCCGATCTCGAACGTGCACCGCGACTTCCGGGGCTACGCGGGCACGGTGGCAAGTGGTGTGCTGGAGGTCGGTGATGAGGTGATCGTGCTCCCCTCGGCCGTCTCCAGCCGTGTCGCTAACATTGATGGCCCTGACGGGTCGCTCCAGGAGGCCTTCCCGCCGCAGTCGGTCGTGGTCAGGCTCGAGGATGACATCGACATTTCGCGAGGCGACGTGCTGTGTC
This sequence comes from Actinomycetes bacterium, assembly GCA_021809805.1. Lineage (GTDB taxonomy): Bacteria > Actinomycetota > Acidimicrobiia > Acidimicrobiales > Bog-793 > JAKABX01. The sequence continues at coordinate 9,245 of JAJZKA010000027.1, forward strand.
GGCCCAACAACCGGCCCAACGTCGGGCAGGAAGTCTCGGCGATGGTGTGTTGGATGGCGGCGGAACCGCTCCAGGAGGGCTCAGTCTTCGCTATTAAGCACACGACGCGCTGGGCCCGTGCGCTCGTGCACTCGATTCAGTACCGACTAGACGTGAACAGCCTCCACCGCGACATGGTTGCGGCGGAGCTCAATTTGAACGACATCGGCCGGGTGCACCTACGCACGACCGAACCGCTGCTTTACGACGAATACCGCCACAACACCGCCACGGGCAGTTTCGTGCTGGTGAACGAGCAGACGAACGGAACCGTCGCGGCCGGAATGCTGCTGAGACCGCAGAACTGACAGCCGCGCCGGCAATGTCACGGCCTGTCGTGCTGGCTACTACCGGTGGCACCGTCTGGCTCACCGGGCTTTCGGGTGCTGGCAAGACAACAGTCGCCGGCGCGCTGCAGGACTTGCTTTCAGCGCGCGGACTACGCGTCTACTTGCTTGACGGCGACGACCTGCGCGAGGGTCTGAACGCCGATCTGGGCTTTGACGAGAGCGACCGGACAGAAAATGTGCGCCGCCTTGGCGAGGTGGCGCTTCTGTTCGCGCGCTTTGGTCACTTGGCGGTCGTGGGCGCGATCAGTCCTTACGCCGCGGGCCGGCGGGCTGTCCGGGATCGTCATTTGGCACTGGGCGTGAGGTTCGTTGAGGTGTACGTGGCGACGCCGCTCGAGGTCTGTGAGGCACGTGATCCGAAAGGACTATACGCGCGGGCTCGCCGTGGTGAGCTGGCACTGTTCACAGGGACCTCAGCCCCTTATGAGCCGCCGGAGTCGCCCGAGCTCGTCTTGACCACAGCAGGTACGCCAGAGGAGGCGGCACTCGAAGTGCTAGCGACGATGCAGGCAGCAGGTTTAGTCGGCTCAGCTTTGCTACCTGGGACCGGCTGACGGCGCAAGTGGATCACGTACCAGTCAGTCCGCTCGAGGGAGGCGGTGCGGTTACCTGAGCATCCCATCCGATGCGGAGTACCGGTAGTTTTGGCGCAATAACGGGGTGTGAGTAGCAGTGGCGCAGGATTAAACGGTACGGGGTATTCATGTGAGCGGACTTCCCCTGCTCAGGAGGCACCCCTCCGAACGGAAGGCCCTGGTGGGCGGCTTGTTGGTCCAGTCAGATGAATACCCCCTTGAACGGTAAGGAGCCCCGGGGTCGCGCTGGGCGGTCGACCGTTCCGGGATGCGACTGATCGCCCGGCCAATGTCCGGCGTGGGTGTGTCCGCCTGGCCAGATCACCGAGTGCCAAGAGCGGTGGCCACCTCGCTCGTCTTGCGCACCAACCGGTGAGGATCTGGACAGGGTCGGAAGCCGAAGCGGCAGTAGAAGCGGGCCGCCTCGTCGTCGATGGCGTCTACAACGACAAGGCGTGCGGCGGCGCGGGCCGAGGCGTCCACGGTTCTCTCCAGCGCGTCGAGGAGAAGCTGAGCACCCAATCCTTGACCTTGGAGGGAGCGATCCAGCGCGAGGCGGGCCAGCAGGACTGCGGGGATGGCGTCTGGCGACCCGTGTCCGATCCTTTTGGGCACGTCGGCTCGTCGTACCAGGTGGGCGGCCAGAGTGAAGTAGGCGACAACCGCTCTGGACCCCGACTGGACCCACACGAAGGTCCGCCCGGTGTTGGCCGCCTCGGCGTGGCGGGCGAAGCGCCGCAGCCAGTCGTCGAGATCAACGGCGCCGCTGTCGAAGCCACCGAGCTCATGGTCGGCCGAGAGGTGCTCGGAGCGGTAGCGGCTCACCCCCGCTCGAAGCAGCGTGGACGGCGCGCCAGATCAGCAAGCTCGCCTGGCACCTGCTCGGTAGCGTCCAACGCCCTGAGGAGGTCGTCGAAGAACTCCGAGGGCACCAGCGTCTCGCGTGCTATGGCCAACTCCTCCTCGGCCGCCTTGGTAGCTGCCTGCAGGACGAACCCGGTCACCGACTCTCCGCGGGCCGCCGCCGCTCGGCGGATCAACTCGGCTCGCTCGGGGGGAACGCGCATTTCCAGCCTCGCTGGTGTCGCCATGCCGTACAGCATACGGCATTCGCTGGGTCACCTGTCGCTGCCCAACTTCTGACAAGGCCTATGACGAGGATCGGCGCAGGATCCTGAACGCTAAGCGGGGCTGGGTCTTGGGCACGCCACCGGTGTTAGTGGACGCCCCCCCGTACCGGGCTTGGCCCGACCGGCAAGAATCTCGTGATCATTCGTACGTTCGTTGCGTACGTACGTATATCGTGATCATTCGTACGTACGGTGCTAGAGTGTCGGAATGGCAGACACCGAGCACACCACGCCGGTCGGGGACCGCCCGGCCACCGGCGGCCGGTTAAAGCAGTACGCGGACGGCGCCGAGCGAGCCCGAGCATGGCGGGAGCGCCAGCGCGAGCGCAGGACCGAGACCGCCCAGGAGATGCCGCCGCTCTCGCCCGGGCTGGCCGAGGCGAGCCTGTCGCTCTCCTTGGACAGGCTCCGAGAGCTAGTGACTGCTCATCAAGTCGCTATCGCCGGCGAAGTGGTCCGCGTGGAGGAGGCCATCTCTGCACTGGCCGACCCAGAAGCAGTAGCCGAGGAGTTAGCTGCTGCTCGGGCCGAGACCGCCCGCCAGGTGGCCGAAGCCGAAGAAGCAGTCGTCAAGGCCAATAAGAGTCGCGCCGCGGCCGAACAAGTCGCCCGGATGGCGGTAAGCGAACGAGCCGAAGCCGAAGAAGCCGCCAATGGGGCGTGGGAACGTGTCGAAGCTCTGGAAGCCGAGAACAGCCAACTTCGCGCCGAGCTGGCTAGTGCCGCAAACGACGCCGAAGAAGCTGCCATCGCCCACGGCGCTGCTCTCGAGGCTCTAGCTGCCGAGCACAGCGCGGAGATAGAAGCCCTTCGCTCCGAGCTGGCCAAGACCCTCGAGGAGGCCCGGGTAGCTGCCGAGGCAGCTGTCTCCGCCGCCCACGCGGACAAGGCCCGAGCCGAGGGAGTCGCCGGCGAGCTGCGAAGTGAGCTGGGGGCCACCCGGAGAACCCAGGCCGAGGAACTGGAGCGCCTTCGTGCCGAACACGTCACCGCCCTCGAGGCCGCCCGCCGGGAGATCACCGAGCGCCTTGGCGCCACCCACGCCGCCGAGATCGACAACGTGCGAGCCCGAGCCGAGATCGACCTGGCGCGAGCCGAGGCCCGAGCCCAAGGCGCCGCCGAGCTGGCCGAGGCCCGCACGGCGGAGATCACCCGCCTCGTGGTCCAAGTCGACGATCTTCGAGCAGAAGCGGGTCGAGCCCGCGACGGCACCCGCCGACTCCAAGTCCAGGCCGACCGGCGCAGCGCCCCGCCCGCCGACTCACCGACAACCCAGACGCCGGCCCGCCGCACGCGACCCCGAGCCGACTGATACTTCTCCCGGTCCGCCTACGCCACCGGCAGCCTCGTACGCCCACTTGTGCCTTGACTACCTATTTGTGCATGGCATAATAGAAGGGTGAAACCGATCCGGTTCACCCGGTCCGCTCGCCGCCACCGCATCGGCAAGACCCACGCCCTCTATGTCATGAACACCGCCGAACCGCTCATCGAAGACCGAGGGATCACCTGGATAGGCGAGGACGACCGAGGCGTCGAGCTGACCGTGGTGCTCGTGGAACGGCCCGAGGTGTTCCTCGTCATCCACGTGATGCCGAACTACTGAGGAGACGCACATGCCCCGATTCACCATGAACCAAGTCGGCCCCGACATCGACCTCGACGAGGAAGAGATCTACCTCGACGACGGGACCCGGCTCAGCGAGGCGGCTGCCGAGCAGCTCGGTGTCGAACTCGCCGAGCGGGCCCGGCGTGGCCGTCCGTCGATCAGCGGCGAAAAACGCACACCGAACCTGACGGTCCGAGTCGATCCGGGCACCCGGACCGCTCTCGAAGCGATTGCCGAGAAACAAGGTCGACGCCTCGCCGACGTGAGCCGCGAGGCTCTCGACGAGTACGTGACCCGTCACGCCGGCTAAACACCGCTTGCCCGCCTGCCATCGACCTGTCATGCAAAGAGGCAACCTCACCGTTCGCGTGACATAGGATAAGTAACGGGTTGTGTGACAATCACGGGGTCTGTTCGGGCGTGACGCCAGAGTGTCACGCAAACGGCCGTATAGGTGACAGGGGGCGACGTGCTGGTCGGCTACATGAGAGTGTCCAAGACAGACGGCTCACAGAGCCTCGATCTGCAACGTGACGCTCTCTCGGCCGCCGGCGTCGGCCCTGATCAGCTCTATGAGGACAGCGCCTCTGGCAACAATGATGCCCGGCCTGGTCTTACCTCTTGTATAAAGGCGCTGCGCGAGGGCGACACACTTGTGATCTGGAAGCTCGACCGCCTCGGGCGGAACCTTCACCACCTCGTCAACACCGTCCATGACCTCACTGCCCGAGGAGTAGGGCTCAAGGTGCTAAGCGGCCAGGGGGCTGCGATCGACACCACGACGCCCGCGGGAAAGCTCGTGTTCGCGATCTTTGCGGCCCTCGCGGAGTTCGAGCGAGAGCTCATCTCTGAGCGCACTGTCGCCGGCCTTTCCTCGGCACGGGCCCGGGGCCGAAAAGGCGGGCGGCCCTACAAGATGACACCGGCCAAGCTCGCCCTTGCTACCGCGTCCATGGCAAAGTCAGACACCAAAGTCGGTGAGCTGTGCAAGGAGCTCGGGATCACCCGCCAGACGCTGTACCGCCACGTCTCTCCGACCGGAGAGCTCCGGCCTGACGGGCTGCGGCTCCTTGGTGGGAAAAAGGCGAGTCAGCGTAGGGCGAGCCCGCAGCCCGCCTGACGCCTGAGCTTTCGCCGGTTCGTTGTCGGCGGCGCCTGAAGGATCGTTCTGTGAACCCGGGAGCCGAGGCCGGTGAGGTATGCAACGACTGAAGCAGTTCGAGCGTCATTATCGCACGATGGCATCGCTACGAACCAGAGCCAACGGCACCGGGTCCACCGCCTGTGATCACGACGGACGGTGCCGCTGTGCGAAGAGGTGGGGGAGCTCGGCCGGGATGAGATGGGTGATCACTGCCGCGGTCGTCGCTGTCGTACTGGCGGGCTGCACCACGACGCGAAGGGCGACCTTCGCGCCAAGGTCTCCGGGGTCCCGCGGTTCCACGCCGGCGTCGAGCACGCGAGTAGGCGTGTCGGCGACCTCGTCGCCAACCGTTGTCTCGTCTGCTCCAGGGCACTTGGCGTGGAGCCATGCGGTCGAGCCCGAGGTAGCAGACACTGCGGTGGGGCTCTTTCTTGATTGGCTGGTGTCGCGACCAGGCTTGGCACCCATCGTGACCAAGCTCGCCCGAGTCAATCGAAGCGACGGCCATATCGAAGCCGTGCGGCAGTTTGACGGTGCGTTCTCCTTCGCGCTGGCAACAGCCGGCTCGCTGTGGGTGACCACGAGCTCTCCAGGGTTCCTTCCTCGCGCCCCAGGGTTGCTGTGGCGTCTCGACCCGAAGACGCTCGAGGTTCGGAGCCGGCTTCGCCTACCGTCCGCTGCCTTCGGTGCCTTCGGCGCGTCCTTGGCCGTGGCCGCCGGAAACCTCTGGGTGGCCGCAGGGGCCCGGTTAGAGCGTGTGTCGTTGCCTTCCGGCCACGTCACCGCCAGCGTCTCAATACGCGATGCGACGTCATCGTCGGTGGCAGCAAACGCGGCGGGCACCGTGCTCGTCGTCGGCGAAGCCGTCGGCGGCGGGACCGGCACCATCGAGCGGCGGAACCCGGCCACCGGGGCACTGCTCGCCACCAGCGCCCCACTCGGCGGCGTGTCCACACCTGTGGTCGGTGGCGTGATCGACGGCACGGCCTGGGTCTCCGAGGCCACCGGCATGATGGGCTACGTGCAGCAGTATTCGCTGGCACCGCTGGCGCCGATCGAGCCGACCTGCCACGAAGGTTCGAGCACCAAGACCTGCGTGACCGGCACCAACGGCATCGAGGCCCGCGTGGTCGGCGACCTCGTGTGGCTCACCCAATCCGCAGGGGGTCCCACCAGGAACGCGTGTGTCGACCCGGCCACCGGCGACATCTTGGCTCCGATCGTCCTCTCCGGGGCCAACGACTGGGTGCTGGCAATCGCACCCCACCACCTCTTCATCGTCTCCCAACCCCAACCGGGAAACACCCAGATCGTCACCGAAGAACCGATTCCCGCCGCTTGCCACGCAGCATGACCTTGTCTCCACACTCCGCCGCTGCAGGTAGGAGCATCGTTCTGCGTCCCCAGCTGCCAGCCATCGAAAAGTTGAGGCGGTACCGCACCCAGCACACGCGACCCCCCTACTTGTCGGCTGGTGCCGCGTTGCTTAGCAGCCCCCGTTCATCGTCGACCCTGGTAAATCAACGTAAACGGTAAACGGTAACCGTCAACGTTTGCGGAGGTGCGCCCGGAGAGCGTCGACGATGACGGCGTTCTTCTTCCGACCGGAGTGGTTCATCTCGGTCTCGATCGCCTCGAGCAGCTCGAGCGGGCAGTGGAAGGTCACGCGCTTGTGGCGGGCCTCCCAGGTGGAAGCACGACTGCTGCTCGCCAGCGCGACCCGGGAAGTGCCATACACGGCGTCTCGGCCGTCGCCGGCGCGCTCGCGCTCGAGCAGGGCGGTCGGGTCAGGTCGTCGTCTTGGCATTGAGGACCCCCTTGGCGAGTCGATGGAACGCTTCGGCCGCGTCGCTTCGCGGGCTGTAGCTGGTGATCGGGAGCCCAGCAGCTAAGGCGTCACGCAGGATCACGCGCCGGGGGATCGCGCCGAGCAGGCGGTCGCCGTAGGACTGCTCGAGGTAGGCCGAGAAGTCGGCCTCGTGGCGCGTCCGTCTCTCGACCATCGTCGGCACGATGCCGATCAGCTCGACCCCGGCTCGCTCGACGCTCTGAAGGACCATCGGCAGCGAGCGCACGGCCAGGAAGTCGGGCGGGCAGGCGACGAGGACCTGATCAGCGGCGCTCAACGCCATGTACGACAGGACGCCAAGGCCCGGGGGCGTGTCGACAATCGTCACGTCGAACAGCTCGCCCAGCGGGCGCAGCCGTTCAGCGAGCACGGTCTGCCAGCCCGGTCGGCGCGGGAGCTCCACCTCAGCGCCAGCGAGGTCGAGCGTCGCGGGCAGCACGCTGACGCCGGGCGCAGCAGTTGCCATTATGGCGGCGCGCACGTCGACGGCACCGATGAGAACCTCGTACAACGACAGCGAGCCAGGCACTATCCCGAGCCCGATCGTCGCGGCACCCTGGGGGTCCCCATCGACAACGGCCACAGAGCAGCCAGACGCGCCGAGTGCACCAGCGAGGTTCACCGCGAGGGTCGTCTTGCCTGAGCCACCCTTGTGGGCAGCGACGGCGATGCACCGCCGAGCAGCCATGGACGTAAACGTACATCAACGTAGACGTAACCGTATGACTGACCAGGTTAATCGCGCTGCCGACGGCGAAAGTGACCCCCGTCGCACCTCGACGAGCGTCACCGGAGCCCGGTGAGCGCTCCCGGCGTCAGCTGGTATCCGCGCGCGGCGACCAGCCCTCGAACATGATGAGTGCGCCCGCGGATACGGGCGCACTCTGAGGAAGGAGGGCACCACCGATGCCCCGCTCGACCCGAGACGAACCATACCCACCTGGAACGGCCAAGAGTGGGACCCTCGCGCCACTGGTCGGCGCCCGCACCGCCGAGCTGATCGAGCGGGCCGTGCAGATCGAGCAGGAGGACGCCCGAGCAGCGGGAACCATCAGTTTCGTGTCCCGCATCTTCTGTCAGACCGCCCTTCCGTACCGGGACCCTGGCCCCATCCCCGAGTGGGTGCGGCGGAACGGGACCGTCACCCTGCGTTTGAACCCCGGCCTGATTATCGGACCTCGGGGAGATGAGACCCGCGGCTACCCGTTCGGGGTGATGCCCCGTTACCTGTTGGTGTGGATGACCACTGAAGTCAAGCAGGGCGGTCGGGCAGTCCAAGACGACGGACTCACCTTGGACCTGGGCGGGTCGATGCGAGCCTTCCTGCGACAGATCGGCATCGACAGCGACTCGGCAGGCAGAGGGGGCAGCGCCACCCGCCTGCGAGACCAGGTGACCCGGCTCGCCTACGCCAACGTCATCGTGACCGAGACCCGCGAACACAGCAATGGCAGGTGGAACCACCGAGGCAAGAACTTCGCGTTCCTGGACGAGACGAACCTGTGGTGGTCCGACCGGGACAACGGGACCGATACCCTCTGGCCCAACACCATCCGGCTCACCCCCGCCTGGCGGGACTCGATCAAGGCGTCAGCGGTCCCACTTGACACCCGAGCCCTTGCCATCATCCAGCGTGCTAAGGCCGGCCCCCTGGCGCTCGACCTGTACTACTGGCTGGCTCACCGGCTCTACTCGGTCCGCAAGCCCACCCTCGTTCCATGGCTGCTCCTGGCCCGCCAGTTCGGCAGCCAGTACGGGCGGGTCCGAGACTTCAAGGCGGCCGTGGTCAAACAACTCCGGGTGGTTTCCCTGGCCTACCCAGCCGCCAACGTGGCCGTCACTGATGACGGTCTGTTGCTGCGCCCGTCCCCGATGCCCGTACCCCGTCAGACGGTCATCGACCTGTGAGCCGGACCGTCCGGTAGGTGGCCACTGTCGAAGGCTGGATGGACGAGAGCGCCCCCACCTCGACCACTGGCATCTACGTTCTCTTGGCCGTCGTGATCCTGCCCAACGGTGGTAGCGACCAGGCCAGGGAGCAGCTCTGTAGCCTGCTCCCCCCACGCGTGCGGTCCCTCCACTGGCACCGGGAACGCCGGCCGGAACGACGCAAAGAGATCATCACGGTTCTCAACCGGCTCGATGTGGAGGTCCATGCCGCGGTAGCCCACCCGGTCCCGGCCCGGCGTCAAGAGCAGGCCCGGGCTGCCTGCCTGACAGCGATCCTCGGGGACCTCCCCGACCTCGGCACCCTGCACATCGAAGCCCGCACCGGCCCCCTCAACCTACGGGATCGACACACTCTGCTCAACATTCACCGCTCCGGAACCAACATCCCCGGAATGGTCCTTCACCAACGCAAGACCGATGACCCGCTCTTATGGGCCGCTGACGCCGCAGCAAGCATCCTGGCCCTCGGCCAGGCCTGGCACCGGCCCGGTGACGCCCACTGGGACCGCAGGTTCCGGCCGCCGCTCCGCTCCATCCGCTGGCTGCCCCCGCAGTAGGACTCGGTTCCTAACACGCGCTTCGGCCCGGATGCCAGCCAATCCGGCTGGATATCCGGGCCTCCGTCTTCCGGGGGGAACGCCCCCGTACGCCATCTAGCTTACCTCAAGACCGGGCAGACGAACAGGGCCTGCCAGCGTTCAAGTAACTCCCTAGTTGGACGCCCATGGCGTTCAGGTAATTCCCCCACCTGCAGGGGTGAGCATCCACCCTCCCGGCTCATTGTCTCCTGGCGAGTGTGAGGTCGCGAGTTCTCCCCGCCTAGGAGGTCGCACCCCCCACCTCCTCTCGCCCTAAGCCACAACAACTGACAAAACCGCAGGTCAGAGGCCGCCTAGGAGGTCGCACCCACGACGAGTGCCGCGAGTTATCCCCGCCTAGGAGGTCGCACCCGAGTCCGCCTAGGAGGTCGCACCCCCCCCCACATAAACCCTGGTCACGAGCCCTTTTTTCAACCCCCCCTGTATTTAAGGAATTCCTGTAAATTACCTGTAGTAGGCGAGCTGTTCTGTGGACAACCCCGGTAGGCCCTCAGTCGGGGTGGAGAGGCAGAAGATCGCCGCCTTCGGCGCCTGTCCTTTCCCCTACCGAGCCCGCCCTGTCCTTGGTCGCTGACGCTCCCGCGGCGGCGGGACGCCCCCAAGGGGGCTCTCGGCTAGCGCCCTTGCTCCTTTGTCGCAAGGTTGCTGTCTTTGCTGAGCATCAAGTCTGAGCACAACTCACGTCGGCCAAAGAGGATGAGCGATGCCAACCAAGACGAGCCTGTGGTGGTCCGACCGGGACAACGGCGCCGATACCTTGTGGCCAAACACGACCCGGCTCTCCAAAGCCCGGCGAGATTCAATCAGGCGCTACGGGCCAGGTGCTCGGCGACGGCCCGGCGGATGATGTCCGCCTCGCTGACGTGCTCGGCCTCGGCCCGCTCGTGGAGTTGGTGACGCATCTCGGGCGGAAACCGAACGGACAAGGACTCAGCGGGTGCCGATCCGATGCGCGGCCGGCCCGGCGGTCGTGGTCGCAGCCGGTCAAGGTCAAAACCGGCCTCGGCCTTGTCGGCCAGCCGAGCCAGCATCTCGTCGGTAACCGGCACCCCGTTGCTTTTCATCGGGGGTCGCTCGGTCGCTTCGTCTGTCATGGTTCCGAGCCTCCCTTGTTCCTCGGCCACAGGTGGGCGTATTTCGCCCGCATCCGCCTGGCGTGGACCACCACTAGCCTCCGTCGTCACCGACCACCAGAGCCATTTCCAGCGGGAGTCCGGCCCGATCCGGGCCGAGGGCCAGCACAGCGTCGATCCCAGCTTCAGCATCGGCGTCGTTGTCCATGAAGACAAGGTGAGCCACTGCGTGACGAATGTCGTCATCGGGGATCTCATGCCTGCGGGCGCTCCCGATGATCCACACCGTCACTCCTATTATCGTACCGCGAAAGTGACTAGGACGGTAGACGCCCGAAAAGCGCAAAGCCCGAGCGCCACGTCCGTCCGGACGGGTCTCGGGCTCACTTCCCGCGGCTAGTGCCTTGGGCGTCCGCAGCGTACCCGTCTCCCCTGCCCAGCCCTCCAGTGCCGGCCAGTTGTCCCTTGGCGGCTGGGAACGGTCGAGTTATCCACGCATACGAGGTGACCTGTGATGGCACGAAGATGCTGTTCAGCGGCAGGTTTTCGGGGGTCCCCTGTAGTTAGCTTTTCCTGCAATGAAGAACTACCTGTAGTAAGCGGGCGGTGTTGTGGAGAACGTCCGCGATCTCACCTGGCCGACCACAGGTCGAGGAACGTCGCTAGCGACACCGTGAGGGTTCGTTCGTGCTCGGCGGCCCGCAGCGCGTCACGCGCCGGCTCGGAGAGCCTGGAGGAACCGGACACGAACCAGACGATGGCGTGGGAGTCTGCGACAACCCTCACGAAGCGTCGAGGTCCGAGCGGGCCAACTGGCTGGCCCGCTCGAAGTCCTCCCACGACAGGTCGGGGAAGTCATCGCCAGCGCCGCCTCGATCCTGCCGCTATTGGTCGCCGCGGCGACCACGCGCAGGTGCGTGCCTGGACGCAGGCCCAGGGAGGCCAACTGGGTCGCGGGGATACTGCCGTCGTCAGCGACGACGAGCTCGACGGTGTCAGCCTCACCAGTGCTCACAACATCCCAGCGTAACCCCTGGACTTGGCGTGGTGCAGCGCCAGCTCGGCCCGCACCAATCACCAAGGCGAGCTGGCGGACCACGCAACCGGCGCCTTCGGTCGGGCGGTGGCAGCGGTCTACGCCAAGCCCAGGCACACCCGGCGATAGTCCAACACAGCAGCTGGGCGAGAGACAGGCCGTGGTGGTAGCCGATCATTTGGCCGGCCGTGTTGCGGATCGGCTTGTCGTGCTCGATGGTCTCGGGGATGGCGAGCGCACCGTAGAGAGAAGAACGCCGGCGAGCGCGAAGCCGGTCAACCGAGCCCGTGGGTAGCGATCAACCTTCCCCGCCGTCCGGCGTCGCGGCGTCGCCGAAGCAGAAACCCGATCACGCCCCGGCAGGGGAGTGCCCAGCGCCGTTGTGATCGTCCGGTGGCACGTAGCGAGCGGCGATGCGCCACTTAGCTTCGGAGGGGTCGAAGAACGCTCGAGCGTCAAAGCTCCCGGTCGCACCCGGCGACAGGGTAGAGGGCTTTGCTCGCCTGAATGACGAAGCCAGCTTTGCTGCCCGGCCCACGTCGCTGAACTTCCACGCCAGGCGATGAACCTGGCCCGGAGATTCGATCAGCACCAGTCGGGCTTTCTCCGCTGCGGTCTTTGCTGGTCGTGGCGGCGCAGGCGGCCAGGCCTCGAGCGTGCCGTCGAGGCTCGCATCCTTCACCTGGTACTGCTCGGTCAGCTTTCGACCTCCCTGTCTGTTCGCCATCAGATCATCCTTTCACCTACCTCACGAGTCCTGCTCACATCCAGCCCCACACCTCACGAGCCCTGCTTACAGCCTATGACAACTCTTACATCTCGTATCGCCTCTCTTGCACCCGCGCCACCTGCTCTTTCACCTAGACAGTGTGGACGTACGATCGTCATCGTCCACTGACCGATCGCCCTCAGTGAGTCTAGACGCAAAGAAGGGCTCAGCACGTATGCTACCAGTGGTAGCCTGGCGAGTGTCCGGTGGTACCATGGCGGAGTGACCGCCGCCCTAGTCCAGAGCCGGCGGGCCTCTGATCGTGCTGTGGGGAAGGGCCCCGCTGTCGGGAATGGCTGTGCTATCGAGGAGGGCATGAAGTGAAGGGCGGGATGCACTTTTACCGGGGCTCGGGCGCCGGCGCGGCCCGCTACTTCGACGAGGGTCATAAGGGCGCCGAGGCCTACTACTCAGAGCAGTCCCGCGTCGCTGTCGAGATCGACACATGGAGGGCGGGCGAGCGCGTCGGGACGACGACGCTAGCTGAGCCAGGCGATCTCGTCGCCTGGGTGGAGGGCATCGACCCGGTGACAGGCGAGGTGAAGGGCGTCATCCGCGCAGGGGGAAAAGAGCGCGAGCCGCTCCGCTTCGTCGAGGTGGTGGTGAACAACCCGAAGTCGCTCTCCATCGTCGCTTCGCAGAACCCCGCCGTCTCGGCCGCCTACGACGCGGTGCTGTCCCGTCAGGCCGATGAGATCGCGAAGTACCTCTCGGCGGTCGCAGTGACGCGGATCGGGCCCCGGGGCGCACAGCTAGAGGTCGGGGACCTGAGCATCGAGACCGCCCGCGTGCTCCATCTGACGAGCCGGGAGGGCGACCCGCATCGCCATGTCCACCTCATGTTGAACACGCGGGTGATGAGCCCTGACGGCACCTGGCACGGCCTTCACTCCGCCGCGATCCGCCAGCACATCCGGGCGATCAACGAGCGCGGGTCACGCATCCTTTTGAGCGACGGCGAGCTGCGGGCCGTCCTTGCTCGCGAGGGTTACAGTCTCGATAGGGACGGGGAGATCGCCGAGGCGCGAGGCGCGGTGGCGCTCTTGTCGAAGCGGTCCGCCGAGATCGCCGCCAACAGGCAGGCGGCCGAGGCTGCCTGGCGGGCCGGCCACCCTGACCGGGAGCCCTCCCAGCGGGTCAAGAACGGCTGGGACCAAAAGGCCTGGGCCGATGGGCGGCCCGCCAAGTCGGGGGAGCGGGAGACCCCCGAGCAGCTGTCGAAGCGGGTGGGGCTCGAGCTCTTTGACGCCGGGTTCGACTTCAGCCCCGGCGCCCGCCGCCGGGCCGAGCCGGACAAGTCGGTGCCGGTGGCGCTCTCGGTCGGCGAGGTCGACCGGGGCCAGGTGGCCGACGAGGCAGTCGCGGTCCTCTCCGCGCAAAAAAGCGCTTGGTCGAGCGCCGATCTTAACGCCGAGGTCGAAGCCGCAGTGGCCCGCAGCGGGTTGGTGGGCGATCCCCAAGCAGTCACCGAGCTCGTAGAAGACGTCGCCGCCAGAGCCACCGAGAGCTGCCTGTCGGTCCTTAACCCCGAGGTGCATGTACCGAGCGTGATGTCGCGCCACCTCACCTCGCAGGCGGTCGTGAATGCCGACATGGCGCTCAACTTGGGCCTGGCCGGGCTTGTTGCAGGCGAGGAAAGCCGCGACAATGTGGGCTGGGACAATGTGGGCCGCGACAATGTGGGCTGGGACAATGTGGGCTGGGAGATGGCTGTCGCGAAGGGCCTTGACCGCGCCCAGGCCGAGGCTGTCGCTGCTATGTGTGGTCCAGGTCGCCTAGAGGTCGTGATCGGCCCGGCGGGAACGGGCAAGACGACGATGCTGGGCGTCGCGAAGGAACGCCTCGCTCAGAAAGGCCGGGAGCTTGTCGTCGTGGCTCCCACCCGCAAGGGGGCCCAGGTCGCCGGGGCTGAAGTCGGGGCGCACGGGGCAGCTCTGTCGAAGCTGCTCCACGACAACGGCTGGCGCTGGGATCTCTTCGGGCGGTGGTCCAGACTTGGCGTGGGCGAGGAGGACCCGGCGACGGGGCGCACCTACCACGGAGCTGGGGAAGGATCGGTCCTTTCAGCTTCCTCGGTCGTCGTCGTCGACGAGGCCGGGCTCATGACCGTCGACCAGGCCAACGCCCTCATCGACCTCGCCGCCTCCTCCGGGGCGGCTATCCGCCTTGTCGGCGACCCCCGCCAGCTCGGTGCAGTCGGCCGCGGTGGGGTCATGGAGACCGCGGCCCGCTGGTCGGGAAAGGCGGTCACCCTTGACGAGGTCCACCGCTTCCTCCACCTCGAGACGGACGAGGCCGGCCTGCTAGTCACCGGGGTCGATCTCGACTACGCAGAGCTCTCCCTACTGCTACGCGAGGGCACCAACCCCGATCAGGCGGCCGGGCGGCTCGTCGGACGAGGGGCGGTCGTGGTCCATAGAAGTGAGGCAGACGCAGTGGCCGCCATCGCTGCCGAGGTCAGCGCAAAGGGGGGTCGCGAAGGTGGCCTCGCGGTCACCGTTGCTACCAACGACGATGCCCGCGCGGTCAACGAGGCGGTGCGGGACCTGCGCATACAAGCCGGGCAGGTCGACGACTCAAGGACCGCAATTGGCATGGAAGGCGTGCTGATCGGGGCAGGGGACCGGGTCGTCACGCGGCGCAACGACACTGCGAGGGGCGTGGCGAACCGGGAGGCCTGGACCGTCGAGGCGGTCACCGAGGACGGGACCGTGCTCGCGGTGAACGGGCAGCGCCGCGTCACTCTCGACGCGGACTATGTGGCGGTGGCCGCCGAGCTCGGCTATGTCACCACTGACTACGGCAACCAGGGTGTCACCACTGACCGCTCCCTCACCTGGGTCACAGATGCCACCACCTCAGGTGGCCTGTACGTGGGGGCCACGAGGGGCCGCTACGAGAACACCTTGCACGTGGTGGCCGCTGACCACGAGGACGCCCGGCAGCTCTTAGTGACGGCCATCGGTCGGGACCGGGCCGACCGGGGCCTAGAGGTCGCGCGCGCCCGGGCAGAGGCCGATGCGCGGGTCGTTAGAACCCACCAGATCACCGGGGCCGGCCGGCCGGCCGAGCGGCGTGAGCTCGACCTCGCCAACTGGCGCAGCGAGCGCGAGCTCAACCTCGCCGACAGGGCGATCGAGGCCCGCCTTGTTCAGCAGACACGCTTTTTGGGCGAGGTGCCGGTCATGGCAGAGGACGTGGCCGAACAGGAGAACCAGGCCGAACAGGCCGCAGCCGGCGAAGCGCGCGGGCGGGCCGCTTGGCACCGGGGCGAAGCGGCCCGCATCCATGGCGACCGGGGCGATCTCTTACAAAGGGCGACGGCCGACTACTTCGCCGCCCGAGATGACGCCCGGGTCATCGAGGCCGGCCCGGGTCTCCTAAAGCAAAAGGCCGCCAAGGTAGAGGAGGCAAAGGCCAGGCGCGAGGAGACCGCCCGGACCTGGAACGACTACGACTATCAGCTCCCCGGCTCGACATGGGGCGACGAAGCGGTCCGAAACGCTGCCTACTTGACCACCGAGCGGACCCTCGGCCACGCACTTTTCCACCACAGCACCGAAGCAGAGCGGGAGGAGCGGGTCGCCGCCTACTACGAGAAAATGATCACCACCCGCGCAGGCGACCGAGAAAGGGCCATTACCGCCAACAAGAACATGGCCAGACAACGCGACGCCCTCATAGCGGTCGCCGAGCAGGCCCGGGCCGAGGTGGCCCACAACCGTCAGGTCCGGGCCGAGCTCGTAAAGACCATGACCCCCGAGGAGGTCGCCGGCGCCGATAAGGCACGCGACACCCTGCTTAAGGCCCGTGAGCGCCATGTTGTCCGTCGACAGGCCCGTCAAGTCGAGCGGGACCTCGGACCCAGCATCGAGCACGGCGGGCCCGGCATCGAATACTGAGACCAGCGAGGCAAAGAGTGGCCCACGCCCACTGCCGGACACCGACCCCGGTGATCTGGCCCGGGTGATCTGGAGGCCTCGGGGTCGAGGAATAGTCGTACAGCCGTTGGCGCTAGCGATGCTCTTCACTATCTGCCGTAGTATCTGGCCTGGCTTTATATCCCCGGGAGTTCTTCCCCGGTGACAACGTGGCGATAGACGCTGGCACGGGAGATGCCGAGAGCTCTGGCGATGTCGGTGGGGCTCTCGCCGCCAGCGCGGCGGGCTTTGGCGGCGGCAAGCTTGTCGGGGTCCATGACCGTGGGCCGTCCGCCGACGCGGCCTTGGGCTCGAGCGGCAGCCAGGCCGGCCATGGTCCTGTCGTGGATCATGTCTCGTTCGAGCTCGGCGAACGCTGCCATCATGGTGAAGAAGAACTTTCCCTCACCGCTGGGGGTGTAGGCCCTTGAGCAGCAACCGAACGGCCAACGGCGATAGCGAGCCGGGCCGGGCGGAGTTACCGCCATCCACGGTTCCGATGCGGGTCGTGTCGCTGAGGGCCGATCTTGTAACGGTTTGGTGACTCTGCGTCGGCTGTGTGGTGATGTGCCCTACGTTGCGGCGTATGCCGGTTGAGTTCCTGACTGATGATGAGGCGGCTGCGTACGGGCGGTACGCGGGGGATGTGTCGCGGGCGGACCTGGAGCGGGTGTTCTTCCTCGATGACGAGGACCGGGCGCTGATCGATCGCCGTCGCGGCGATCACATGAAACTCGGGTTCGGCCTCCAGCTGGTGACCGTTCGCTGGATCGGGGCGTTCCTGGAGGATCCCCTCGATGTGCCTGCGGCGGTGCTGGACTTCATCGCCGAGCAGCTGGGGGTGGCGGATGCGTCGATGGTGAAGCGGTACACCGAGCGGGCCAAGACGAAGTTGGATCATCAGTGGGAGATCCAGCGGGTGTATGAGCTGAAGGAGTTCACGGCGGTCGAGACGGAGCTGCGGGCGTGGGTGGCGGCCCGGTCCTGGACGTCGGGGGACGGCCCGAAGGCGATCTTCACCGACGCGGTGGGGTGGCTGCGGGAGCGGGATGTGCTGCTGCCCGGGGTGAGCACGCTGGCGCGGCTGGTCGCCCAGGTCCGCGACGACACCACCCGCCGCCTGTGGGGGGTGCTCGAGGGCTTGTTGACGGTGGGCCAGCGGTATTTGCTGGACCAGCTGCTGGAGGTGCCGCCGGGGTCGCGGATCTCCGATCTGGAACGGTGGCGCAAGGGCCCGGCGCCGCGCGGATCCGGCCCGACGATGATCAAAGCACTCGATCAGGTCGCCGAGGTCATGGGCCTGGGCATGGCCGAGCTCGGCGCCGAGAGCCTGGTGCCGGCGCGGCGGCTGGCGGAGCTGGCCAAGTACGGGATGCACGCGGACGCCTCGCAGATCCGCCGTCACCCCGACGGCCGGCGGCTGGCGACGCTGCTGGCCACTGTCCGGTTCTTGGAGGGCAAGTCGGTCGACGACACCCTGGAGCTGCTGGACCTGCTGATGGCCACCGAGCTGCTGAACAAGGCGCAGACGGCGGCGAACAAGGAGGTGGTGCGCAAGCACCCCAAGCTCGCCAAGGCCTCCGCCCGCCTCGCGGTGGCGGTGGACGCGCTGTTCGCCTCCGACGGTTGGGGAGGCCCGGATGAGGAGCCGAGGGTCGCGGATGTGTGGGAGGCGATCGAGGCGATCGTCTCGCGCGCCGAGTTGCGGGCGGCGCTGGTCGTGGTGAACGAGAACGTGCCTCCGGCGGACGCCGCCGACCCCGACGATTGGCGGACGGAGCTGGTTGGCCGGTACACCACGGTGTCGGGGTTTGTGAAGCTGCTGCCCAAGGTGATCTGTTTCGGCGCGAACGCCGAGGGCGCGGCGGTACTTCAAGCGATGCAGATGCTGCCGGACGTACTGGCCTACCGTAGCCGCCTGCCCGCGCCGTTGATCCCCGCACGGATGATCGACGCCTCGGTGGTGAACGGCACGTGGAAACGCCTGGTGTTCGGCCACCCCGCGCACGAAGGCGGCGCGGTGAACAGGCACGCCTACACCTTCGCAGTGCTGGAGCAGTTTTATCGCCATCTGAAACGCCGCGAGATCTACGCCGACGCCTCCACCCGGTGGCGCAACCCCCAGGCCCAGCTGCTGGAAGGCGATCAGTGGGAGGAAGTCCGCCCGGACGTGCTGACCGCGATCGGCCTGTCGGAGAACCCGGACGAGCTGCTGGCCAGCC
The DNA here is from genome assembly GCA_021809805.1 of Actinomycetes bacterium. Taxonomy (GTDB): domain Bacteria; phylum Actinomycetota; class Acidimicrobiia; order Acidimicrobiales; family Bog-793; genus JAKABX01. The sequence continues at coordinate 27,510 of JAJZKA010000027.1, forward strand.
ACACGGCCGCCCTGGACGCCGCCTACCGGGAAGTCGCCGGCAGGCTGGCGGTCAACACCGAAGTCCGCGTCGACGAGGACGGGAAGATCCATCTGACCGGGGTGAAGGCGATCGAGGAGCCGCCGTCGCTGGTCGATCTGCGGGCCCGTACCACAGGGATGCTTCCGCGCGTCGATCTGCCTGAGGTGATCCTTGAGGTGATGTCGTGGGAACCCTCGCTGGTGGAAGCGTTCACCGCTGTGTCGAGCGGCCGGTCCCGGCTGGAGGACCTGCCGGTCTCGATCGCCGCGTGCCTGGCCGGGCACTCCATGAACGTCGGGTACCGGCCGATCGTCAAGGCGGGTGTGTCCGCGCTCAAGCGGTCGCGGCTGTCGCACGTGTTCCAGAACTACTTCCGGCCCGAGACCCTCGCCCCCGCCAATCTTCCGCTGGTCGCCCGCCAGGCCAGGCTGGCGCTGGCCCGCGCGTGGGGCGGTGGCATGGTCGCCGCGGTCGACGGGATGCGGTTCGTGGTCCCGGTCCCGGTCGCGTTCGCCCGCCCCAACCGGAAGTTCTTCGGCTCCAGCCGCGGCATGACCTGGCTCAACGCAATTAATGATCAAGGAATCGGTCGGGGCGCGAAGATCGTGTCCGGCACGATCCGGGATTCCTTGCACATGGTCGACGTCATCTTCGGCCTGGACGGCGGCGAACTTCCCGAGATCGTTGTCTCGGACACTGGATCCTATAGTGACCTGGTATTTGGGCTGCTGGAACTGCTGGGGATCTCCTACCGGCCCGCGCTGGCCGACCTGCCCGACCAGAAGGGCTGGCGGATCAACGGCGACGCCGACTACGGGCCGCTGAATACCTTCGCCCGAGGGAAGATCGACCTGCGCAAGGTGCGCAGGAACTGGTCGGACATCCTGCGGGTGGTCGCCTCGATCTACACCGGCACCGTCCGCGCCTACGACGTTGTCACCATGCTCCAGCGCGACGGGAACCCCACCGCGCTCGGCGAGGCCATCGCCGCCTACGGCCGCATCTTCAAGTCCCTGCACATCCTGGCCTTCATCGACACCGACGAGACCTACCGGCGCGACATCAAGCACATCCGCAACCTGCAGGAAGGACGCCACGGCCTCGCTCGGAAGATCTGCCACGGCAAGAAGGGCGAGCTGTACCACCGCTACGAACGCGGCCTCGAAAACCAGCTCGGCGTCCTAGGACTTGTCCTGAATTGCGTGGTTTTGTGGACGACTGTCTATCTGGACGCCGCCGTCCGCCAACTCAAGGCGCAGGGCTACCCCGTCCGCGACGAGGACATGGCCCGCCTCAGTCCCTACGTCCACAAGCACCTCGGCGTCCACGGCGCCTACAACTTCCTCCTGCCCGACCTGGACCCCGGTGCCATCCGCGACTTGCGTGACCCCGACGCGCCCGATGACGACGACGATGAGGGCTGACGCTGGGTGTCGACAAACAGTCGTCTGCTGACACTTGAGGGCCGATCGCGAAGCCCCAGGTCGGATGTGTCGGAAACCCGCGTCGATTTTCAATGTCGGAGAACGCTAGGCGGAGTACATTCCGACACATGAACTTTGGCTACTGCAGGGTGTCGACCGCGGAGCAGAACCCCGACCACCAGATCGACGCGCTGCTGCGCTCCGGAGTCGCCCGCGAGAACATCCACATCGACAAGGCATCCGGCGCGAAGGCATCGCGGCCCAAGCTCGACCTGGTTCTGCAGCTGCTGCGCGAGGGCGACACCCTCAAGGTCACCCGCCTGGACCGGCTGTCCCGCTCGGTGCAGCATCTGATCAACCTCGGCGCGGACCTGCGCGAGCGGAAGATCGGCCTGCACGTGATCGAGCAGGGCATCGACACCGACACTGCCGAAGGCCGCGCCATGTTCGGCATGCTCAGCGTGCTCGCCGAGTTGCAACGCGAACTCATCATCGCCAACACCAACGACGGACTGGCCGCCGCACGAGCCCGCGGCCGAGTCGGCGGCCGCCGGCCCCGGCTCACCACCGAGCAGGCCGCCCTCGCCCAAGAGCTGTACGACGCGCGGGTCAAGACCGTCCAGCAGATCGCCGGCCTGTTCGGCGTGCCCCGCTCCACCGTCTACGGCCACCTCGACAAGTACACCACCGTGCCCCGCCAGCCGAAGAAGACCGCGACGAAGCTGTAGCCGTCAGCCTCCGCTCAACCGCATCGGGACCGTGGACGGCGGTAACTCCGCCCGGCCCGGCTCGCTATCGCCGTTGGCCGTTCGGTTGCTGCTCAAGGCCCGTGCCCACCCGGATGGCGGTGGCGAACTTGATCATCTGGTCGTCGTTCTGCTCGATCAGGTCCCACCGGATCGCCCGGGTCATCGCCGGCGCCAGCCGAGGGAAGACCTGCTGGTCGGGGCAGTAGAGCTTGATCTTGTTGATCCGCTTGATGCGCGGTAGCAGGTCGAAGTCCAGCAGCGAGGTGATGGCGAAGCCGATCTCGGACTGGCCGTGAGAGTCGACGTAGTTGGGGTACGACCAAGGCCACCCATGTGCCTGGCAGCGGTTGTCTCTCCCCAAGGACGCTGTCTACCTTGCGGCTGGGGACAGCTTCGGGAGAACTGGGCCCACTACGGTGACGCGCTCGCAGGCGCGTGAACCGGGAGCAGCTCCAGCGCCACTTCAGGCAGACTGGTGGCTATGGCCTTTGGTCAACAGACTGGCCCACCGGCATCCGCGAGACAGCTGCAGGAGCTGCTGGCCCTTCTCCAGGACGCCGGTCACACCGACTTTCGCGACGCGCGCGGCCCGATGGGCTTCACACAGCGCCAGGCCGGCGGCAGGTTCACGCGCGATGAGGCGACAGCCTTCATCGACCGACTACAGGACGTGGGACTCGACAGGAGCGCCCCGAGCCCTGCCGGAACGCCAAGGCAGTCCGCCGCCGCGCAGGTATTGCGCCACATGCCTGCCGAGCAGCTTGCCGCCGAGCTCAAGCGTCGCGGCTGGACACTGACCAAGCCGCAGAGCCGGTAGCGGGCACCGGTTTCTTGGTCGACTACGACATTTCGGTGTGGAGTGGGGTAAGCGTCGAAGGGGACTTGAACCCGAGATCCTCGCCCCTTTGTATCAGATAGTGGCTGATCAGAGCTTTGCCGGCCAGGGCCGCCAAACCCCGATCATCGCCTGCAGACGCTCGGGTCCGGACTTGGCGTCTCAGGAGCTCCAGGTGAGCCTCGGGGCAGCCTCGCGAGGATCAGACGTCGGCGACGCACCCGAGTCCCGGCCTTGGTCGGGTGGCTTGCATCTCATGCATCGTGACGGCAGCGTGCCGACGGTGGCCCATGCCCAACCACCCAACTCAGCCACGGA
>JAJZKA010000028.1 GCA_021809805.1 Actinomycetes bacterium
ACGTCAGATCTGCCCTCCAGCCTGCGCTCAAGGTCGCAAGGATGCAGGACAATGGTTCCCTGCGGCACCATTGTCCTGCGTCTCAGATCGTTTGGTGAGTCCGCAAGCGATCGCCCGGGGTGTGCTGGATCTGGGGGGCACCAACACGTGCCCGGCCATATCACCGTTGCATATCACCTGCTCGAGGGCGCGAACAGCCGTGCTTCCTCCGAAGTGGCAGGAATTTCCGGCCGCCCCACCTCGGCGGTCGTACCGGTCGCAACGACCGCGAAGCTGGTCACGAGCGCGGCCGGTGCGCTCGGGTCGTCAGCGGGCGGTGGCGCCCCCGCTCTCGGTGTGCACCACGGTCGCGTCCGAGGCCGGGAAAAAGAGACCCTCGGTCCCGTCGTCCCACCGCACGACGTAGGGCGGCGCACCGTCTGGCCCATGCACTTCCAAGATCACTGCGTGACGTGCGGTCTCGCCGACATGGTGACCTCGGATGACAATCGCGTCACCGACGACTGCTTCCATCTCTTGCCTCCTGGTCTCGCTGGTCTTCATAGAACGAGGAGGATGGCGCTGCGCTCACATCGAGTGCCCACGCCAGCCTAGGGTGCACGCCAACAGATCGATCCAGGTGCATGGGCGCACCGGATTCGGCGCCGCCCTGCCGGCGCAGCGGTCTGGCGACCGTCGCTCCTCGCGCTGAGCGCTCCATCGCTCAGCGGATCGGGTGCGGCGCGAGACGTGAGGTGAACCAGTCCCGTGCCGCGACTGCCGCCCGTTGCAGCGTTCCCGGCTCCTCGAACAGATGGGTCGCCCCGGGCACCACGACGAGGCGGTTCTCGGCGACGAGGCGCTCGCGCGCCCGTTCGTTGAGTCCCAATACCAGATCGTCTTCGCCACCCACGATCAGCAGCGTTGGGGCCCTCACTTCCCCGAGGCGTGGTCCGGCGAGATCCAGGCGTCCGCTCCGGCAGACCACTGTGGCCACCTCGCAGTCTGGTTCGGCGGCGGCCCATAGCGCCGCGGCCGCACCGGTGCTCGCGCCGAAGTAGCCGAGCGGGAGTTTGCCGCACGTCAGCTGTCCGCGTAGCCAAGCGCTCGCCGCGAGGAGGCGGCGCGCGAGCAGCGCGACGTCGAAGACGTTGGCGCGATCGAGCTCCTCATTCGGAGTGAGCAGGTCGAAGAGCAAGGTGGCGAGTCCTGAGGCATTGAGCACTGCGGCCAGGAAGCGATTTCGCGGACTGTGTCGGCTGCTGCCGCTCCCGTGGGCGAAGGCCACCACGCCGAGCGCGCGCCCGGGGACGACGAGCCGGCCGTCAAGGTGGACCTCGCCAGCTGGGACCTCGACGTCACGGTCAGGCCAGGGAGGATCGTCGTCCGTTTGTGTTTGGGCGGCGGGGAGCAGATGGTCGTGGGCGGCGGCCTCGAGGCAAGCGAGCACCTGGGCGTCGGTGGTCTGGGAGAAATCCTCGTAGAACTGGCCGATCGCGGCGAAGGGCTTCGGCATCATCAGGCAGACGAGCTCGTCGGCGTCCTGGCCAACCTGTCGTTCCCATCCCTCGGGAGCGACGGGGACGGCGACTACGACGCGCTCGGCACCGCCCGCGCGCGCCACCCGGCACGCGGCGATCGCCGTCGACCCGGTCGCCACGCCGTCGTCGACGATCAATGCGGTGCACCCCGATAGCGCGACGCGCTTCCGGTCGGCATGCAGCAGCTGGGTACGGCGCTGCAGCTCGGCACGCTCGCGTGCTTCAACCGCGGCGAACTCCTCGAAGGAGACCTCAGCAGCGCGCACGACCTCGTCGTTGACGACCCGAACCCCGTCCTCCCCGATGGCGCCCATGCCGAGCTCGGGCTGGAAGGGAACGCCGAGCTTGCGAACGACGATGACATCGAGTGGAACAGCGAGCGCCCGGGCGATCTCGTATGCGACGGGCACGCCTCCCCGTGCTAGGCCGAGCACGACGACGGGCGCGTTCCGCAGGTGGCCGAGCCTCGCCACGAGCTGGCGCCCCGCATCGGCGCGGTCAGCGAAGATCATGGCGACCTCCTCCAGAAAGGTCACCTTCCGGCGATCGCCACCCGAATGCCAGGGTCAAAGGTCCCCACCTCGGCGGGCAAAGGACAAAGCAGTGTCGAGGCGATGCCCGTGGTGTCACTTTATGGGCGGTTCTGCAATGAGTATGCGATAAGTCGGCGCGAGCTGCGTCGCGGGGAGCGAACATAAAGAGGTGTCCGAGGATGTCCAGTTGCGGGCCGATCCGGGATTGCTCGCAGCGGCGCGGCCTCAAGTCCACGAAACCCACGCGTCGATCGTCTTTGTCTTCGGGGACCGAGCGGTCAAGCTCAAAAAGCCACTGTTCCTGCCCTTTGTCGACTGGCGCACTGTGTCCGCCCGAGCGGCGGCTTGCGAGCGTGAGGTGGCGCTCAACCGCCGTCTCGCACCCGATGTCTATCTCGGGGTCGCCGCGGTCAGCGGCCCGAAGGGGGCGGTCATCGATCACCTCGTCGTCATGACCCGCATGCCTGAGAATCGCAGCCTCGCGTACCTGCTCGGAACGGGAGCTGATTTGCGCCGTCCCCTCGAGGACCTGGCGGCGCAGCTCGCTGCGTTCCACGCTCGGGCCGACCGCTCCCCGGCGATCGACGCGGCGGTGTCACCGGAGGCCGCGAGGCGCAACTGGGAGGACAATCTCGCGGTGCTACGGAACACGGGCGTGCGAATCGACCGCGCGGCGCTCAATCGGGTCGATGAACTCGCGCACCGCTACCTGGCGGGGCGCGCGCCGCTGTTCGCCGAGCGAGCGGCTGGGGGACTGGCCGTTGATGGCCACGGCGACCTGCTCGCCGACGACATTTACCTCCTCGACGACGGTCCAAGGGTGCTCGACTGTCTGGAGTTCGATGACCGGCTGCGAGCGGTCGACGCGCTGGACGACGTGGCCTTCCTGGCCATGGATCTCGAGCACCGCGGCGCCGCGGCGCTCGCCAAGTGGTTCCTCGGCGCCTATCGCCGTCACAGCGGCATCGAATATCCGGCCTCGCTCGCCGACCACTACATCGCGTACCGGGCCGGCGTGCGGGCCAAGGTGGCCTGCATCCGCGCCAGCCAGGGCAACGCGGACGCGGGCCGCGAGGTCGGCGACCTTCTCGATCTCGCGCGCCGGCACCTCGAGGCGGGGAGGGTTCGCCTCGTCCTCGTGGGCGGTCTCCCCGGAACCGGAAAGTCGACGCTCGCACGCCGACTGGGCGAGCGCACCGGTTGGGCGGTCCTTGCTTCAGACGTGATGCGCAAGCAACTGGCCGGTGTCTCGCCCTCGACCCCGATGGCAGCGCCCTTCGGCGAGGGGATTTACGCGCCGCGGGTGACCGAGGCCACCTACCGCGAGCTCCTGGCGTCTGCCCGCCGGCGGCTCGAGCGAGGGACGAGCGTGATCATTGACGCCTCCTGGGTGGCGGCGGGATTGCGCGTCGAGGCGATGGCGACGGCCGAGGCCGCCGCCGCGGAACTGTGCCAGCTGCACTGTGTTGCGCCCGCCGAGGTCGCCGCGGCGCGGCTTGCGCAGCGCAGGCCCCACGACGCGTCCGACGCAGACGTAGCGATCGCCGCGGCGATGGCGGCTGGCGCGGCTTCGTGGCCCGAAGCCACGATCATCGACACGAGCGGTGCGACCACGGCGAGCGACGCCCAGGCGCTCAGGACGCTCGGCCTCGACGAAACCTGATTCCTACGCACCGGCAGGGCGCCCAGGGAGAGTACCTGGGTGCAACAGTGCCGTGCCGCAGGTGTTGGCCCCGCGGGAGTTGGCTAATTCGGCCTGCCGCTATGGGTCCTTCGCCGGCCCTCCTTGTCGGTGTGATCGCGCGGCGGGTGCCCGTGTTGCGGCCAGGAGGCAGCTGGCCCACCCCGTCTCGGGCGCGCAAGCAAGGCCCAGGAAAGCGACCGTGCTAACTTTGAGCGCGTTCTGGGTTCATGCGCCGGTCATCGGCCATTCACCGGGAAGCATCTTGTTGAACGCACTCGCCGCTACAAAGTTATCGCTTTCGCCCAAGCCGGCTCCCACCCCGGGCGGGGTTCGCGTGCTGCCCCCCAAGGGCCTGAATACCTCGATTTACCTCGATCTCAACCATTTTTCACGACACACTGCCTGGGCCCACAGCTTCATGCATGCCTATGCGCTGTGGCTCGGGCCTGTGCTGTTGGCGGTGGTCTTTGTCATCGCCTACGCCTTGGCCTGGTGGCGCCGGGCACCGCAAGCAGCGACGCTGCTCGTGCTCGGAGGTATTGGCACCCTGGTTGCGCTCGGTCTCAATCAGCTGATTGCCCATGGGGCCGAGGAGCTCCGGCCGTACGCGACGCATCCCCACGTCCTCGTACTCGTCGCCAAGACGAGCGACTATTCGTTCCCTTCTGATCACTCTGTGGTCGCCGGCGGCCTCACGACATCGCTCCTGCTTGTGGTCGGCGCTGCCGCATGGCGGCGGGGGACGGCCCGAATCGGTACCGGGTCGCGGGGGAGGGGGTCGGCCAAATCGGCGGTGATCTGGTGGCTGGCCGCCATCGACATCGTGCTCGGACTCTTCTTGTGCTTCGCCCGTGTCTACGTCGGGGCGCACTACCCGGGAGACGTCGTGGCTGGTTACCTCTTTTCCTGCTCGGTCGTCATCGTGGTTTCCCTGCTCCGCCCCCTGGCATTCCGGCTGGCGGACGCGGTGGAACCGACGGTCTTCGGGGTCTTGTTGCAGCGCCCAGGCGTCGCCTGAGACTGACGCATTCCCCTCGGCATGTCGATGAGCTCCTGAACGCGCGGCAGCCCCTCGCGGGAGGTGCCACGGCCGGGTCGGGTGCGGCGACCGACCGACCGCCCAACGGGGGTCCACGGGCCAGACTCGGCCGACAGGAAGCGCCACTACCAGCCGGAATGCGCGTTGGAGAGCTTGGTGTCGACGACCCGCCACAGGTCGCCATGAAATCTCGGGCGGCGCTTGTGTGGGGCGACGAGCAACGGCTCGACGAGCCGCCGCTGCTCGTCACCCCGATCGCTCGCATGAGGCGGGCCTCGATCATCGCTGCCGTTGGGGACAAGCTTGAGATCGCGCGAGAGCACATCCGGTGATCCTCTGTCGGACGGCGGCTCGGCCGCGGGATACCTGCCGGGGGGTGGTCGTGATTGAGGCCATCTCGACGCGGAGGAGGGTGGCGCTGAAGAGAGGATGCCGAGGACGCCAGGGTCAACCAGGTCCCTCGTCACCGCAGCTCACGATGGCCTCGGCGATCAGCAGCTTCTCAGGACCCCTCGGTTGGCGAGGGCTGCCGGCGGTCGTGCTTGCCGAGGCGCGGGCCGTCTCACACTGGGTTCAGCGCGAGATGGCTCGCGGTCAGGAGAATCGAGGTGGCGGGGTGCTCTGAGCGCTCGGTGTCGTCAAAGCTGGGTTCGACGGCGATTCGTCGTCCTGGCCGATGTCGTGAGCGACCTCGGCTTCACCGCAAGACAAGAGCGATGCGGGAGGTGAGACCGGGCGCCCGAGGTTCTGGGTGACTCGATCGTCCCCACCGGCGGCGTTCGCCACCGAGGTCAGCTCCATCCGCAGCGATCAGCGGGCACGATCGTTGTTGCGACAACGTTTCGCGCGCGGACCACGAATGACGCCGCGAGCTGCCCGGATGGCGATCGCTGCCCTGTCGGTGAGCGCAGGGCGCGTTGAGGCGATCGCTCAGCGCTCGTTGGTCGCTGCGTTCTTGGCCCTTCGCCCGAAACGGCTGAACAGCCCGCGGGCGCTGGGCGCCTCGGTCTCGCACTGGCAGCGCTCGGAGCGCGGGACCCCGGCCAATACCTGTTCAACGTGGGCGCCACAGCCCGCCCACGTCTTCCGACCGCACCGACGACACGTCACCGCTCGACACATACGGTGGAGGGTATCATGGTCGCAACCGGCAACGCTCGCCGGACGGACCGTGCGACTGCTGGGGGTAGGCGGAGATGGAAATTCCCGATGAGGTCATTGACGATGTGCGGCGACGCCTGCATCGCGTTGCCGGTCAGGTGCGGGCCATCGAGCGGATGCTCGACGATGGTCGCGAGTGTCGCGACCTCGTCACCCAGGTCTCGGCGGCGACCAAGGCGCTCGAGCAGGTCGGCTTCAAGGTCCTCGCGAGTGGCCTGACCTACTGCGTCGCGAACCCCGAGGCGGCAGCAGCTGACGGCTACTCCCTCGAGGAAGTCCAAAAGATGTTCATGAAGCTCGCCTGAAGCCTCCGACCTGGTCGGTGCGCCGCCGGGGCGTTCGGCCCCCCGGCGGCGCACCGAGACTCAAGACGAGGCTGCGGCGGTGCGCTCAGCGAGCTGGCTGCGCACCGAGTCCATGTCGAGGGCCCGTACCTTGCCGATGAGCTCCTCGAGCGACGCGGATGGCAGGGCACCGGGCTGGGCGTAGAGCAAGACGCCGTCACGGAACGCCATCAGTGTGGGGATCGACATGATCCCGAGCCCGCCGGCGAGCTCCTGCTCGGCCTCGGTGTCCACCTTGGCGAAGACGATGTCTTCGTGCTTTGCCGCCGCGGCCTCGAACACGGGAGCGAACGCTCGGCACGGGCCGCACCAGCCCGCCCAGAAGTCGACGAGCACGATGCCGCCCGCCTCCACCGTCGATTGAAAATCTGCCTTGCCAATTGCGACCGTTGCCACGTGTCCTCCCGCTTCACTTGTCCGGGTGCTGGTGCCATAATACCCCGAGGGGTATTGTCCCGCGCGCGATGGCGAACGGGGCAGGCGGCATCTCCGACCGGCCGGCTGGTGACGTTCGGCCCTAGCGAGCCCGTTGCGCGAGCTTCCAGGCTGGGGGCGTGCGAGAGAACAGAACCTCCCCCAAGGCTGACCCGCTGATGTCGTCGAGCGGCGAAAGAAGCGCGTGCTAGCCGTGGAGCGATCCCTCAATGTCGTCCACTGCGAAGCCGATCGCTTTGTGATCACGGTCCGCTGCCATCAGATCGAGGTAGACCAGCCGGTCGAAGACGGCGGGAGTGATCTCGCAGCAACGCCCACCGAGCTCTTCGTCGCCTCGCTGGCCGGCTGCGTCGCGTACTACGCCCGTCGCTACCTCGCCCGCCACGCGTTGCCCGAGGAGGGTCTGGCGGTCCGGGCCGCCTACACGATCGTGCCCCATCCCGCCCGTGTGGGCGAGATCTCGCTCGAGATCGAGCTGCCCACCGGCGTGCCTGCCGATCGCCACGCTGCGCTGTTGGCGGTCGCCTCGCACTGCACGGTGCACAACTCTCTCGAGAGTCCTCCGGCGGTGAAGATCGAGCTCGCCGCAAATACCTGAGCGCCAGCTGCCTGGTGCATCGATTGTTATCATTACTGAGATCGATCGATGCCGAGAGGCCGAGGAGGCCAAGATGGCCGAGCTGCGGATGGACGGCGACACGCTCGTGCTCCAGCTGTCGCGTCTTGAAAAGCTCGAGGCGGTGCGCGGGGATCTGCGTGCACCACGCGCCGCGGTTCGCGCCATCGAGATCCTCGAGGATGCGCACGCCCCCGCGGATCGCGGCCTCAAGGTTGGCGAGCGCTTGCCCGGTGTGTCGGAGGTGGCGACCATCCACAACCGCGATGAGCGGCTCTTTGCCGCCGTGCACCATGACACGCCGCGCGGCCTGCGCGTCGTTTTCGAAGGCACCGATTACGACGCCTGGATCGTCGGTTGTGCCGACCCCGAGGCGGTGAAGGCAGCGCTCGAGCGCTCCTGAGTGCTTGCCCGCGGCCGGCCGGCCGATGCGCTCGAGGGCCCAGTGCATCGACTCGGGACCCGCAGGCAGGTCAGCAGAGGCGCGGAAGGCCGGCGGGCGCTGTGTTGAACATGCCGGCGCAGCCGTCGCGGAGCTCGGCGCGGAGCTGCGCGGCATGTCGAGGCCACCATCGATCAGTGCCCGGTCGAAGCGGGCCAGCGCGTGCTGCTCCACCTTTTGACCCTGAGCGATCCTCGCGTGCTGCCATGTCAGGAAGGACTCGTCCCCGCGGGCGCCCTGAGAGACCGGCCCGGCCAGCGAAGACCTCGCTGGAGAGGGTGCCGATGCGTCCGATCCGGGGCGCATTGGCTCGTCGTGCCATGCGTGGCTCTCGGGCTCTGTGCCGAGCGACGAAGCGAGCCACGCCTCGGCCAGTGCCGGGATGCTCGGCGCGCCTCCGGCCCCCGTATCGACCGAGTCCGCGGCGCAACCATCGCCCGCGCGCCGCCAAGGGAATTGCGCGCCGGCGCGCATCGCTCGGCTTGGTGGCGGCCATCGGCTTGCGGGTTTCCCGGACCGGTGGTGTTCTGGAGGCGGCGGGGCAGCCATGCCCGCAGTGACCTCGGACGGAGCGGGAGAACGGTGACTGACTCGACGATCATCTACACCTATACCGACGAGGCGCCGGCGCTCGCGACCCATTCGTTGCTGCCGATCATCCACGCCTTCACCGGCCGGGCGGGTGTCCGGGTCGAGACGCGCGATATCTCACTCGCAGGGCGAATCCTCGCGAGCTTCCCTGAGCGCCTCCGCGACGATCAGCGGGTTGACGACGCCCTGGCTGAGCTGGGTGCGCTGACTGCGGACCCGGCGGCGAACATCATCAAACTGCCCAACATCTCCGCGTCGATCCCCCAGCTGCGGGCCGCCATCGCGGAACTGCGCGAGCAAGGCCTTGACCTCCCCGAATACCCCGACGATCCGGCGAGCGAGGAGGAGGTCGAGGTCCGCTCCCGCTATGACCGAGTGAAGGGAAGTGCGGTCAATCCCGTACTGCGCCAGGGCAACTCCGACCGGCGCGCTGCAGCCTCGGTGAAGAACTATGCCCGCGCGCATCCCCACCGTATGGGCCCATGGACGGCGGACTCGAAGACCAACGTTGCGCACATGAGCGCGGACGACTTCCGCTCGACCGAGCGATCGGCGGTGATCGAGCGCGACGGTTCGCTGCGTATCGAGCTCGTCGCCGACGACGGCACCACGACCGTCCTGCTCTCGTCGGTTCCTGTCCGCGCCCGTGAGATCGTCGACGCTGCGGTGCTGCGCGTCGGCCCGCTCCGGAGCTTCCTTGCCGAACAGATCGCGAGGGCCAAGACCGACGGGATCCTGTTCTCTGTCCACCTCAAGGCGACGATGATGAAGGTCTCGGATCCGGTCATCTTCGGGCACGCGGTCCGCGCTTTTTTCCCCGAGACCTTCGCGCGCCACGGCGAGACGTTGGCCGCTGCCGGGCTCAATCCCAACGATGGACTTGGTGCAATCTTTGCCGGCCTCGAGCACCTCGGGCAGGGCGCGGCGATCCGCGCCTCCTTTGATGCCGAGCTCGCCGCTGGTCCGAGGCTCGCCATGGTGGACTCCGAGCGCGGCATTACCAACCTGCACGTTCCGAGTGACGTCATCGTCGACGCATCGATGCCGGCAATGATCCGGAACTCCGGGCACATGTGGGGCCCCGGCGGTGTGGAGCAGGACGCCTTGGCGGTGATCCCCGACAGTAGCTATGCCGACATCTACCAGGTGGTGATCGAAGACTGCCGGCGCAACGGAGCGTTCGACCCAGCCACCATGGGCTCGGTGCCGAACGTCGGGTTGATGGCCCAGGCGGCCGAGGAGTACGGCAGCCACGACAAGACCTTCGAGGTCGCCTCTTCGGGAACCGTCAGGGTCGTGGACAGTGCGGGTGCCACCGTGCTCGAGCAGCCCGTCGTGGCGGGTGACATCTTCCGCATGTGCCAGACCAAGGACGCAGCGGTGCGGGACTGGGTGCGCCTCGCCGTCGAACGGGCGCGTCTCACCGGTGATCCCGCCCTGTTCTGGCTCGACGAGACCCGAGCGCATGACGCGGTGTTGCTCGGAAAGATCCGCGCTCAGCTCGCCGAGCTCGATACCGAGGGACTCGACATCGATGTGCTCGCTCCCGCTGAGGCGACGGCGCGCTCGCTTGAGCGAATCCGCCGCGGCGAGAACACGATCTCGGTCACGGGCAACGTGCTGCGCGACTACCTGACCGACCTCTTCCCGATCCTCGAACTTGGCACGAGCGCGAAGATGCTGTCGATCGTTCCGCTGTTGGCCGGCGGAGGGCTTTTTGAGACCGGCGCAGGTGGCTCGGCCCCCAAGCATGTTCAGCAGCTCGTCAAGGAGAACTACCTGCGCTGGGACAGTCTCGGGGAGTTCCTTGCCTTGGCGGCGAGCCTCGAGTTCCTGGCGCAGAAGACCGGCAACGAGAAGGCCCGGGTCCTCGCCGAGGCGCTTGATCGCGCGAACGAGCGGTTCCTCGAGCACGACCGTTCCCCGAGCCGCCGCCTCGGGGGCATCGACAACCGGGGGAGCCACTTCTATCTCGCGCTCTATTGGTCCGAGGAGCTCGCCTCCCAGCAGGATGACCCCGACCTCGCTGAGGCGTTCGCCGACCTTGCCAAGACGCTCGCCGAGCACGAGCAGGTGATCATCGCCGAGCTGGTGGCGGTGCAGGGCTCTCCGGCCGACCTCGGGGGCTACTACCACCCCGCCTGGGCGCGCGCCGATGCGGTGATGCGACCCTCGGTCACCTTCAACACCGATCTCGCGTCGCTCGGATAGCGCTCCGGGGGCGCCACCAACCCGATTCGATGGAACGCGGCGGCCACCATGCCGTTCAGCGCGGAGAGGAGCACCCCATGCAGGATGCTGAGCTGCTGCACACGATCCACGAGCTTGTGGAGGAGGAGCACACGCTCGAACGGGCGCACGTCGGTACCGGGCTTTCCGCGCAAGAGCGCGACCGCCTCCACGAGCTCGAGGTGCAGCTCGACCAGTGTTGGGACCTGCTCGCCCAGCGCCGCGCCCGCCGCAAGGCCGGGCTCGATCCCGACGCGGCAACACCTCGCGGCGCCGAGGTCGTCGAGCACTTCTTGCAGTGACCGCGTGTGTCCCTATCGACACGCCCGCTCTCTTTGATCGCAAATTGAGACTGACGGTGCGTGGTCGCGGTCCGGCCGCCCTCAGAGGGACTTCTGACGGTTCCGACCCAACGCCCGTGCCAACCAGAACTCATCAGTGGGTGGCGATCGGCTCTTCCCGGGTGCCTTCGGTGCAGACCCGTGGTGGGCCAGGCGGGTGCTGCAGCGAGCCACGCTCCGGGCACGCGTTGGCACTCAGCGCGCTTCGCGGCGCGTTGTTCTGCTCGGCGAGCGAGGTTGATGGCGGCCTCCAGGTCGCCGTCGAGCGCATGGCCCCAGAGCGCACCGCAAGAGACGCGCATCGAGAGCGTCAGCTGGTCGGTCACGGAGGCGAGCGCGGCGAGCCCGGGTCCGAGCCCGCCGCCGCGGCACCGAGCGCGCTGACCGCCGGGGCCGCCTGAGCCGCACCCGCGGCAGGGCCCTCTTGCCTGCGGGGAAAGGGGATTTCGACCTCGCCGTCGGCCGGGGCGGGGACCGAACATGACGAGGTGCGCCCGTTGCACCTCGCCGCAGCCCCGAGCACGGGGCCGCCCGCCGCCGCCCGGCTGGAGCGCCGCGAGATCGTCGTCTCGGGCCTGGTCCAGGGCGTTGGCTTCCGGCCCTTCGTCTGCCGGCTCGCCGCATCGCTCGATCTCGCGGGATTCGTGGGCAATTGCGCGAGCGGCGCGCGCATCGAGATCGAGGGCCCTCCGGAGCGCTTGTCGGCCTTCTCCCAGTGCCTGCACGATGCCGCGCCGCCGCGGGCGAAGATCGCCGCCATTGCCGAGCACGCTCTTCACGCCACGGGTGCGCGCGGCTTTGCTGTGCAGACCCACCCCGAGATCGGCGGCGCGCTCGCTGCCGTGGCCCCGGATGTGAGGATGTGCGGGGCCTGCCAGGCGGAAATCGACGATCCAGCGAATCGCCGGTACCGCCATGCCTTTGCCAGTTGCACAGACTGCGGACCGCGCTACACCGTGGCGCTAGCCGCCCCCTACGAGCGGGTGCACACGACGATGGCCGGCTTTGTGCTCTGTCCCCAGTGTGCCTGCGAATACCAGGACGCCTCGTCCCGGCGCGCCCGTGCTGAGACGATCGCCTGCCCTTTTTGCGGGCCCCGTCTCGAGGTGAGCATCGAGGCCGCAGTGGCCGCGTTGGACCGGGGCGCCCTGGTGGTGATCAAGGGCCTCGGCGGCTTTCATCTCGCCTGTGACGCGACCGACGAGGCGGCCGTCGCCCGGCTGCGCACCTTCAAGCAGCGCCGAGACAAGCCCCTGGCGGTGATGGTGCGCGACCTCGCTGGTGCGCGCGAGCTCTGCGAGCTCGACGCCGCCGAGCAGGATTTGCTCACCTCACCCGAGGGGCCAATTGTGCTCGCCCGGCGCCGCCCGGGCGCCGGCTTGGCCGAGGGGGTCGCACCAGGGCTCGGCCGCGTCGGGATCTTGCTCGCGACGTCGCCGCTCCATTACCTCTTGCTCACCGGGGCACAGCGGCCGTTGGTGATGACCTCCGCGAACCTCTCCGAAGAGCCAACGGCCTGGCGTGAGGCCACCGCTGCGCGGCTCGCTCGCGGGGCGGCGGTATTCGTCACCCACGACCGGCCGATTGCGGCGCGCGCCGATGATTCGGTGGCGATGGTGGCGCTCGGCCGCCCCCTTGTGCTGCGCCGCAGCCGTGGCTACGTGCCGAGCCCGCTGGGACTCGCCCGTCCGGTCGCGCGTCCCGTGCTTGGCCTCGGCGGCCACCAGAAGAACACTGTCTGCCTGGTTGCCGGCGACCAGGCGTACCTGTCCGCGCACGTCGGCGACCTCGGTGCGCCAGGTGCGGAGCGCGAGCTCGCTCATGCGATCGCCCAGGTGATCAAGATGGCCGGCGTCGAGCCCGAGGCCGTGGCGCACGACCTGCACCCGGGGTACCTCTCGAGCGAGGTCGCCTCCGGCCTCGGCCTGACGACCATCGCCATTCAGCACCATCAGGCGCACCTGTACTCCTGCTTGGCCGAGCACGGCTTCAGCGGGCCGGTCGTCGGCATTGTCGCTGATGGCAACGGCCTCGGTGAGGACGGGGGACTGTGGGGTGGCGAAGTGCTGGTGGCGGACGGGGAGCGCGTGCACCGGGCGGGGCACCTCGTTCCTGTCGCCCAGCCAGGCGGTGAGGCGGCGGTCCGCTTCCCCCGGCGCATGGCTGTCTCCTACCTCTCCTCGCTCGGGGCCCTGGCCGCGCTCGAGTGCTCTCCGCTCGCCGAGCTCGAGTGGGCAGGTGAGATCGCCGGTGTTGTCTCGCTCCTCCACGCGGGCCTCGCCCCCACGACCACCTCGCTCGGCCGACTCTTCGATGCCGTCGGTGCCCTTGTGGCGGGGCGGGGCGCCACCAGCTACGAGGCGCAGGCGGCAATCGAGCTGGAGGCGCTCGCCGAGGCGGCCAATGCGCCGGCGCTCGCCTGTCCATGGCGGGACCAAAGTGGCGCAATCATCGTCGACACCGTGGCGCTGTTCGGCGCCGTCGTCGAGGCGCTGATCGACGGACGGCCCGGCCCCGAGGTGGCGGCTGGTTTCCATGCCGGCCTCGCCGCCGGGCTGGGCGACGCAGCGGCCGAGGTCGCGCGCCGCTTCGCGATCGGGACCGTGGCGCTATCGGGCGGGTGCTTCCAGAACCGGCTGCTCCTCGAGGCGCTCTCGCGACGCCTCGTCGAGCACCACGGCCTCGTGGTGCTCGCCCCCCGGCGGGTGCCGCCGAATGACGGCGGCCTCAGCCTCGGCCAGGCCATCCTTGGCGCGGCGCGCATCGAGCGAGAGGAGCGCTGATATGTGCCTCGGGATCCCCGCGCGCCTTGTCGAGCTGCCTGCCGGCGAGTCCGCCATCGGCATCGTCGAGCTCGGCGGCGCGCGGCGCGCGGTCAACGTCGCGCTGGTCGCCGAGGAGGGCCTCGCCGAGGGCGACTTCCTGCTCGTCCATGTCGGCTTCGCCATCGCCAAGATGGAGGCTGAGGAGGCCGCGCGCACCATTGCGGACCTGGAGGCACTCGGAGGCCCGTACCGGGACGAGCTTGAGAGCATGAACCGCGGGGGTTCCCGGTGATCCCGGCGCCGCCACGCGCATGCGGCGAGGTCTGCGCGGATGGGCCGGAGATCGTCGTCACCTGCCTCGACGGCGAGCGCCTGCTTGTGCGCGCCGGCGCGGGAATCGGGAGGCTCTCATGAGCGCGAATGAACGAGAGCTCGCCCGTCGGCTCGTTGCAGAGATCGCCCACCTGGCTCAACAGGAGCGCTTCCGTTTCATGGAGGTGTGCGGCGGCCACACCCACACGATCTACCGCTACGGCATCCCGAGTCTGCTGCCGGCAAACGTGGAGTTCGTGCACGGGCCGGGTTGCCCGGTCTGCGTCATCCCGATGGGCCGGGTGGACGACGCGATCGCGCTTGCCACCGAGGAGGCGATCACGCTGTGCTGCTTTGGGGATCTGCTTCGGGTCCCCGGCGGCCGCGGCAGCCTGATGGAGGCCCGTGCCGAGGGCGCGGATGTCCGCATCGTCTACTCGCCCCTCGATGCTCTCGCCCTCGCTGAGCGCGAGCCTGAGCGCCAGGTGGTCTTCTTGGCGGTCGGCTTCGAGACGACGGCGCCCGCTACGGCGCTCACGGTGCTGCGCGCCGCGGCGCGCCGGATCGCAAACTTCTCGGTGCTGTGCAATCACGTGACGATCGAAGAGCCGCTGCGCGCCCTTCTCGGTGCTCCCGGTGTTGCGTTGGACGGGTTGATCGGTCCGGGCCACGTCGCGGTGGTCACCGGCGCTGCGGCTTTCGGCTTTATCCCCGCGGAGTTCTCACTGCCGATCGTGGTCAGCGGATTCGAGCCCAACGATCTGCTCGAGTCGGTCGCGATGTTGCTGCGCCAGCACCGATTCGGACAGTGCCTCGCCGAGAACCAGTACCGGCGGGCCGTCAGCGACGCGGGGAACCTCGCCGCCCAGGCCGTGATCGCGAAGGTGTTCACGCGCCGGGAACGCTTCGCGTGGCGTGGTCTTGGCGAGATCGAGCGATCGGCCTATGGCCTGCGCGAGGAGTTCTCGCGCTTCGACGCTGAGGTTCGCTACGGCGTTCCCGGCGTGAGCGTGCCGGACCCGCGGGCATGTCGGTGCGGCGAGGTGCTGCGTGGCGCGCGCAAGCCGTGGCAGTGCGGGGTCTTCGGCACCGCTTGCACGCCCGAGCGGCCGATTGGGACCTGCATGGTCTCGAGTGAGGGCGCGTGCGCCGCTTATTACCACTACGGGCGGCTCGGCGATAGCGGGCTCCAGCCGGCGAGGGTGCGATGAGCGGCCTCGGCGGGAGTGAGGAGGAGATCCTCGTCCGCATCAGCGCCCACCGCTCCGCGCCCGCGCGCCTGAGTGACCGCCGCATCACCATGGCCCACGGCGCGGGGGGTCGGGCGAGCGCCGCGCTCGTAGAGGCGCTGTTCTTGCGCGAACTCGCCAACCCCCAGCTTGCCGGGCTCGACGACGCGGCGCCCGTGCCGGGCGCGGACAACCTCGTGATGACCACCGATGCCTTTGTCGTGCGCCCGCTGCGTTTTCCCGGCGGGGGGATCGGCGAGCTCGCGGTGCACGGCACGGTGAACGACCTCGCCGCCTGCGGCGCCCGCCCGCTTGCGTTGAGCGCGGCCTTCATTTTAGAGGAGGGGCTTGCGACGGCCGAGCTTGCGGAACAGGTCGGGGCGATGGCGGCGGCGGCGCGCCGCTGCGGCGTGTCGATTATCGCCGGTGACACCAAGGTCGTCGAGCGCGGTCGAGCCGAGGGCTGCTATGTCATCACGACGGGGATCGGGCGCGTCGAACTCGCGGGCCTCTCCCCGGCCGGGCTCAAAGTAGGTGACGCGCTCTTGTGCTCGGCGCCAATCGCGGCGCACGGCATCGCTGTCTTGACCGCGCGCCATGAGCTCGCAATCGACGCCCCGATCGTCTCAGACACCCGCCCGCTCTGGCCGCTCGTCGAGCCCCTTTTGGACCTCACAGGATCCATCCATGCCCTGCGCGACGCGACACGCGGCGGCGTTGCCACGGTGCTCAACGAGCTCGCCGTCCACTCGAGCGTCGAGGCCGTGGTCGACGAAGTCGCACTGCCGGTCGCAGAAGCGGTGCGCGGCGCCTGCGAACTGCTCGGCATCGAACCGGTCTATGTCGCCAACGAGGGGGTTCTCATCGCCGCGGTCGCTGGCGGGGTTGCCGATGAGGTGCTCGCGCGCTGGCGGGAGACTCCGGCCGGGGCGGGCGCGGCGCGAATCGGCGAGGTCGAGCGCCGCCTCGCGCCCGGACGGGTGCTTGTCGACACCGAGATCGGCGGCAGGCGGATCCTCGACACCTTGGTGGGGGACCCACTTCCGCGCATCTGCTGACACGCGCGACGCCAAGGTCGATTGACTAGTCGACAGCCTCCGAGCTCGGCGAGTTGGAGAGTGTGACGCACCGCCCCGCTCGCGCACGCACAGGGCCCAACGACTCAACCTTGGCCGTCGTCTGCCAAAAGCTTCCCCGAACAGCTACCAGCCTCAGACGTTCTCGTCGCGAGGTCGCCCAGCTGAGGGGACCACGATGGCCACAAATGGCCACAAATGGCCACAAATGGCCACCAGGCCAACGATGGCATCGGCAACCATGCTGGTAGCGGCGATCACGCGGCGACCGTCGTCCTCGACGGGCCGTTCACCCGGACGGACCTCGCTGCCCGCAGCGGCACGTTACGGCCGGCCGCTTTGGTCTTAGGACGCATCCTCAACCAGCGAGCCGAGACCACCGTGCGCGGGGCCGCGTGGTCGGCTTGCTTGGGTGTTGCTGGCGTTGTCAGGACCTCGAGCCAGACGAACGTGGTTTCGGACACCTCGATCGCGGTCCAGGCGAGCGGCCGCGTCGCCCAGATCCTCCTCGCCAACACCACCGAACTCCAGGAGACGATCTCAGCCACCGAGTGCGATCAGCCCACCACGATCAGTGAGGTCACCCGCTCGCGCCAGTCCGAGTGGGATCACCACGAGCAGCGGCACGGTCGCCGAGATCGCTCGTCCGGGCCCCGGAAACCGAGCGGGCTTCCTCGCAACGGTCACGGATGGCGGCGAACCTTCACCGCCTGCTCGCCCTGCTCGCAGCGGTGGCCCTCTTCTTGGCAGTACCGGGCGCTCATGGCGTCGGGTGCTGGCAAGCCCACGCGAGACTTGGGTCATGTATGACGCCTTTGCTGCTCGCGTCCTGGCCGTGCGCCAGGTGCGCGGCCCGCTCGTGCTCGGCCTCGACCCCTCCGCGGCAATCCTGTCGAGCTGGGGGCTCGCAGACGACGCCGAGGGGCTTGAGGCCTTCGTCGACGTGGCCCTGTCCGCGGCGATGGACAGCGTCGGGCTGGTCAAGCCGCAGTCGGCCTTCTACGAGCGCCACGGCTGGCGGGGGATGCGCGCGCTTGAGCGTCTCGTGCGCGAGGCGCGCGCGATGGGTTTGCTCGTGATCCTCGATGCCAAGCGCGGCGATATCGGGAGCACGAACGCCGCCTACGCCCAGACCTACTTCGGCGAGGACGCGCCGCTCGCTTGTGACGCCCTGACTCTCAGCCCCTATCTCGGGCTCGGTGCAATGGAGCCGTTCTTTGCAGCCGCCGAGGCGACGCGTGCCGGCCTGTTCGTCGTCGTGCACTCGTCCAACCCCGAAGGACGTGCGCTCCAGCAGGCGACCGGTGGCAACGGCCGCTCAGTGGCAGCGAAGCTGCTCGAAGAGATCGGCGAGCGCAATGCACGAGCGGCGGGCGCGCTCGGCTCCGTCGGCGCGGTTGTCGCCGCCGGGGCGCCGAGAACTTGGGACCTCTCGGCGATGCGCGGGCTCTTCCTCGTGCCCGGTGTCGGCGCTCAGGGAACGACCCCAGAAGACGTGGCCTCGACCTTCTCCTCCTGCCCGGCTCGCGCCCTGCCGAGCGCGTCGCGCTCGATACTCGCCGCTGGCCCCGACCCCCGCCGGATTGGCGCATCCGCCCGCGCGCTGAGCGCGCGCTTTGGCGAGCTGTTGACCGACTGAGGCGCGCTGGGCCCGCTGCGTCCGCGCGCTGGGCGTGTGCAGCCGCCACGTGCGGACCGGCGTGCCGCTCGGGCCAGTGACGCTCGAAGGCCTTGTCGTCATCTCGGCGCCCCGATGAACGACGGCGTGGGGGCGACCCCGTTGCGGGCCGCGAGCGGCCCTAGGCTGCCAGGCGTGATGAGGGTCCGGGCGGACCAGGATGCCTAGCGCCCGTTCGCCGAGGCGAATCGCCGAGCGCGACGCGGCGCCGGGGAAGGCGACGCTCCGGGAGGTCGCGCGCCGTGCCGGCGTCCACGTGGCGACGGCGTCGCGCGCGGTCAATGAAGAGACGCGCTCGCTCGTCGCGCCGGCGACCGCCGAACGCGTGCTGCTTGCCGCAAGAGAGCTCGACTACCACCCGAACCATCTGGCACGGAGTTTGAAGACCCAGCGATCGGCGACGATCGGCGTTGTCGTTCCGGACCTCACCAATCCCCTGTTCCCCCCGATCGTGCGCGGGATCGAGGATCGTCTCGGTCGCTCAGGTTATGTCGCGCTCGTCGCGAGCACGGACAATGATCGCGAGCGCGAGAGCCGTGTCCTGCGCGAGATGAAGGCACGCTCGGTGGACGGGCTGATTCTCGCCACGGCCCAGCGCGGACAGTCCGGCATCGTCGACACGCTAAGCGCGCAGAGCCCCGTCGTCCTTTTGAATAGGGTGCTCGACGAGCATCGGCTGCCCTCGGTGTCGGTGGATGATCATGCGGGCGTGCGCGCCGCGGTTGCCCATCTGATCGAGCTCGGGCACCGCCGCATCGCCTACGTCGCCGGGCCGCAGCGCCTTTCCACTGGCCACCTCCGCTACCTCGCCTTCCTCGAGGGCATGGCCGTCGCGGGCATCGAAGCAGACCCCGCCCTCGTCGCGTTCGCCGACGACTTCACCGAGCAGGAGGGCTACCGTTGTGCCGCCCAGCTGCTCGCGCGCCGGCGCCGGTTCAGCGCCGTGCTCGCCGGCAATGACCTATTGGCACTGGGGGTCTTGCGCCTGCTCGACGCACGTGACATCGCCTGCCCGGCGCAGTGCTCCCTCGTTGGCTTCAACGACATGCCTCTCATGGACCGCGTGACGCCCCCGCTCACGACCGTGCACCTGCCTTGCTACGACGCCGGCTTCGAGGCGGCCGCGCTGTTGCTGGAGCGCATCCGACACCCTGGCGCATCGCCCGAGGTGCGGTTGTTGCCGCCTGAGCTGATCGTGCGGGGCTCAACGGCGCGCCCGCTCGCTCGACGGAGGGCCACGCCAGCGCTGCGACCAGCCAAGGAGGGGGTCGGCGGCCGACATCAGTGAGGCCGCGCCGGGTCGCGGCCCGACCGCCGCCAGTGGCCCAGGCGCCCCAATGGCGGGAGGTGCGCGCGACACCACATCGAGTGCTTATTGTCATCGACCGATTGGGATGAGCCACGCGTCCGGGATCGCCACACGCCAGGGAGGGGCGTCGTGATGGAGAGTGGCACCACCGTCGCGGCGGTCACGTCGAACCTGCCAAGGGGTGGCGCGGGTGCCTACGTCCGAGCGGTGTCAGCGCCCGCACCAGTGCTCGATGTCGCGGTCCGGCCATCCGCGAGCCGGCGAGCGATCACCGCCCGCGGGATGCTTGTTCGCGGGCACGTGCTGACCCTGGGGGTTGGGGATGTTCTCAAGTAGGCCGCAGACCTGGACGACGACGACACGGACTGCTGGCGAGCCGGCGCCTCCGGTCCCCTCGACGGCTGCGCCGGAGGCGGTCCGCCTTTCGCTGTATCGGCGCATGGTCGAGATGCGCGGCTTTGAGAAGCGCGCGTCTGAGCTGTTCCTGCAGGGATTGGTGAAAGGAACGAGCCACCTCGGTCTCGGCCAGGAGGCCGTCGCTGCCGCCTTCGGTGAGGCGATGCGCCCGGACGACTACACCTTTGCCACCTACCGAGGCCACAATCACACGCTTGCCCGCGGCGTGCCGATGATGCCGGTGATGGCCGAGCTGATGGGCCGCGAGAGCGGTCTGATGGCTGGCAAGGGTGGCTCGATGCACCTCACGAGCGTCCAGCACGGGATGATGGGCTCGTACGCCATCATCGGCGCGCACTTGACGATCGCCAACGGCGCGGCGTGGTCGGCAAAGGTCCGGGGCACCGATCAGGTGACCGTGTGCTTCTTTGGGGATGGGGCGACGAACATCGGGGCCTTCCACGAGGCACTCAATCTGGCGGCAGTCTGGAAGCTGCCGGTCGTGTTCGTCTGTGAGAACAACCTCTGGATGGAATACACCCCGATCGGCTCGGTGACCGCTGTTCGCCAGCCCGCCGCGGACAGGGCCAGTGCCTACAATCTCCCGCCCGCGCTGGTGGACGGCAACGATGCCGACGCGATGTATGCGATCGCCACCTCATCGATTGCCGGTGCCCGCGCCGGCAATGGGCCCTCGTTGATCGAGGCGCTGACCTACCGCCACGGTGGCCATTCGCGGGCCGATCCCGCGCAGTACCGGTCCGATGCCGAGGTGCGCGAATGGCTTGAGCGCGACCCGCTCTCGCGTTATCGCCTCCGCCTGGTGGCAGAGGGGGTGAGCAGCGAAGAGCTCGTCCGCATCGAGGCCGAGGCGCAGTCCAAGATCGACGAGGCGACGGCGCAGGCGCAAGCGAGTGCGGAGCCCCCCGCCAGCCTCGTCGAAAAGGACGTGTTCGCTGACGGAGGTGCGACATGGCGGAGATGACCTATCGCGACGCGGTCGCGGTCGCAATCGCCAAGGAAATGGAACGCGATCCGACCGTCGTCTTCCTCGGTGAGGACGTCGGGGCGGCCGGTGGGGTCTTCAAGGCCAGCGTAGGCCTGCTCGAGAAGTTCGGCCCGGAGCGGATCGTCGACACCCCGATCGCTGAGGAGGCGATCCTCGGCGCAGCGATGGGCGCAGCGATGACCGGCCTACGTCCCATTGCCGAGATCATGTTCTCCGACTTCCTCGCCGTGTGTTGGGACCTTGTGGCGAACGAGATCGCGAAAGCCCGCTACATGACGAACGGCCAGGTCTCCTTGCCCCTCGTTATCCGCACCAGCAACGGGGCAGGGGTGCGCTTTGGGGCCCAGCACTCCCAGTCGGTCGAGAACTGGGCGATGATGATCCCCGGGATCAAGGTGGTCGCCCCCTCCATGCCACGAGACGTCGTCGGGTTGCTTGCCGCAGCGGTCCGCGATCCCGACCCAGTGCTGTTCTTCGAGCACAAGTCGCTCTACGCGACCAAGGGCGACGTCGAAGAGGGGGAGATCATCGACGAACTAGGGCGCGCCGCATTGGTGCGCCAGGGCAGGGACGTGACGATCGTGGCGCTTGCGGCGATGGTGCCTCGGGCGCTCGCCGCAGCCGATGTGCTGGCGACCGAGGGCATCGATGCCACCGTGATCGACCTGCGCTCGCTCGTGCCGCTCGACGTCACGACCATCGCCAGCTCCGTGGTGGCGACGGGCCACCTCGTGACCGTTGAGGAGAATCCGCGACTGTGCGGCTGGGGCGCTGAGGTCGCCTCGATCGTTGCCGAGGAGTGCCTCTTCGACCTCGACGGCCCGATCGTCCGGGTGACCACCCCGCACGTGCCGCTCCCGGCCGCCGAAGCGCTTGAGGATGTCGCCATACCCTCTCCTGCGCGCGTCGTGGAGGGCGTGCGCCGCGCACTTGGCTAGGCCGAAGTGCTGCCGTCGCCGGCGATGGCCCCCCGGTGGTCTCAGCGGTTGAAGGTCAGCTCACCGGCGATCACCGGTACCGGCAACCGGTTCATCGCTGGGGCCAGCGGACAGGCCCATCGGGGGTCGTAGGCGCAGGAGGGGTTGTAGGCGAAGTTCAGGTCGATCACGAGCGACGCGCTGCCCGAGTGCCGATCGAAGCTGCCACCAAGATCGGCACCCTTCGCGGTGTCGATCAGATAACGCCCTCCGCCGTAGCTTCGCGGGGACGGGTCCGAAAACGGGATGAACAGCCCGCCGCCATAGCCGCTCAGCCACCAGGCGGCGAGCGAGCCATAGCCAGGCAGCGCGATCGCCCCGGCGAGCTCGAAGCTCACGAGCCCGTCGGTCCCGGTCATCACCTGCCAATGCTGTCGACCCTTGGCCGCCTCCAGCTGGCAAGAGAAGCGCAGTTCCGGGTCATAAGGCGCGTAGCTGAGCCCGGCGAATTCAGCCCGGCGATCGATAGGGATCGGGCTCTCGGGATGCTGCGCGAAGAGCTCGTCGCGTCCCGTTTGCCAGTGCGCGTGGCCATCGGCGGGCGAGGAAGCGCCCCGGACCCTCGCGTAGAGGGCGGCGACCTGGCGACGCCAGTCCAACAACGTGAGTGACAAGCCGGACCCCTTTTGCCCCAAAGGCTAGCGAGGACTCCCCGCGACACCTTGCGGATGGAAGGGGTCAAGCGGCCGCCGATGCGGGAGAGCGCCAGGAACGCGTCTCGTCCGAGAACTCCCTGGGCGTGAGACAGCCCACGAAAATGTCGGTGAGCTGGCGCAGCGTCCGGCCATGCGTCTTTGCGTTGGCTCGCAGGTCGTCGCAACGGGTCCGGCGCCCCCTGACGGTGTTCACGCGCAGATCGCCGACTGATCCCAGGCTCCACAAGTCAGCGATCGCGGGCGGCGCGAGAGCACGATGTGCGCCCGTCGAGCAGCGTCACCGCGACCCGAAACAGACCGTTCGCGTCCGGCCGGTGTGCTTGCCCAACAATGACCGCATCGAGGGACTGCTCTCGGTGATCGGCATTCCTTTGCTGATCCTCAGGCCGCTCGAGGCCCACCTGCGTGCAGGTTTGGTGACGAGGCAACGCTGCCAGGCATCCTTCCCGAGCCCGAACGGTCAAGCTCACCGCCCGCGCGGGTGCGTTCTGCCTTCGACGGGCTCCGGCTCACCCAACTGCGAATGGCCTCCTCCTTGACCGGCTCAGGTTCAGCGCGTCATGCTCGGCGCCGTCCTCGCCTGACCCAAGAGCGCGGATGACGAACCCGGTTACCGTTCTCAAAGAGGACCGAGGGCCGCGGTAGCGTTCGCCGATGGGCGGGCTGCACGATCTCTCGGCACTCGAGCAGGCGGCGGCGATGCGGCGGGGTGAGCTCGGGCCGCTCGAGCTTGTGGAGCACTATCTCGCTCGCATCGAGCGCCTCGATTCGACCCTCGGCTCCTTCGTGACGCTGACCGCGGAGCGGGCTCGGGAGGCGGCGGTGCGCGCCGAGCGGCGGCTCGTCGAGGAAGCAGCACCGCCACTGTGCGGGGTCACGACGGCAATCAAGGATCTCAACCTGCTCGCCGGCGTGCCAACGAGCTTTGGCACCGCGGCCCTCCCGGCGATCGTTGCTCCCCTGAGCGACTACGTGGTGGCCCGCCTCGAAGGCGACGGTCTTGTCGTGCTCGGCAAGACCAACACGCCCGAGTTCGGGCTGCCCTGCTACACGGAGCCGGACATTGCGCCCCCGGCGCGTTGTCCCTTCGACCTCGGCCGCTCGGCGGGCGGATCGAGCGGTGGCGCCGCCGCGGCCGTCGCCGGCGGTCTCGTGGCGCTCGCTCATGGCAGTGACGGGGCTGGCTCGATCCGCATCCCTGCCAGCGCCTGCGGCCTCGTCGGCTTGAAGCCGAGCCGCGGCCGCGTGAGCGGCGGGCCACGCGCCGGGGATCCCTTCGGCCTCACCGTGCACGGCCCGATCGCTCGCACCGTCGCCGACGCGGCAGCACTGCTTGACGCGATCGCCGGCCCAATGCCCGGTGACCCGTTCTGGGCACCGCCGCTCCCCGCCGGCACCTCGTTCCTTGACGCCTTGGCACGCCCCCCCGCCCGCCTGCACATCGGCGTCAGCGCCGAGCCGGTCATCGTCGACACCACGGTCGACCGGGTATGTCTCGATGCGCTCGAGGCGACGGTCGAGCTCCTGGAATCTCTCGGGCACCGGGTCAGCCCCGCGCCTCGGCCTTTCCGCCGCGAGCTCACCGAGCAGTTCGAGACGTTGTGGGCCGTTGGCGCGGCCTCTATTCCGTTGCCCGCGGAGGCCGATGCCCGCGTCCGTCCGCTCACACGGTGGCTGCGTCACCGCGGCGAGCCGGTGTTGGCGACGACGGCGCTCGCCGCGCTCGCCGCGCTCCAGGAGGCCGCCCGCGAGGCGGTGCTCGCCATGTCGGTTTTCGACGCGGTGCTCACCCCGACCCTCGCCCAACCCTCCCCACCGGTGGGCGCGCTGCGCGACGACGGCGATCCTGCCGCGGACTTCGCCGCGCAAAAGCGCTTCACGCCATTCACCGCTCCGGTGAATATCACCGGTCAGCCGGCGATCAGCCTCCCCTTGTACTGGAGCGTCGAGGGGCTGCCGATCGGCGTGCAGCTCATTGGGCGCCCGGCGGGGGAAGCCGTGCTGCTGCAGCTCGCCGCCGAGCTCGAGGCGGCGAAACCGTGGCGGGACCATCAGCCCGCTTGCTGGTGAGGTGAGCCTCAGGCTGCCCGGGTGACGAGCACGAAGGCATCGATCGCATCGCTCGGCCCTGCGTCGGTCTCCACGCGGCGTGTCCGCCGCTCTGCCCGAGCGGGCAACAGGTCGTCCATGCCGGCCAGGTCGGCGAGCAGGTCATCGGGAGTGAAGAGGACCTCGGGGTCCTGGGGCCCGCCAACTCCGTGCTCGAGATTCGTGGTGTCGTGGCCCACCACGAGCAGTGCGCCCCCCGGCGCGAGGGCCTCGGCGCCGGCGCGCACAACGCGGCGCCGCTCGGCTGCGGGCAGCTGTACATAAAAGAGGATCACGAGGTCGTAGGGACCGCCCGGATAGGGCGCCTCGAGCACGTCAGCCTCAAAGAAGCGCACCGAGAGTCCTCTCCGCTCGGCGAGCGCCCTGCCCTTTTGCAATGCGGCATCGGCAAAGTCAATCGCGGTGACCTCCCAACCCTGCTCGGCGAGCCAAAGCGCATTGCGTCCCTCCCCGCACGCGACATCGAGCGCGCGCCCTGGCGGCCAGCCGGCGACCTCGGTGGCCAGGAACTGGTTCGGGCCGGCGCTCCATACGAGCTCGCTGTCGGCGTAGCGGCGATTCCACTCTTCGCGGTTCATGTGGCGGAAGCTACCGGTTCCCACGGCCGCGAGGGCGCCGCCCTGAGACGTCACAAAGTTCGGGGCCGATGCCTGGTCACCTCGCGCCGCGTCAGACCTGCGATCGAGCGGCTGAAAGCGTTTCTTGCCCGAGAAGGAAAGGCCACTTGACACCAAGGAGCGGCACGTTTCCATCCCGATCGTGCGGGGGATATCCGCCGGTAGCGATGCCCACTGTTCCTCAAAGGAGGATCCGATGAACAACGCCAATAACAACAATAACAACAATAACAACAATAACAACAACGCGAACAACAACAACTAGCCGCGAACGCGTCGCTGCATGGCGATGCGTTCGCGCGCCGCCGCCCGTCGAGTCGATCGACGTGGCGGCGCGAGGGATTGCCGTAGTTTGCGCGGACCACCTTTTCGGTTCGCCTCTTTGAGATGGCCTCGGCCGAGCCGTTCCCTTGCTCGGCCGAGGCCATCTCGCGCTCGGGCTGACTAGTGAGCGCGGCGGCCGGCGCGGCAGCGCACCTGAGCAGGCAACGGGGGCATCGCCCGCGATCGCCTACAGTGGCTTCGGGGCGCCGGGAAGACGGGTCGGCACATCGATCCGTCGCGACCGGAGGTCCAAACTGAGCTGCAGCCGATGACAACGGCCCTCGAGGGCGCGGTGTTCGTGTTCGGTGCGGCTTTGAGCCTCGCGGCGAGCTGGTTGCTCGTGTCCCGGCTCGAGCGGGTAGGCCAGCGCCACAACCTCTCTGATGCGCTGATCGGCCTGCTGGCCGCCCTGGCGGGCGATGGTCCGGAGATCACCTCGGCCGTGACGGCCCTCGCCCATCACGAGCATGAGATTGGCGCCGGCGTCGTGCTCGGCTCGAACGTGTTCAACCTCGCCGCCCTCCTCGGCCTCGGGGCCGTCATCGCGGGGCTGATCACCCTGCGGCGCCGCGTGATCGTGCTCTCTGGCGCGGTGGCGCTGGCCGTTGCCGCGGACTGTGTTGCTGCGGTCGCAGGAGGCCTCAGCCCACCCTGGGCACTCGCCATGGCGCTCGCGCTCGTCGTGCCCTACGGGCTCGTGCTCGCGCAGCGCCCCGAGCGCCTGGCGCAAGGGCGTGGCGCGCCACGCTTGCGGGCGGCACTCGCCAGAGCAGTGGCTGACGAGGCCCTCGAGGCGAAAGCGGCGCTGGTGCCGACGGGTCGGACACGCCACGACCTCGCCGTGGCGCTCGGCGCGCTCGGCGTCGTCATCGTCGCCTCGAGCGCGATGGAGCGCGCTGCGGCTGCGCTCGGTCAGCGCTGGTCGCTCCCCGGGATCCTCGTTGGCGGCGTTGTCCTCGCTGGGGTAACGAGCATCCCGAACGCGGTCGCTGCCGTCTACCTCGCCTTGCGCCGGCGCGGCGCGGCGGTGCTGAGCACCGCGCTCAATAGCAACACGGTCAATGCGGTGGCGGGCCTGCTCATACCCGGGGTCGTGGCCGGGGTCACACGAGCGGGCGCCGCGCGCTATGTCGCGTGGTGGTATCTCGCCCTGACGCTCGTTGGCCTCGCGTTCTGTGCCCTGGCGCCAGGACTGAGCCGCGCGCGCGGGGCGGCGATCATCGCCA
Organism: Actinomycetes bacterium; assembly: GCA_021809805.1. Taxonomy (GTDB): domain Bacteria; phylum Actinomycetota; class Acidimicrobiia; order Acidimicrobiales; family Bog-793; genus JAKABX01. The sequence continues at coordinate 26,619 of JAJZKA010000028.1, forward strand.
TGTACACCGCCTTCGTCACATCGCTGGTGTTCGTCACCTCGCTGGGTGACTCCGTCGCGGGCAACGTGGCGGGACCGCTGTTCGTTGCCGCGCTGGTGCTGGCCGTGTTTGCTCGACGAGCGCGCGCGGGCCCAGCCAAGCTCGGTGGAGGCGGCAAGGCTGAGGAGCTCGATGAGCTGGAGGGCAACGGCCACCTGCTCTGATAGCGCGCGGGCGGCCACGAACCGCCGTTGTTCGGCGAAGCCGCTCGGGGCAAGTCTCGCCGCCTCCGCATCAACCATGGCCTGGACGAGCGCCGTCGTGACCGGGCACCCATCTTCGAGCACTGCCCGGAGGTCGCACCGACCGCGACAGCTGTGCCCGGCAGGTCTTGGCTGTCGAAGCAGGCTGGAGCTGGGACTCGGCGCACGATCGCAGGCATTTCGCGCCGGGCCCGTCCTCGACGCCAGTTCCTTCGAGCCCGCCCCAGCCATCGAGACGATTGAGGTCTGCGGGTTCCCCGAGCGCAACGTCTCCTCGTCGGAGCACAGCTACCTGCGGGGATGGCCGCGAGCCCGCTTGGTAACATCGCAGACTTGCACCTCGACAAGGAGCCGGCCGTGGGGCTGTTGAACCGGACATGCGCCACGAGCGCTTGGTCAGCGCGATGACGCTCGACGTGCTTGGTGTCGGCAACGCGATCGTCGATGTCTTCGCCGAGCACGACGCGACGCTGGCGGCGCAGTTCGGCCTGGAGCACGGCACGATGAACCTTGTCGACGATGCGACGTCGACGGCGCTCACCACGTGGGCCGGATGGACGAGGGGCGCGTCGGGTGGCTCGGTGGCCAACACCACGGTCGGTGTCGTCTCTCTGGGCGGCTCCGCGGGTTTCGTCGGGCGTGTGGCCGGCGATGCCGTGGGGGATCTCTTCACCGAGGATCTGCGCCGCACCGGAGTTGCCTTCCAGCCCTACCGACGCTCGTCGACCAGTGAAGCAGCAGCGCTCGTGACCGGGCGCTGCCTCGTGCTCGTCGGTCCGGACGGGGAGCGGACGATGGCGACCTATCTCGGCGCCGCCAACCTCATCGAGCCCGACGATCTCGAGCCGGCGCAGTTCGCCGCGGCGAAGGTCGTGTACCTCGAGGGTTATCTCTCCGACGCCCCTTTTGGCTATGACGTGCTGCGGCTCGCCAGCGACCTCGCCGCCGAGCACGGCGCCGCGCTCGCGCTCAGCCTCTCCGACCCGTTCTGCGTCGAGCGCCATCGCGGGCTGTTCCTCGAGCTCACGGCTCGCGCGGATTTGCTGTTCTGCAACTCTGACGAGGCGCAGCTCCTGACCGGGGAGCGGGAGCTCGACCGCTGCCTCAGCGCGCTGAGCGAGCTACCGGGTTCCGCTGTCGTCACCCGGGGCGCCGAGGGCGCGCACGTGCTGAGCGACGCGCTGCGAGTCCACGTCCCTGCAGACGCGGTGGAGCGCGTCGTCGACACGACCGGCGCCGGTGACCTGTACGCCGCGGGATTCCTTTACGGCTACACCCATGGCCGCGACCTTGTGACCTGTGCCCGCCTCGGCGCCCTCGCCGCGGGCGAGATCGTCAGCCAGCTCGGCGCTCGGCCGCTGCGGCCGCTCGCCGAGCGCCGTACGGACGCCGAATTGATCAGCACGACCAAAGGACAGTGACCTGATGAGCAACCCTGACGTCCTCCACCCCGGCGACTTTGAGGTGAAGGACCTCTCCCTTGCAAGCTTCGGGCGCAAGGAGATCGATCTCGCCGAGCACGAGATGCCCGGGCTGATGGCGCTGCGGCGCGAGTACACCGACGAGCAGCCGCTGGCCGGCGCGCGCATCACCGGATCGCTGCACATGACCATCCAGACCGCGGTGCTGATCGAGACGCTGGTCGCGCTGGGTGCCAGGGTGCGCTGGGCGTCGTGCAACATCTTCTCGACCCAAGACCACGCGGCCGCGGCCATCGTGGTGGGCCGGGGCACGCCTGAGGAGCCGCGTGGGGTGCCGGTGTTCGCCTGGAAGGGCGAAACCCTCGAGGAGTACTGGGAATGCACCCACAAGGCGCTGTCGTGGGTGGAAGGCGGCCCGAACATGATCCTCGACGACGGCGGGGACGCCACCTTGCTGGTGCATCGCGGGTTGGCCTTCGAGCGCTCGGGATCCATGCCCGACGCCGACCTCGCCGAGTCGGCCGAGGAGAAAGTCCTGCTCTCGCTGATCGCCCGGGTGCTTTCAGGCAACAGCCAGCGTTTCAGCTCGGTCGCCCAGGAGATCCGAGGGGTCACCGAGGAGACCACGACCGGCGTGCACCGCCTCTATCAGATGCAGCAACAAAAGAGCCTGCTGTTCCCCGCTATCAACGTCAATGACTCGGTCACCAAGTCCAAGTTCGACAACCGCTACGGCTGCCGCCACAGCCTGATCGATGGCATCAATCGCGCCACCGACGTTCTGATCGGCGGCAAGGTTGCGGTCGTGTGCGGCTACGGCGACGTCGGCAAGGGCTGTGCGGAGTCACTACGGGGCCAAGGCGCTCGGGTGATCGTGACCGAGATCGATCCGATCTGCGCGCTGCAGGCGGCGATGGACGGCTACCAGGTCACCACGCTCGAGGACGTCGTTGCAACCGCCGATATCTTCGTGACTGCGACGGGCAACCGCGACGTCATCACCGCCGAGCAGCTCGCGCGGATGAAACACCAGGCGATCGTCGGAAACATCGGCCATTTCGACAACGAGATCGACATGGCCGGCCTGGCCGCGATCCCGGGCGTCGAGCGGGTGAATATCAAGCCGCAGGTCGACGCGTGGCGCTTTCGTGACGGCCACGCCGTGATCATCTTGTCCGAAGGGCGGCTCTTGAATCTGGGCAACGCCACAGGACATCCGAGCTTTGTGATGTCGAACTCCTTCTCGAACCAGGTGATTGCGCAGATCGAACTGTTCCTGCGCGGCGAGAACTACGACAAGGCCGTCTACACGCTGCCGAAACACCTCGACGAGAAGGTGGCGCACCTGCATCTCAACGCACTCGGGGTGAAGTTGACCACGCTCACCAAGGTCCAGGCCGACTACCTCGGCATCCCGGTCGAAGGGCCCTACAAGCCCGACCACTACCGCTACTAGCGGCGGTCCGGCTGAACGCGATGGGGCCCCGCAAAAGCCCTCACGGCGAGGTCATTGTGACCTTGCGTTGTCCGGACCGCGTGGGCATCGTGCGTGCCGTGGCGGGTTTTCTTGCGGACCGCGACGTCAACATCCTCGAGAGCCAGCAATTCGCCGACCCCTCGACCGACCAGTTCTTTATGCGGGTGCAGGCCGGCCTGCCGGACGGACTGGCCGTCGAGGCGTTGCGCGAGGAGTTCACCGTGCTCGCGGCGCGCTTTGAGATGGCTGCCGCCATTCACGACGCGCGGGTCCGCTCGCGGGTGCTGATCCTTGTGAGCCGGCTCGGCCATTGCCTGAACGATCTCCTCTACCGTCAGCGCATTGGGGCGCTCGTCGCCGATTTCGCTGGGGTGGTATCCAACCACCCGGACTTTGAGGATCTTGCGCGCTCCTACGGTGTCCCGTTCATCCACCTACCGGTCACACCGGGGACCAAGGTGGCCCAGGAGGAGAAACTGCGCTCGCTCGTCGACGAGCTCGACGTCGACCTCATATTACTCGCACGATATATGCAGATTCTCTCGCCACCGACGGTCGAGCACTTCGAGGGTCGAGCGATCAACATCCATCACTCGTTCCTGCCGAGCTTCAAGGGCGCTCGTCCCTACCAGCAGGCCTACGAGCGCGGCGTCAAGCTCATCGGCGCGACGGCGCACTACGTGACGTCCGAGCTGGACGAGGGGCCCATCATCGAGCAAGAGGTGGCGCGGGTGGACCACAACCAGACGCCCGACGAGCTCGCGGCGGTTGGTCGCGACATCGAGTGCGTGGCGTTCGCTCGCGCCGCGCGCTGGCACCTTGAGCACCGCGTGATGCTGAACGACAAGAAGACGGTGGTCTTCCGCTAGCGCTAGCGGGAGGTTCATGCGGGGCCGTCGCCCGGCACAGGTCGTGGGCGCCATTGCTCAGTGTGAGGCGCGAGAGGCCTTGGGCGTATCGCCGAGCATCTCGCGAGTGCGGGGCGTGATCTGGCCTGAGAGCAGCCCGAGGGGCCGCTCTTCCATCCGACTGC
>JAJZKA010000188.1 GCA_021809805.1 Actinomycetes bacterium
GGGGTGCCCTTCGGGCGACTCGAGCGCTGAACTGCACTTCAGCGAGCCACGGCGGGCCGGTCTCGCCGCCTCGATGGAGCCGCGACCAGTACCAAGCTGGATTCGGGCGCGCCTGAGTGGTGCTGGCACGCCGCAGCCCTTGTCCCGTGTGGCTGGTGCCGCCTCGGCGCGGGCGGGTGATGAAGGGGGGCAAGTCGGCGCGCGATCCGCGTCACCCGCCCCGGCGCAGACTCGCCGGATCGGGCGTTGGCGGACGAGGCGACGGGCCTTGTCGGGGTTGGATCGCGGCAGCCCGGCGTCGGGTCATCGTGCGGGTCCTGCTCGCTGCCACAGCGGTCGCCGCGGTGAGGTGCGAGTTCTCCCCGCGCACCACGGCATGGCTGATGGCACGCTCGCGGTGAGCGCGCTCGGTGCGGTGGTGCGGCTCACGGCGCATCGGTGAGCCTGCCCGGGCGGATCGGCAATGCGACGAGCGAGGCGACTATCGTCCGCGCGATGCGCGAGCACACCCCGGCATCCTGGTTGTTCCCATCCATCTCCGGGCGCGCGAGGCATGGTGCGCTCGACCCCGTTGATGCCAACGACCGCTCCCAATTGATCGCCGCGCAGCACCCCGACCTCGTCGAGGAGCTGGGCGGGGAGAATCGGGCGCGGGCGCACCTCGCGCTCCATGAGCTCGTCGCTGGCCAGCTCCTCTCCGGTGAGCTGCCCGAGGTGTGGGCGACGGCACAGCGACTGAGCGCCGCCGGCCACGATCGACACGACATCTGTCACATGCTCGCTGCTGCTTGGACCACGGTTTTCCATGACGCCGCGACGAGGAGCGGGACAGCCACCGACGCGGCTCAACAGATCGACCTGGCGGCCTATCGCGTCGAGCTGGACAGGCTCCCTGAGAGCTGGTTGGCGCTCGACGAGGACGACGAGGGCGGCGAAGACTTCTTCGACGCTGCATTGAGCGTCCTCGAGATCGAGGGGGCAGTGAGCCGAGCCGAGCTCGCAGCACGCCTTGGGCTCGAGGAAGAGCTTCTTGAGGCACTTGAGCGCGATCGCGAGGTCGTGCTGCTCGACCACGATCGCCTGGCGTCGCTGTCGGCGCTGTTGTCCGGGGTGACGCTGACCCACGTCCTTTCGGCCGCCGAGATCGCGGCCGACGCGGTCCTGCTCGATGGCGCCCTCGCGCCCGTCGGCGCGTGGCTGGAGGTGTGCGACGCCGAGCTCGCCGCGGGTCTTTCGCTCAGCGGGCTGGAGCCGCGGCTCGCTGGCCTCACCGCGGCGTTGCCGGCGCTCTCGCCCGGTATGCGTCTTGGGATCCGCCTGGGTCCCGACGTGCTGTCCGTCCTCAAAGCGCCCGAACCAACGGTGCCCGACGATCTGCTCGCCGACGCCATGCGCCGCTGTCTTGAGCGCTTCGGACTGCCCGAAAAGATGCCGCTTGGAGTCCTCGAGCTCCTCTGCTCGTTGCTGGTCGAGCTGCCCGAGGCGCGCGGCGGCGTGCTTTCGGAGCTCGATCGGCTGTGTGAGCTGGCAGGACTCGAGCTGCGCGGCGACTACGTGGGTCGCCATGGAGTCGACTGGGAGGACTTCGACCGGACCCGAGAGCTCGTGAGCCTGGCGGCCATGCGCGATCTCGAGGGTCGCGACTTTGACCGCTTCGTGGTCCTGGCGGCGATCGCGGAGAACACCGAGGTTCCCGCGTTGGATCGCGAGCTCGCTGATCGGATCGCAGGGCTCATCGCGAACCGGGCGATCCTCCAGGGGTTCGCGGACTTCTGCGAGCTGAACGACCTGGAGGCTCGACGGCTCATCGAAGCGGCTGCCAAGGCGGCATCGCGCGAGGAACGTGCGCTGCTCACCTGGGCAGCCTCAGCGCTCGCGACGCGCGCGGGCGATCCAATTGCCGGTGAGACGGCGGTGCGCCAGGCGCTCGTGCTCGATCCCGACTTTGAGCCGGCGATCGAAGATGCCGCGTGGTACGCGAGCGACCGCGGCGATGCCGCCCAAGCGGTGGCGTTGCTCGAGCGCCTCGAAGACGACGCGCTCGAGTCGCGCATCGACCTGCTGCGTCGTTACCTCCCAGCGGTTGTTGAGCCAGCCGGGGGTCGCAACGCCGCCTGCCCATGCGGCTCGGGGCGCAAGTTCAAGCAATGTTGCCTGCTTGGGGCGAGCCGTCCGCAGCCGCTGCCGGCGCGGGTGGCATGGCTGTGGGAGAAGTTGGTGTGGTGGCTCGAGTGGTCCGGCTCGGACGCCGAGCTTGCCGAGCTCGCCGAGGTCATGTTGGGGGGACGGCCGCCCGACGCCATCGCGCAGTTGGTGGAGCTCGACCGCGCCGCCTCCTTCGTGCTGTTCGTCGACGGAGCAATCGCCGACTTCCTCGACGAAAGGGGCGCGCTGCTGCCCGATGACGAGCACAACCTGCTCGGTCAATGGGCCCTGTCGGGACACTCGGTCTATGAGGTCAGCGAGGTGCGTGCCGGCGAGGGCGTGACGCTGCGCGACCTGCGCAGTGGCGAACGGGTCGAGGTCGCCGAGCGCCAGGGCTCGCTGCTCTTGAAGGCCGGCGACCTGCTGCTTGCCCACGCCGTCTTCGACGGCGCCGGGTATCAGTTCGTCGGTGGCATCCAGCCCTTGCCGCTCGCGGCACGTGACGCCGCGATGGCCGCCTTGGATGCGGAGGTGGGTGCCGAAGAGCTTGCCGAGCTGATCGGAGAGCTCAACGCTCCGCCAACGATGGTCAATCGGGAGGGCGAGGCGATCGTCGTTTGTGAGGCGGTCTATGCGGCGCGCGACGAGGCCGCACTCAGCCAGCGGCTCGACGCGCTGCTCGAGCGGGGCGAAGAGGGGCACTGGGAGGAATGGATCGACGTTGACGGCCAACGCGTCCTTCGCGCCACGGTCAGGGTGAGTGATGGCGAGCTGCGGCTGCTCGCGAACAGCCTCCAGCGCTTCGAGCGCCTTTCGCGGCTGCTTGCCCCGATCGTCGACGGCCGCGAGCTGATTGCGAAGCGTCAGGTGGCCGCATCCGAGATTGCGAGCATGGCAGCGCCACAGGAGGAGGGGTCGTGGGCCGACCCGCCTGCGGAGGTCTCCCAAGCCCTCGCCGCCTTCGTCGCCGACGCGGAGGCGCGCTGGGTCGACGAACCGGTTCCCGCCCTTGGCGGCCTGACGCCGCGCCAGGCCGCCGATGACCCCACTCGCCGCGAGCAGCTGGTCGCGTTGCTGCATGAGTTCGATCGCCAATCTCCTCCTCCGGGTGCCGTCAGCTTCGACACCGGCCGCCTACGCGCCCGTCTCGGCCTCGAGAGCGCGGCGCCGTGAGGTGAGTCCCAAGCGAGCGGCGGTGAAGCGACGTTCCAGAGCCAACGCGGCGATTGCGGTTGGCTGGCGAATCTGCTGGCAGTCGAAGGACGCGGTCAAGTAAGCGACCGAGGTTGACTTCACCGTCGCGGTCACCTTGGAGACAGATTCATCGACGAGCTCTTCTGGCCATGGCGAGCGCACGAGCCGGCGGGCGTGCGGACGGCTCACGGCGGCGGACCGCCAACGGCGCAGGATCAGCGCGGACCGATGAGCTCTGTGCCAAGCAGGGCGACGTGTTCGAGGTCGCGCAGGTCGAGGAGCTGGAGGTAGCAGCGGGTAAAGCCCGCCGCTTCCCAGCGCGCCAGCTGGTCGCGCACCTCCTCGGGCGTGCCGGCGATGGCGTTCTTGCGCAGATCCTCGACGCTTCGCCCAATGTTCGCCGCACGCCGCGCGAGCTCGGCCTCGTCGGTCCCACAGACACAGGTCTGGGCGATCGAGAAGATCATGGTTGCGGGGTCCCTCCCGATCGCCGAGCATGCTTGTCGCACCGCCTCTCCAGAGCGCACGCTCTCGTCGAGGGACGCGAACGCCCGGTTGAACTCGTCGGCAAAGCGTGCCGCCAACGAGGCGTTGCGCTGCCCGCCGTTTCCGCCGACGATGATCGGTGGGTGCGGGTGTTGTAGGGGAGAAAGCGGCGCGACGTCGAGCTCGACGTGGGTGGTGTGTCCCGAGTAGGAGAAGGTCGCACCGCCCGCGCTCCATAGCCCGTGCAAGATCTCGAGCTGGTCCTCGAGGGCGTCGTAGCGGTCGTTCACTGCGGGGAAGGCGATGCCGTAGTTGGCGTGCTCTTCTTCGAACCATCCCGCTCCCACCCCCACTTCGACCCGGCCACCGCTCATGTGGTCAACCTGGGCAACGAGCAGGGGGAAGGCACCGAGCTCGCGGAAGGTCACCGGCGAGACCAGCGTGCCGAGTCGGACGCGCTCGGTGTCACGGGCGAGTCCGGCGAGGGTGATCCAGGCGTCGGTGTAGGCGGGGCGCGCGTCCGCTTGCTCCATCTTTAGGTAGTGGTCCGAGCGGAAAAATCCGTCGAAGCCGGCGCGCTCGGCAGCCTTGGCGACCGCGAGCAGCTCATCGTAGGAAGCGCCCTGCTGGGGCTCGGTGAAGATGCGCAGCTGCATGAGCCTCTCCTCTCGAGGCGAGATCGGCGACCGGATGCGGCACATCACGCTCGCCGCGACTGAGATGGACCCTACCAGCGGCCTCCCACGGCCCGAAATGGCCTGCGGTTTGCCAAAAAGGTCCATCGCGCGTGCACCATGACGACTTGAGACCGCGCGGCCCGCGCACTGCAAGATCGCGCCCATGTTCGCGGCGACGCGATGAGCCCGTAGTGTGAACCGGTATCCCGAATGAGATCGCAAGGAGAGGCATTGATGGAGTACCGCCTGTTAGGTCGGACCGGGTGCGTCGTTTCGACGCTGGCGCTTGGGACGATGACCTTTGGCAGCGAAACGAGCGAGCCCGACTCGCTCGCCCAGATCGAGCGCTATATCGAGGCCGGGGGCAACCTCATCGACACCGCGGACGTGTACTCGGGCGGAGTCTCTGAGGAGATCATCGGCCGCTGGCTGAAGACCAAGTCGACATCGTCGCGCGAGGAGCTCGTGGTGGCGACCAAGGGGCGCTTCCCCCGTGGGAATGGCCCGAACAATCGTGGCTTGTCGCGAAAGCACCTCGCGGTCGCGCTCGATGCCTCCCTGCAACGCTTGCAACTCGACGTCATCGACCTCTACCAGGTGCACGCGTACGACGCGCTGACCCCGATCGAGGAGACGCTGCGCTTCCTTGACGACGCGGTGCGCCTCGGCAAGATCCGCTACGTGGGTCTGTCGAACTTCACCGCCTGGCAACTGCAAAAGGCGGTCGACGTGGCGAGCTTCAAGAACCTGTCGATCCCCGTGACGCTGCAGCCCCAGTACAACCTGTTGGTGCGCGAGCTCGAGTGGGAGATCATTCCCGCCTGCGCGTCCGAGGGCCTCGGCCTTCTGCCGTGGTCGCCGCTCGGCGGCGGCTGGTTGACGGGCAAGTACCACCGTGACGAGCGCCCGACGGGGGAGACCCGCCTCGGGGAGGGCAAGCGCAACGGCGTCGAGGCCTTCGACCAGCGCAATCCCTCACAGCGCACCTGGGACGTGCTCGAGGCCGTCGAGCAGGTCGCGAAGGCCCGCCAGGTCTCGATGGCCCAGGTGGCGCTGTCATGGGTGGCAGACCGGCCCACGGTGAGCTCGGTCATCTTGGGAGCACGCAACCTCACCCAGCTCGAGGACAACCTCGGAGCTGCCGGCCTGCACCTCAGCGCGGAGGAGACCGAGCGCCTCGACGCCGCGTCCGCCCCCTTCACCGCCGACTACCCCTACGGCACCTCAGGGGTGCGCCAGCGTCTCCGCACGATCGTCGACTGAACCGCTCGAGCACGGGCGCGCGCCGGCGCGCCCGTGCTCGTTCTGTCCCCTGGCGCGCCTGTCGTCCGCGCCTATTGCGAGCGGAAGGCGGGCTGGTACAAACGATTGAGCTCTCCTGGCTAGCTCCGCCCGGTCGCTACTGCATTGTCGCAATTAGGGCCGGTGAGGTTC
>JAJZKA010000029.1 GCA_021809805.1 Actinomycetes bacterium
GCCAAGGAGAAGAGCTGCACGCCCTCCCAGCTCGCGCTGGCCTGGTGCGCGGCGCAGCGCGGGGTCACGAGCCCGATCATCGGGCCGCGCACGATGGCTCAGCTCGAAGACAATCTCGGTGCGCTCGAGGTGCCACTCTCAGCCGCTGACTTCGAGCGCCTCGACGCGGTCGCCCTGCCGGGACGTGCCAGCGTGACGTACTACCAGGCGGACTTTGGGCCGAGCGCCCGCTGAGCAAAGGACCAGCGCCCGCCGGGCAAGACCCGGCGGGCGGTTGGTCCACTTCAGCTCTGCGGGCGAATGGCCGGCCTGAACGTCAACGCGCCGCTCAGTCGTGCAGCGCCCGCATTGCCCGGTAGAGCTCGGCCTTTTCCTCGATCCCGATTCCCGGGGTCGAGGACAAAGCGAGCAGGCCGTTGTCGATCACGGCGTTGTCCGCGAAGCCGCCGGCGGGGAAGAACTCGTTCGGGTAGGACTCATTGCCGCCAAGATGCAGCGCCGCGGCGAGGTGAACGGCGAACTGGTGGCCGCCGTGGGGGATGCAGCGCTGCGGCGTGATGCCGTGCTCGCCGAGCATCGCGAGGGTGCGCCGGTACTCGACGAGGCCGTAGCTGAGCGCCGGATCGAACTGGAAGATGTCGCGGTCGCTGCGGACATTGCCGTAGCGGACGAGGTTGCGCGCGTCTTGGTGTGAGAAGAGGTTCTCGCCCGTGGCGAGCGCACCGCGATACCTGGCGGCGATCTCGGCGTGGGTCGCGTAGTCGAGCGGGTCGGAGGGTTCCTCGTACCAGGCGAGCCCGTAGGGTTCGAGCGCGTTCGCGTACTCGAGCGCGGTGTCCAGATCGAAGCGCCCGTTCGCATCGACCGCCAGCGCGTCACCGTTACCGCCCAGTACGTGAAGGACCGCCTCGATGCGTGCCAGGTCATCGGCGAGCGGTGCGCCGCCGATCTTGATCTTCACTCGCACATACCCGGCATCGAGGAAGCCCTGCATCTCGTCCTGCAGCTCGCGCACGCCTTTGTTCGGTTGGTAGTAGCCACCGGCCGCGTAGACGGCGACACGCGCGTCGGGCGTGCCGTCGCCGTAGCGATCGGCGACGAGGCGGGCGAGTGGCACACTGGCGATCTTGGCGGCGAGGTCGAACAGCGCCATGTCGAGGACGCCGACCGCAACCGAGCGCTCGCCGTGGCCCCCGGGCTTCTCATTCGTCATCATCACGTCCCACGCCTTTGTGGGATCGAGGTTCTCGCCCGTCTCGTCGAGGAGATCTCCTGGCGCGGCGGCGAGCAGCCTCGGGATCATTCGTCGGCGCAAGATATCTTGTTGGCCGTAGCGGCCGTTCGAGTTGAAGCCGTAACCGACGAGCGGCTTGTGGTCGCGCACCACGTCGGAGACGACCGCCACGATCGAGCAATCCATCTGGTTGAAGTCGATCCAGGCGTTCCGGATCGAGGACGAGATCGGCAAGATCCCGTCGTGGACGGCGACGATCCGCATGTGCGCTCCTTTTCCCGGGCCGCTGTGCTCGCCGGAGACGGCGGCGGTACCCGCGGCACGGCCGGCCGTGGTGCCGTCGCCGCGTTCGGGCCGCGCGATGGGGCCCGCCCTTGCGGCCGCACCGTAGCAGCGCATCGCCTCGGCGTCGATCGGGATCGACACATTGCGCCGCAAAGGGGCCAGATGCAAGGATCGTTCGCATCACGAACCATGCCAGGAGGTCGCGATGACATCGTCGGCATCGCGTGACAGGTCGCTTCGATCCCTTCGAAGCGACCTGTCACGCCACAACGGGGACACATTCCCAAGCACATGGCGGCCGTCTGCGGCTCGAGTGATGGGCGTGGCGCGATGAGCCCGGGACGACGCGTCTACATCTCGAGCGCGCTCGCTGCGCCGGGCGGGCCGAGCGACGGCGTCCATGGCTTTGTCCAAGACGCCGCCACGGGCGCGCTCGTTCCCAGCGGTGCACACGCCTTGACCGAGGGCGCGAGCTTCGTCGGGCGGGATCGCAGCGGCCGACACCTGTACACCTGTCGCGCCCGGCCCGATGCGGGCGCGGCGGCGTTCGCAGTGCACAGCGACGGAAGCCTCGAGTCGCTCGGCGAGGTGCGCAGCGGGGGTTCGGGGGCCTGCCATGTGAGCGTGGATGACGCGTCGCGTTTTTTGTTCACCGCCCACTATTCGAGCGGACACCTGAGCGTGCACCGGCTCACGGCGACCGGCGCGATCGGCGAGCACTGCGATCTGGTCCTGCCCGAGGGCTCCGGGCCGAACGCCGAGCGCCAGGAGCACGCGCACGCGCACTTCTGCTGGCCAGTACCCGATAGCGCGCTCGTGGTGCTGGTCGATCTCGGCACCGACACCTTGTGGTCCTATCGCGTCGATGCCGGTACCGGCCGGCTCGGGCTGGTCGCTGCCAACAAGGCGCCGGCGGGCTCAGGGCCCCGTCATCTGCGGCCCGTTGGACAAGACCGCCTGCTCGTCACCGGGGAGCTCGACTCGACCCTGATGCAATTCGACTTCGACCGCTCTGCCGGCACGGCGCGCTTTGCCGGTGCGGTGCCGGCGTCAGAGCGTGCCGGGGCGGGGGATAACGCGCCGTCAGAGCTGGCAGTCAGCGAAAACGGCCGCTTCTGCTACGTCGCCAACCGCGGGCCGGACACCGTGGCGGTCTTCTCACTCGCCGACGCCTCGCCCCGTCGCGTCGCCGAGATCGACTGCGGTGGGGCGGTCCCGCGCCACCTTGCGGTCATCGGGGACTTCCTCTACGTCGCCAACCAGGACTCCGGCAACGTCGCGGTCTTCGCGCTCGGCGACGATGGCATCCCGCGGCCGACGGGTGGACAGGTCGCGCTCGAGCGGCCCTATTGCGTGCGGGCGCTGCCGGTCGCGCCGTGATCGGCCGGCGGCCCGGGCGCACGAGCGCACGTCAGGGCCATAGCGTGGTCCCGCGCGTGCTCGATGGTCGGCACGCGGTGGATTAGCGAATCCGCAAAGTGGAAGTTAGTATCCACAAAGGGGAAGACCGAGTGCGCCGGAGGCGCGCGAGCGAGAGGGGAGCTGCGATGGCCAGCACCAGCGTCGGGTACTCGATCACGCTGCGCGTGGAGGCGCCCGCCACGACGAACGCCTCAGGCGAGCTCGTGGGGGTGATCAGCGGGGCGGGCGCGCTCGTCACTGCGCTCGATCTGGTGGAAAGCCGCGACCAAAAGGTCGTGCTCGACATCTCCTGCAACGCGATCGACTCTGCGCATGTCGATCGCATCCGCGACGCGGTCGGCGCCGTGGCTGGTGTCAAGGTCGGCCACGTCTCGGATACCACCTTCTTGATCCACCTCGGCGGCAAGCTCGAGGTGAACCCGAAGGTGCCGCTCCGCCACCGCGATGATCTGTCGCGGGCCTACACGCCAGGGGTGGCCCGCATCTGCCTGGCGATCGCCGAGCAGCCCGAGGTTGCTCGGAACCTCACGATCAAGAAGAACACGGTCGCCGTGGTCACCGACGGCTCGGCGGTCCTCGGCCTCGGCAACCTCGGCGCGGCCGCGGCCTTGCCGGTGATGGAGGGCAAGGCGGCGCTGTTCAAGCACTTTGGCAACGTGGATGCCTGGCCGGTGTGCCTGGATACCCAGGACCCGGACAAGATCGTCGAGATCGTGAAGGCGATCGCCCCCGTCTATGGCGGGATCAACCTCGAAGACATCGCCGCGCCGCGTTGTTTTGCGATCGAGCGGCGCTTGCGGGACGAGCTCGATATTCCGGTCTTCCACGACGACCAGCACGGGACCGCAATCGTCGTGCTCGCTGCGTTGATGAACGCGCTCTTGATTGTCAACAAGAAGCTCGCCGACGTCCGCATCGTGCTGTCCGGGGTGGGGGCGGCAGGGAGCGCGATCATCCGGCTCTTGCAGCTCGAGGGCGCCCGCAACCTCATCGCTTGTGATCGCCACGGCGCGCTCACGCGTGCACGCACCGCATCGGATCCGGTTCGCGCCTGGATCGGCGAGCAGACCAATCCGGACAACATTGCGGGAACTCTCGCCGAAGTGCTCGGCGGTGCCGATGTCTTCATCGGCGTTTCCGCGTCGAACCTGCTCGTCGGCGACGACATCGCGCGAATGGCGGACGATGCGATCGTCTTCGCGCTGGCGAACCCCGATCCTGAGGTTGACCCGATCGAGGCGGGCAAGCATGCCGCGGTCGTGGCGACGGGACGCTCAGACTTTCCCAACCAGATCAACAACGTGCTCGCGTTCCCGGGCGTATTCAGGGGCCTGTTGGACTGCGGCGCGCGCGATATCCCCGATGAGATGCTGGTGGCCGCCGCCCGGGCGATCGCGAGCGCCGTCGCTCCCGAGGCGCTGAATGCGGGCTACGTCATCCCGAGCGTGTTCGACCAAGCGGTCGCGCCAGCGGTTGCCGCTGCGGTTCGCAAGGTGGCGAACGAGCGGGCGCTTACCGAGACACGCGGCCGCTGAGCCCGACTCGGAGCTGCACGCCACGTGTCACGGCGCGCCAACCGGGGTGAGCTGTCGCGACCCTCGGCGCGCCACTTGGAGCGTTGCGCGTGAAGTTGGCCGCCGCACGCGTGGGATGGATCACGGTGCTGCTGGTCGCGCGTGCCACCCGCCCACGCGGTGGGCTGGCCGAGGGGACGATTTTCGCTGTCCCCGGGCGCTCTGGCACGCTGGATGCGACACGACGGGGGGCACGCCCTGTCGCCAGGGCAACGAGGAGGCAGGCAGATGGCAGGTGGCGGAACGATCCGGCCGAGCGCGCTGGCGACGGTGGTCGCGGTGACGGCGACGCCGTTCGATGCTTCGGGGGGCGTCGACGCCAAGGCCATGGAGAAGGTGGTCGACCGCCTCGTCGAGGGCGGCATCTCAGTGCTCGTCCCCGCCGGCAACACCGGCGAGTTCAACGCGCTCAGCCAGGCCGAATGGGACGAGAGCGTGGCGATCACCGTGGAGCGCGCCAACGGCGCGGTCGTCATGCCCGGCGTCGGGCGTGATCTCGCGACGGCGATCCACCAGACCCGACGTGCCCGCGAGCTTGGCTGCGCGGTCGTCATGGTGCACCAGCCGCTCGACCCGTTCATCTCGGGCGAGGGTTGGATCAACTACCACGAGGCGATCCACCAGGCCGTGCCCGACATCGCCCTGTGCGCGTATGTGCGCGACGTCCGCCGCAGCGTCGAGGAGGTGGCCCGTTTGGCCGGGCTCGAGGGAGTCGTCGGCATCAAGTACGCCGTCGGTGACCCGCCGGCCTTCGCCGATCTCGTCCAACGCAGCGACCCCGACAAGGTGGCACTCGTGTGCGGTCTTGCCGAGCGATGGGCCGTCTCTTTCGCCGCGTCTGGCGCGGTGGGCTTCACTTCCGGGCTCGCCGGCGTCGTGCCGAAGCTCTCCCTCGAGCTGCTCGGCGCCCTGGAGGCCGGCGACTACGCGCGTGCCCGTGAGCTCGTTGCGCTCGTCGAGCCCTTCGAGCGCCTGCGTGCCCGGGACGGTTCGGCCTACAACGTCTCGGCAGTCAAAGAGGCGCTCGCTCAGCTCGACATCTGCGCACCGACGGTCCGCCCGCCCGCCAGCGTGCTGCCCGAGGAGTTCCGTTCGATCGTGAGCCGCTTCATTGAGGCAACGGGCGCGACGGCCTGACGCCTCCCTCGAGCGAGTTCGGCTGAGCCGGCCCGGTTCCGGGCCGGCTCAGCCGGGTCGCCTCAGTGGATCGCCGGCTCGGGCGTCGGCGGGCCGGCCTGGAGGAAGGTGAGGTCACAGCCTTCGTTCGCCTGACCGGTCGAGTCGCTGTAGAGCTTGCCCCAGCCCCGCTCGTAGTGCGCCGGTGGTGGCGTCCATGCCGCCCGCCGGCGCTCGAGCTCCTCGTCGCTCACCTCGAGGTGGAGGCGGCGAGCGGGCACGTCCAAGGTGATGAGGTCCCCGGTGCGCACGAGCGCGAGTGGGCCTCCGGCGGCGGACTCGGGCGCGACGTGGAGCACGCAGGTGCCATAGCTCGTGCCGCTCATCCGGGCGTCGGAGATGCGCACGAGGTCCCGGATCCCCTCGCGTAGCAGCTTGGCCGGAAGGGGGAGCTGTCCCCACTCGGGCATGCCCGGGCCGCCGATCGGACCGGCCTGGCGCAGCACAAGAACCGAGTCCGGGCCGACCTCGAGGTTCTCGTCGTCGATGCGCGCCGCCATGTCGTCGTAGTTCTCGAAGACGACCGCAGGGCCGGTGTGCACCAAGAGCTCGGCGGCGGCGGCCGTCTGCTTGATGACGGCGCCGTCGGGGGCGAGGTTACCGTGCAGCACCGCGAGGCCGCCCTCTGGCCATAGCGGATTGTCGAGGGTGCGGATGACGTCGTCGTTATAGACCTCGGCGCCCGCGATCTGCTGGCCGATCGTCTGGCCGTTGACGGTCAGCGCGTCGAGGTGCAAGAGGTCCGCAATGCGGGCCATCAACGCGCGGAGGCCACCGGCGTAGAAGAAGTCCTCCATCAGGTACTCACCGGACGGCGCGAGGTTGGCCAGAGTCGGCACCCGCCGTGACAGCTCGTCGAAGCGCTCGAGGCCGAGCTGGATCCCGGCGCGCCTCGCCATGGCGATGAGGTGGATCACCGAGTTCGTGGAACCGCCGAGGGCCGCGACGACGGTGACCGCGTTGTCGAAGGCCTCCTCGGTCAAAATACGCGCCGGCGTGAGTCCCAGGCGGACGACCTCGACGGCCTGGCGACCGGCGAGTGCCGCCATTTGCGCGTGGCGGGAGTCCGCGGCGGGCAGCGAGGACGCGCCGGGCAGCGTGAGGCCGAGGGCCTCGGTCGCCGCCGTCATTGTCGAGGCGGTGCCCATCGTCATGCAGTGCCCGGCCGAGCGCGCGATGCCTTGTTCGATCTCATCGACCTCGGCGCGTCCGATCAACCCGGCTCGGCGGTCGGCCCACATCCTCCAGGCCGAGGTGCCGCTCGCCAGGGTCTTGCCCTGCGCGTTGCCCCGCAGCATCGGGCCGGCCGGCAAGAACACCGAGGGGATCTGGGCGCTCGTCGCCCCCATGACGAGCGCGGGCGTGGTCTTGTCGCAGCCACCCATGAGCACGGCGCCGTCGATGGGGTAGGAGCGCAGGAGCTCTTCGACCTCCATCGACAACAAGTTGCGATACAGCATGCTTGACGGCTTTTGGATCGGCTCGGACAGCGAGAGCGCCGGCATCTGCAAGGGAAAGCCGCCGGCTTGCCAGACGCCGCGCTTCACCTCCTCGACGCGTTGACGAAAGTGCTGATGGCAAGGATTGATGTCCGACCCGGTGTCGACAATCGCGATCACCGGTTTCCCGAGGAAATCCTCAGGGGTGTAGCCCATCTGGCGGAGACGCGACCGGTGCCCGAAGCTCCGCAGGTCGTCTGGCGCCCACCAGCGCGCGCTTCGCAGGTTGCCGTTTTCGTTCTGGCCCGTCATGAGCTCAGCCTCGCGCTCGCCCGGTCGCGTTCACAAGCCAACAGACCGGCACCGAACAAACCAATGCTGCAGCTTCGCTGCGACGCGTCGCGGTGGCGGTGCGCCCGAGGAAACCGGCAAGCGAGCCGGTGTCGATCGCTGCGCAAGTGGCACGCCACGGGCAGATGAATGGGATGAGGCAGATGAATGGGATGAGGAGGTGTCAGACATTGACGCCAACGCGGACGTCAGCGTAGCATAGGCACGTTCGCATACATGAACAACGTTCAAGGGGCTGATCGGATCTTCTAGCGGTGCGAGCGCTTCGGGGAGCGGTGTCGATTCGTGCGGCGCGCCCCAGCGACAAGCCGGCGGGCGGGCGAGGAATCGGTTGCGCCCGTGCCGGAGCGAATGTTCGTACCGCAGTGATCCGCGGCCTTTGCAGCCGGGTTCGGCACGAGGAGGGGGAGCCGTGGAGGCCAGGATCGAGAGCGTCACTGTGCGCGTCTTCAAGACGCTGAGCTGGA
This sequence comes from Actinomycetes bacterium, assembly GCA_021809805.1. Classification (GTDB taxonomy): domain Bacteria; phylum Actinomycetota; class Acidimicrobiia; order Acidimicrobiales; family Bog-793; genus JAKABX01. The sequence continues at coordinate 7,949 of JAJZKA010000029.1, forward strand.
CGGTCAATGACTCAGATGGGCACACCCACCCGGGGCCCGAGCTGGCGAGCGAGGCCGCCATCGTCACCGTGCGCGACCACGACGGCGCCGAGGGCTACTCGAGCTGCAGCGCCGAGGCGTTGCGGCCCTATGTGCTCGACCGCTACGTCCGCAAGGTGTTGACCGGCGAGGACGCGTTCTTGCGTGAGCGCCTCTGGAACCGCCTCTACCGGATGCAGCGCGGCAGCGGCGGGCAGCTCAGCGATCGGGCGATCGGCTACATCGACCAGGCGCTGTGGGACCTGGCGGGGCGCAAGCTCAACGTGCCGGTATGGAAGATGCTCGGCGGTGCCCGCACCAAAGTGCCGGCCTATGGCAGCACGATGTGCGGGGATGACATCGAGGGCGGCCTCAAGACCCCCGAGGATTACGGGCGCTTCGCCGAGCAGCTGATCGCCATGGGGTACTCGGCGATCAAGCTCCACACGTGGATGCCGCCGGTTCCGGGCGCACCGGATCCCGACATGGACGCCGCCGCATGCGCGGCGGTACGCGAGGCCGTCGGGCCCGATGTTCCCTTGATGCTCGACGCCAACCACTGGTACACGCGCTTTCAAGCACTGAAGCTCGGCCGGGCGCTGCAGGAGCTCGACTACTACTGGTACGAGGAACCGATGGAGGAGGCCTCGATCAGCTCCTACCGCTGGCTCGCCGAGCAGCTCGAGATCCCGGTGATCGGACCGGAGTCCGCACCCGGGCGGGTGCACACCCGTGCCGAGTGGATCAGCTCGGGTGCCTGCGACATCATGCGCGTCGGTGCGAACGACACCGGGGGCATCACCCCGGCGATCAAGATCATCCACCTCGCCGATGCCTACAACATGGAGGCCGAGGTGCACGGAGGGGGCTCGGGGAATCTCGCGCTCCTGGGCGCGATGGAGAACGGGCGCTGGTACGAGCGCGGCCTTTTGCACCCGCACTTTGACTACGACCGCGTGCCGCCGCACCGCAACTCGATCGTCGATCCGCTGGACGCAGAGGGCTACGTTTCCTTGCCCGAACGGGCGGGCCTCGGGGACGACTTCAACTTCGACTACGTCGACGCCAACATCGTGGCGGGCTGGTGATGGCGACCAGCCCGGCGCGCGAACAGCGCGTGCTCGCCGGTGGCCTTGCGAGCTCGCGTCTCGTGCTTGGCACGATGACCTTTGGCTCCCAGGTCGACCAGGCTGGCGTCGATGAGATGGTGGCGATGTCCCTCGAGGCGGGGATCACCCACTTCGATACCGCCAATGTCTACAACCGCGGTGCGTCAGAAGAGATGCTCGGTCGCGCCCTCAGGGGGCGGCGCGAGGAGGTGGCCATCGCGACCAAGGTGCGCAACAAGATGGACGACGCGCCGGACGGAGGTGGTCTCGGGGCGCCGGCGATCCGCCGGGCGATCGACGAGAGCCTGGCGCGCCTTGGCACCGACCACGTCGAGCTCTACTACCTGCATCAGCCAGATCGCTCGGTGCCGATTGAGGAGACGCTCGAGGCGATGGCGAGCCTTGAAAAGGCGGGCAAGATCGGCCACGTGGGCTTCTCCAACTACGCGGCATGGCAGGTGGCGAGCATGATCGACCTCTGCCGGCGTGAGGGCTGGGCGGAGCCGCGCATCGGCCAGCAGCTCTACAACCCGATCAGTCGAGGCCTTGAAGAGGAGTACGCCGAGTTCGCCGCGACGCGCGGCGTGTCGACCCTCGTCTACAACCCGCTGGCCGGCGGCATGTTGACGGGCAAGCACCGCGGCAAGGTGGAGCCGCCGCCCGGGCGCTTTGCCGCCAACGCGAACTACCGGGAGCGCTACTGGACGGGCGTGCAGATGGCGGCGACCGAGCGCCTCGGCGAGATCGCCGAGGCGGCCGGCCTCAGTCTCATCGAGCTCACCTTCCGCTGGTTGCTCGCCCAGCCCGTCGTGGACGGCGTGATCCTCGGCGCTTCGAGCCCTGAGCAGCTGCGGGCGAACCTCAAAGCAGCCGACGGCCCGCCGCTCGACGCGGCAAGCGCCAGCGCGGTGGATGACGTCTGGGCTGACGTACGGGGCACCTTCCCGCGCTACAACCGCTGAGCCAAGCGCTCCGCGCGCGCCGCGCTTCACTGCCTGTCCGCTCTCCGGTCCGGCGCGCGCCCTTGGAAAGGAGATGACGGTGGACTTTGGCTTTTCCGGCAAGGTCGTCATCGTGACCGGTGCGAGTAGCGGACTCGGCCGGGCCATCGCGGACGGCTTTGCCGCCGAGGGCGTGGGCGCGCTCGCGCTGCACTACCACGCAGATCGACGGGGCGCGGAGGCGGCCGCCGCCAGTGCCCAGCGCCTCGGGGTTACCGCAGCGGCCTTTGGAGCCGACCTTTCGGTCTCTGGAGAGTCCGAGCACCTCGTGGGTGCGGTGCAGGAAGCGTTCGGGCGCCTCGACGTGCTCGTCAACAACGCGGGGGCGATGGTGCAGCGCAGCCCGGTGGCCGATGCAAGTGATGAGCTCTTCGACAAGATCACGGCGCTCAACTACCGATCCGTGTTCGAGATGTGCCGCGCCGCCATCCCGCGCCTTAAAGCCTCCGGCGGAGGTGCGATCGTCAACATCTCCTCGTCCGCGGCGCGAAACGGCGGAGCTGGTCACTCGGTGCTCTACGCGGGCGCCAAGGGCGCGCTCAGTACCTTCAGCCGGGGTCTCGCCGCCGAGCTCGCCCGTGAGAACATCCGCGTCAACGTCGTCGGGCCGGGCCTCTTCGACACGCCGTTCCATGCCGAGATGACCTCGCGTGAGCAGCTGGCACGCATCGAGACGACGATCCCGATGGGTCGTGCGGGCCGGCCCGAAGAGTGTGCCGGGCCGGTGCTCTTTCTCTCGAGCGACCGCCTCGCCGGTTACATCACGGGGCAGTCGCTCGAGGTCAACGGCGGACGGCTGATGCCCTGACGAAGCCGCATCGGGAGGGGGCACGGCAGTTCTGTCCCGATTCCACCGGATCGGGCGCGGCGGAGTCTTGACAGTCCGAGGGCGATTTCTTACGATGCGTTCACCTACATAGGTGACGTTCAGAGATGTGAACGTTGATTCGCGGGGGGCTAGGTGTTGATAGATCGTCGGGGGTCGACGACCTTTTCGTGGGGGGCGCGCCAATGGGCGTGACGCAGACCATGCTCGAGGCTGAGCAGCGCGTGTCGCTACGCGCTGGTGCCCGCGAGCCCGCACGGCGGCGTCGCAAGCGCAAGGGCTGGGTGCCCTACGTCATGCTCTCGCCGCTCGTCGTCTTGATCGCGGCGTTTGTGGCCTATCCCGTGGGGAGCGTCGTCTACTACAGCTTCCAGAACTACAACATCGTCGAGCCGTTCTTGAACGGCTTTGCGGGTTGGTCGAACTACAGCACCATGCTGCGCCACGACCCGCTGTTCTGGTCGAGCTTGCTGTTCACGGGCAAGTGGGTGGTCACCGAGGTCGTGCTCCAGCTGATCCTCGGGATGATCCTGGCGCTCATCATGAACGAAGCCTTCCGCTGGCGGGGCTTCACCCGAGCGGCGGTCTTTGCACCCTGGGCGGTCTCGGGCGTGCTCACGACGACGATCTGGCTCCTCTTGTACGACCCGCAGGCCGGCATCGTGAACTACCTGTCGAATATCGGGCTTGCCCCGCGGGGATTTGCCATCTTGGCGGACACCCACACCGTTTTTTGGGGCGCCGTGCTCGCCGAGTTGTGGCGAGGTGTTCCTTTCTTCGCCATCATCATCCTCGCTGACTTGCAGAGCATCCCAAGAGAGCTCATCGAGGCGGCAAACTGCGATGGCGCCAATGCGTGGACGCGTTTTCGCTGGGTGATCCTGCCGCACCTTCGCGACGCGGTCATCTTGTCGACGCTGTTGCGCTGCGTGTGGGAGTTCAACAACGTCGACCTGCTCTTCACGTTGACCAACGGCGGACCGGGGACTGAAACGACGACCCTTCCGCTCTACGTAGCCCGCCAGGCGATCGATAACCACAACTTTGGATATGGCGCTGCGCTCACCATGGCGGGCTTTGCGATCTTGTTCGTCTTCTCAATGATCTATTTGAAACTCTCCAAGTTCGGGGCATCCACGGGGTATCGGACATGAGCGCGATCACGGCACCAGCGGTGCGCGGTATGGGCGGCAGCGGCTGGACACAGTTCCGGGGGCGGCTCAACTCCGCCCGATTGCACCTGTTCGTCCCGCTCACGCTCTACCTGCTGTTCACGATCGTGCCGTTTTATTGGATGGTCGTCTTCGCCTTCCGGCCGACGACGTCGAATCATCCCTATCCGTGGCCGATCACGCTGGCGAATTTCAAAGAGGTGTGGAACGTCCTCGGGTTCGGGACCTTTTTTGAGAACAGCATGCTGGTGGGCGTCGGCGTGCTGATCGGTCTGAACGTGATCTGTGCCATGGCGGGCTACGCGCTGGCACGCTTCAAGTTCGCCGGGCGCAGTGCCTTGATCTTGATCCTGCTCTGCACACAATTCGTGCCGGGTGTGATGTTGTTGATCCCGCTGTTCGTCATCTTCCGGCACCTCGGGCTGATCGACAACCTCTTTGCGCTGATCATTGCCGACATCGTCTTCCAGCTGCCGTTGACCTCGCTGTTGATGAGCGGCTTTATCCGCAATGTCCCCGTCGAGCTCGAAGAAGCGGCCATGGTGGACGGCTGCTCCCGGGTGCGCGCGTTCTTGTCTGTCACGCTCCCGCTGCTGCGCCCGGCCTTCGTCGCCATCGGCTCGTTCGCCTTCATCGGCAGCTGGAACAACTTCTTGTTCGCCCTGATGTTCATGTCGAGCCAGAACCACTTCACCTTGCCGGTGGGGCTCGACTACACGATCGGTGAGTTCAGCGTGAACTTCGGTGCACTGGCCGCCGGCGGCCTGATCGCCGCCGTGCCGGTCGTCGTCATCTTCGCCTTCGTCCAGAAGTATCTGGTGCAGGGCTTGACCTTCGGCGCCGTGAAGGGCTGAGCGGGTCTTGGAGCGTCACGAGCTGTCCTCGGTGCGGTGTTGGCCGCGGAGAGCGCGGACGATGGGGGGACGTGGGGTCGCATGGCGCCACGACCACAGGTCGCGATGACACATCGCGAAGCAGTACCAGAAAGCCACAGGGAAGCCAACGAGATGGGGGTGGCATGAATAGATATGTAGGACGCCTGGCGGTCGGTCTCGCCGCAGGCTCGATGGCAGCGACCGGCATCGGCGTCGGCGCCGCCTCGGCGTCGAACGCGCATCGCGCGGTCGCCCACAGGACCCAGTCGGTGACCATCACCTTCTGGGACGACAACGGTGGGCCGCGCACCCCGCTGTATGAGCACCTGATTCCGATCTTTGAGCGCCAGAACCCGGGCATCAAAGTCAAGTACGTCGGCATCCCGGACACCTCGGTGCTCGAGAAGTACGACACGGCGATCCAGGGCGGCTCGCCGCCGGACATCGCGGCGATCCCCGGCGGGGACCTGTCGGCGATCATCGCTCAGAACGCGCTGATCTCGCTCAACAAGTACTACCAGAACAGCAAGATCTACGGTCAGATCCTGCCGACGCTGCTCAAGCCGACGCAGGCGATCTCGCCCAACGGCAAGACGCTGTACGCGCTGCCTTTCTCGGGCGTGCCGGCCACGCTGTGGTGCAATCTCAACATCCTCCGGCCAGCCGGGGTCACCTGCCCGACCACGTGGAACGCGTTCTTCACGGACGCGGTGAAGCTGACGAATGCGAACAAGGGCATCTATGGCTTCACGATGCGCGGCGCGGCGGGCGCGACGACGCAGCTGATCGATGAGATGATCTCCTACGCCGGTTTGGAGCGCTTCTTCCAGCCGAACGGCAAGACCAGCCTCCAGAGCCCGCGCGTGCTGCAGTTCCTGCAGAAGTTCGTGGGGCTGTACAAGAAGGCGACGTCGGCTGCAGATGTGGATAACTCCTATCTGCAGATGGTGGCCGAGTTCGATTCGAACAAGGTCGGCATGATGCTGCACAACCTCGGCTCGTACGCGAGCAACGTGGCGGCCGTGGGCGGCAAGCAGAACCTCGTCGGTGAGCCCGACCCGGCAGGTCCCTTCAACCACGGTCGCGTGACGATGGCGGCACCGGGCCTTGACACCTACGGGATCTTCAAGGCCTCCAAGCACCAGGCCCAAGCCTGGAAGTTCGAGCAGTTCTTGCTTGGTGCGGAGGCGAACGGCTACTGGAACAAGAACGTCGGCCAGTTGCCCGCGAACAAGAACGTGTTGAAGCAGGCGTGGGTTCACCAGCAGCAGCCAGTCGGTGCGCTCTTGGCAGCGCTGTCGTCCAAGAACACCTACGCGGTGTCGCTGCCCAACTACCTGCCTCAGTACGGCGCGATCCAGAACAACTCGGACCCGCTGTGGCAGGAGGTCATGACGGGTCAGATCACGCCGGCGCAGTGGCTCGACCAGCTCTGCTCGGCGCTCGACCAGGCCCAGTCGCTGTGGACGCACGGGCACAAGTAGCCCTGAGCCACAAACAGCAGTAGTCCGAAGTAAGAAGACAGGGCTGGGTCCGGCCCCCCGAGCGACGAGGCTTGGGGGGCCGGCCGGCCGAGCGGTGTGGGCCAAGGTGACGGCCTCGAGGCGGTTCTTGCTCACACCAGCGGTTGTAGGGGAGCGTGGTGAGACTGCGCCGGATGGCGCAGGCCAGCGGACCCCGGAGAGAGTTGAGGAAAACGGTGGCGCCAGGAGGTGGGAGAGGGAGCGGCGAGAGGGAGCGGCCCGACGTGGTGCGCAACGAGCTCGCCGCCTCGCATCAGCCGGTGAAGTCCGCGGCGCGTACCTTGGAGCTCGTCGAGTACCTGGCCCGCTCGGGCGGAATGCACAGCCTGCGGGATCTGCATGAGATCTTCGGCCATCCTAAGAGCAGCCTGCATGCCCTCTTGCGCACCCTCGCCGATGCGGGATGGGTCGAGGTGGACCGGACGGGCACGCTGTATGGGCTCGGGTTGCGGGCGCTGCTCGTCGGCATGTCCTATATCGACGGCGACGACGCGGTCGTCAGCGCGGCGGGCACCTTGAACTGGCTGGCGGCCGAGAGCACCGAGACGGTGCATATGGCACGCCTCGATGGCCGCGACGTGGTCTACCTCGCCACAAGAGACGCCTCCCATGAGCTGCGCGTGATTTCGCGCATCGGCCACCGGCTCCCGGCGCACGCCACCGGGCTGGGCAAGGCGCTGCTCGCCGAGCGCAGTGACGAGGAGCTGATGGAGCTCTTACCGGCGCGCCTCGAGGCGTTGACGCCCTCGACGATCACCGATCGTTCGGCGCTCTTGGAGGACCTCGCCGAGACGCGCCAGCGTGGTTACGCGCTCGACCGCCAGGAGAACACGATCGGAGTGCGCTGCATGGGCATCGCTCTGCACACGACGGCCGGCGTGCCCCGCGACGCCGTCAGCCTGTCCGTGCCGATCGGACGGATCGAACAGGGGCGTGAACGAGAGCTCACCGCGCTCTTGCTGCGCGCGAAGGAGAGCATCGAGCGGGAGGGCTGGCGGACCGGCACTGCGGCCCGGGCCGCCGGCGAGGATGGGAGCTGAATTGGCGGTCGTGGTCATTACCGGGGCAGCGGGGCGCATCGGAACCTACCTGCGCAGCGGGCTGCGCCCCTTGGGCTGGGACCTGCGCCTCTTGGACCGACGCGCGATCCCCGAGGAGCCCGACGCCGTGGTTGCCGACATTCGAGACACGGACGCGCTCGCGTCGGTGATGCAGGACGCCTTCGGCGTCGTGCACCTTGCGGGCGCGATCAGTCCACGAGATAGTTTCGGCGACGTCCTGGCGGCGAACATTGAGGGGACCCACGCCGTGCTCGAGGCGGCGCGGCTCGCCGGCGTCGAGCGCTTCGTGTTCGCGAGCAGCAACCACGCGAACGGCTTCGCGCCACGCTCGGCCCCCGGGATCGCCGGGGCCCATGACCGTCCCGACTCCTTCTATGGGGTCTCGAAGATCTTCGGTGAGTCGCTGTGCCGGTTGTACTTCGAGCGCTTTGACATGAAGGCGGCGTGTTTGCGCATCGGCTCGTGCTTCGACGTGCCGAGGGTGCCGCGGATGCTCGGCAGCTGGCTGAGCCCGAGGGATGCCGCCGGCCTGGTGGACGCGTGTCTTCGGAGTCCGGAGCTCGGCTACAAGGTCTTCTATGCCATCTCGGCGAACACGCGCCGGTGGTGGGACCTCGCCCCGATGCTCGAGCTCGGCTATCACCCACAAGACAATGCCGAGGATTGGGCCGAGGAGCTGCTCGCGGACTTCGGTGGCATCGACCCGAGCGATCCCGACGAGCCGACCGGTGGCGATTCCGGCCGGAAGGACGCGGCGGAGTCGGCCCGATGAGCGCGCGCAGCGAGCAGATCTCGGCGGTGCGGGTCACCCCCGTGGCCATGAAGGACCCGCCATTGCTGAACTCGAACGGGATGCACGAGCCCTTCGCCCTGCGGGCGATCATCGAGTGCGAAACCGGGGACGGTCTCATCGGTCTCGGGGAGACCTACGGCGAGCTCAAGCATTTAGCCCGGCTTCGCTCTGCCGCCGAGATGCTCATCGGCCTCGACCCGTTTTCGCTCCACGAGCTGCATCGGCGCGTGGCCGTCGCCCTCGGCGAGCAGCTCGCGCACGCCGAGGTGCGCACGAGCCACTACTCCCGGGCCGTCGAGGAGACCTTCGCCGCTTTCGAGGTCGCCTGCTTCGACCTCCAGGGAAAACGCATCGGCCGCCCGGTGTCCGACCTGCTCGGCGGTGCGGTGCGCGCAGCGGTTCCCTACAGCGCCTACCTCTTCTACCGCTATGGCGAGCACCCGATCGCTCCGGGTTATGGCCCCGATGACTGGGGCGAGGCGCTCGACCCGGAGGGCATCGTCGCCCAGGAGTCGCGCATGGTCGAGCGCTACGGCTTCAGCGCGCTGAAGCTGAAGGGCGGGGTGTTCCCGCCTGATGAGGAGATCGAAGCGGCCATCGCACTCGCCGAGGCGTTCTCCGAGCACAAGGTCCGCATCGACCCGAACGCGGCGTGGGGAGTGGAGACCTCGATCCGCGTCGCAAAGGCGCTCGAGGGCCACCTCGAGTACCTCGAGGACCCGACGCCGACAATCGCCGGCATGGCGCAGGTCGCCGCCGTTGCGGCGATGCCGCTCGCGACGAACATGTGCGTCGTCGAGCTCGAGCACGTGCCTCCTGCCGTCGCGGCGAACGCCGTGCAGATCATCTTGTCGGACCACCACTTCTGGGGTGGTCTGAGCGGCTCGCGGCGACTGGCAGGGCTGTGCGAGACCTTCTCGATCGGACTGTCGATGCATTCGAACTCGCACCTCGGCATCAGCCTGGCGGCGATGACCCATCTCGCCGCGGCGACGCCGAACCTCAACTACGCGTGTGACACGCACACGCCCTGGTTGCAGGGCGAGGATGTGGTCAAGGAGCGATTGGTCTTCAAGAACGGGGCGATCAGCGTGCCAACAGCGCCCGGACTCGGCGTCACCCTCGATCGCGACGCGCTCGGCGAGCTCGCCGAGCAGTACGCGTCGTGCTCGGTGCGCCGGCGCGACGACACCGGGTACCGGCAGCGCTTCGATCCGAGTTATGAGCTGAAAAGGCCCAGGTGGTGACCGGTGCCGGGTGGCGAGCCCTCGACGGTTCTGCCACGAGCGGCCTGCGCCAGGTCCGGGGGTACTCGTTGGAAACAGAGGGGGAGTAAGTAGTGGAACAGTTCTTGCGTGAGTCGTGGCGGGATGGCAAGGCGGCACTCGGCATCTGGTGCAGCGTCAGCGACACCTTGATCGCCGAGGTGCTCGCCTCGGTCAAGCCCGACTACGTCTGCGTGGACATGCAGCACGGCCAGACCCATGCTGGCAACCTGGTCTCAATGATGCAGGCCGTCAAGGCCGGTGGCAGCGTGCCGATCGCCCGGGTGGCCGAGAGCAACCCGGCGCTCATCATGAAGGCGCTCGACGCCGGGGCGCGGGGCGTCATCGTGCCGCTCGTGGAGAGCCGTGAGCAGGCCCGCCGCGCCGTCGAGGCCTGCCGCTTCCCACCGCGGGGCACGCGCTCATTCGGCCCCTACCGTGCCTCGATCACTGCTGAGAGCTCGGATCCCTACGAGCTCGAACAGGTCGCCTGCATCGTCATGATCGAGACCCAGCGCGGGATCGCCAACTTGGAGGAGATCGTCACGACCGAGGGCGTGACGGCGGCATACGTCGGCCCGTCGGACCTCTCCCTCGCGCTCGGCCTGCCACCCGGCTCGGTCGACGCGCCCGAGTTCGTCTCGGTGCTTGAGGACATCCGCGCGGCCTGCGAGGCCCACGGCGTCATCCCCGGCCTGCACTGTTATGAAGGTCGCACGGCGCTCCGGGCGGTAGAGCAGGGCTTCAAGATGGTCACGGTCGCGGTCGAGCTGCGCCTGCTGCGCGCCGCGCTCGCGCTCGAACTCGACCTCGTCCGCTCGGCCTATGCCCCGGCGGCGATCACCGAGGCCTAGCGCGATGGCTCTCAGATTCGCCGCCAACTGCTCGATCATCTTCACCGAGCTCCCCCTGCTCGAACGCCCCGCCGCGGCGGCGGCGGCCGGTTTCTCTGCGATCGAGCTGTGGTGGCCCTTTGCCGACCCAGTCCCAGCCGATCAGGAGGTCGCGGATCTTGAGGAAGCGATCCGCGAGGCGGGTGTCGCGCTGATCGCGCTCAACTTGGACGGCGGCAACCTTGCGGCGGGAGAACGGGGCATCGCCTCGCACCCGGGCGTAGACCAGCGCTTTTCCGACAACTTGGCGTGCGCGACGGGGATCGCTTCGCGCCAGGGCGCGCGCGTGATGAACGTGCTGTATGGCAACGAGGTTGAGGGCATGACGCGAGCTGGCCAAGATGACCTCGCCATCGGGCGCCTGGTGCTCGCCGCCAACGCGGCCGCGATCATCGGGGCGCGCGTCGTCGTCGAGACCCAGAACCGCGTCGATAGCCCCTCCTACCCATTGCGCACGCCCGACGAGGCCATCGCGCTGTGTGAGAAGGTGCGGGCCGAGGGCGCCGGAGCGATCGGGTGGCTGTGCGACCTCTACCACGTGGCGATGGAGCAGATGGACCCGACCGCCGAGCTCGAGCGGAACTACGCCTACATCGACCACGTGCAGATCGCCGATGCGCCCGGCCGCCACGAGCCGGGGAGCGGGACGATCGACTTCCACAAGGCGCTCGGGCGCCTCGTCCAACTCGGATACGGCGGCTATGTCGCCTGTGAGTACCGCCCGAGCGGACCGAGCGCTGAGAGCTTTTCCTGGCGGCCCGCCTTCGAGCGCGCCGCCATGGACGCAGCACCACCGCAAGGTCCAAGCGAACAAGGAGCACAAGGGTGAAGGTCGCATTCATCGGCCTCGGGGTGATGGGCGCCCCGATGGCTCGCAACTTGTTGAAGGCCGGCCACGAGGTGACCGGGTTCGACGTCGTGAACAAGGGGCTCGACGCCCTCGTCGAGGCCGGCGGCAACAGGGCTGGAACGATCAAGGCAGCGCTCGAGGGTGCTGAGGTGGCGATCACGATGCTGCCCGACTCGCCGCAGGTAGAAGAGGTCGCCTTCGCTGAGGAGGGATTGCTCGCCTCGGCGAAGGCGGGTCTGCTCTACATCGACAACAGCTCGATCGCCCCGCCCGTCGCCCGGCGGGTCTCAGCGGCGGCGCGTGCGCGCGGCCTGCGCCCGCTCGACGCGCCCGTGAGCGGTGGCGAGGCGGGGGCGATCGAGGGCAGCCTGTCGATCATGGTCGGCGGCAAGGCCGAGGACTTCGAGGCGGCTCGAGCGCTGCTTGAGGCAATGGGCTCGACGGTCGCCCATGTCGGCGGGGACGGGGCGGGCCAGACGGTCAAGGTGGCGAACCAGCTCGTCGTCGCCGGCGTGATCGAGGCGGTGGCCGAGGCCACCGTCTTGCTGCAGGCCTCCGACGTGGACGTTCCTGCCGCCTTGGACGTGTTGGCAGGCGGGCTGGCCGGAAACCGGATCCTCGACCGCAAGCGGGCCTCGATGCTGGCGGGGGACTTCACGCCCGGCTTCCGGGTCGACCTGCACCACAAGGACCTCGGCAATTTGTTGGCGACCGCCCGGGAGGTGGGCGTCTCCTTGCCGCTCGGCGGCCTCGTGGCCGAGCTGATGGCAGCGCTCCGTGCCCGTGGTGGGGGCTCGCTCGACCACTCGGCGCTCTTGTTGTTGGTCCAGGCGATGTCGGGCCGCGACGGCTCCGGGCAAAAGTGAGCGAGGCGCTCGCCCGCCTGGCGGGCTATGACAGCCCAACGCTGTCCAATGCCATCGAGGCGTTCGGGGTCCGGGGCTTCGAGGTGGGGTTTTGCGGGCACGGCCTGACGCACCTGGTCGGCGGGGCGGGTCCGCTCGTTGGGCGGGCGGTGACTGCCACGATGGGCTCGCGCGAGAAGCACCCCGACGCCCAACAGCGTGCCGCGCTGTATGAAGCGGTCGCCGCCATGGATGATCCGGTCGTCCTCGTCATTGTGGACGAGGACGAGCGCCCGGGCCACGGGGCCTTCCTCGGCGAGATGCAGGCAACGCTGTTTCGCCAGCTCGGCGCGGTGGGCATCGCGACGAACGGCGCGGTTCGAGACCTCGAGCAGCTGCGGGGTCTCGGCTTTGTTGCCTATGGCGGCGGGGCCGCCGTCAGCCACGCCTACGCGCACCTGCACGCGATCAACGTGCCGGTCGTGCTCGACCATATGCAGGTCGCGCCGGGCGATGTCTTGCACGGTGACGAGCACGGCCTGCTCGCCGTGCCAAGCGACCTCGTCGATCGCCTCCCCGCCGTCGCCGACGCGATCGTCGCGGCGGAGCGCGACGTGTTGCGCTGGGTCGCAAGTCCTGGCTTTGCGACCGACGAGATCCTCGAGAGACTCGCCGCAGTGAGATCGGCGGCAGCCGAAGCGGCCAAACGCGAAGGGTGAGGTGAGCCTGGGGCGGCGTGGATGCTGCGCCGCCGGCGGGGTCATCTGGCGCGCATCACCGCGCCGCGTGCGAGTCCGGGTGGTCGGCGCGCGCCGCGTGAGGGCGCGCGTTTCTTAGCGCTCACTCACCTGGCGCGTCAGGGCGAAGTGGATCTGGCCGTCCTTGTCGACGCTGATCACGCGCACCGCGGCACGCGCCTCATGGTCGCCTGCCAGCAGGACCGCGCCGGGGACCACCGCGGCAGGGTCGCGGGCATACAGCAGGGTCGACCATCCGAGTCCGTCGTCGTCCTCGGCGTTCAGGTCCGCGAACAGATCGATCTCGGGTGCCTCGGCGACCGGGAGCGCCGCTCCGCGGTAGTGGCGGTTGCCGATGACCTCCTGGCGGCAGGCGAGCAGGTGGCGCACGCCCTCGTGGAAGTCCTCACAGATCAAGGTGTAATGGCGCACGTCGTGGCCGGTCGGCTCGAGGTGCACGCCGCCGTGGACGACGTCGCCGACCCGAAAGACGCTGAGCTGCTCGAAGCAGCTGAGGGGCGCCTGCCGCGCGAGCTGGTCGAGCGCGAGGCTCTCGAGACCGAAGACCGAGATCCCATACACGCCATAGATGCGGTGGTGGCGGAGCGCGTGCATGAACAGCTCCGCCGCATCGAGCGTGCCGCCGCGCACGATCTTGAGGCCGGGGTCGCTCGGTGCGGGACCCGTGCGCAGGTAGCGAAGCTTCAGGCGGCGCGTGTCCGAACCGTGCCGTGCGGGCTCGGCGAGCTCGGTCTTGGCGATCTCGTTGCGCGGTAGGTTGGGCTGGGTGACGAGCGAATCGCGAAGCGGCGTCGGCACGGTTGGCCCCGACGACTCAGCTCCAGGCGCGACCCCGGGGATCGTCTCGTTCGCGTCGGCTCCATCCACGCCCACCAGTGATAGCGCCTGCGAGTCCCCGTTGGAATACGGCCCCGAGCGCTTCATCAACCGCGAGGTCGCCTGGGTGGACTTCGCTGAGCGGATCTTGGACCTCGCCGACGATGAGTGCGAGCCGCTGTTCGAGCGGGTGAAGTTCCTCGCGATCTGCTCCACCGGCTCAGACGAGTTCTTCCAGGTGCGCGTCGCGGGGCTGAAGGACCAGCTCGCCGCCGGGGTCCGTGCCCGCTCGGCGGACGGCTTGAGCGTCACGGGCCAGCTGGCAGGGCTCCGTGAGCGGGTCCGCGCGATGGAAGCTCGCCAGGCCGAGATCTTCGCCTCCTTGCTCGGGGGACTGAGTGAAGCGGGCGTGCGCCTGCTCGACTATGCGCGTCTTGATGACGAGGCGCGCCAGCAGCTGCGAGAGATCTTCGAACGGGACATCTACCCCGTGCTCACCCCATTGGCGGTCGATCCCGGACATCCGTTCCCCTACATCTCAAATCTGTCGCTCAACCTCGGCGTGCTGGTGGAGGACCCCGAGTCCCATCAGCGGCGCTTTGCCCGGGTCAAGGTCCCGCCACTCTTGCCCCGTTTTGTTCCCTTGCCCGATGGGGAGCGTTTCATTCCTCTCGAGCAGGTGATCGCCGGCAACCTCGATCAGCTCTTCCCCGAGATGTCGATCGGTGCCCACCACGCGTTTCGCGTGACCCGCAACGCGGACCTGGACCTCGACGACGAGGACGCCGACGACCTGCTCGAACAGGTGGAGCTCGAGTTGCGCCGCCGGCGCTTCGGCCGGGCGGTGCGTCTGCAGATCGATCCCGAGGCCGATCATGAGATGCTCGAGCTGTTGCTGCGCGAGCTCGAGCTCGGCGCCGACGACGTCTATGGCAACGCGGCGCCGCTCGATCTTGGAGCGTTGTGGAGTTTGACCAAGCTCGATCGGCCCGAGCTGTCGGCGCCCGACTGGGCCCCGGTCGTGCCGCAGGGCCTCGCCACCGACAGCGACGAGCCGGCCGACCTCTTCGCCGTGCTGCGCGAGCGGGATGTGCTGGTCCAGCACCCCTACGACTCCTTTGCCGGCTCCATCGAGGCGTTCATCTTCCAGGCGGCCGCAGATCCCGACGTGCTCGCGATCAAACAGACGCTGTATCGGACCTCCGGCGACGCGCCGTTCGTGGCCGCTCTCGCGCGCGCTGCCGAGGCGGGCAAGCAGGTCGCGGCGCTCGTCGAGCTACAGGCGCGATTTGACGAGCAGCGCAACATCGTCTGGGCCCGCCAACTCGAACAGGCCGGTGTTCACGTCGTCTATGGCGTCGTCGGGCTGAAGACCCATTCCAAGACGGCGCTCGTCGTGCGTCGGGAGGACGACGGCATCCGCCGCTACTGCCACATCGGCACGGGCAATTACAACTCCGACACGGCCAAGATCTATGAGGACCTCGGCCTGCTCACCTCCTCGCCCGAGCTCGGCGCGGACCTCACGGATTTGTTCAACCACCTGACGGGCTTCTCGCGCCCGACCCGGGCGCGGCGGCTGATCCTTGCTCCCGAGCGCTTCCGCGCCTGGTTCTTAGAGGAGGTCGAGCGCGAGATCGAGCGCGGCGAAGCTGGCCGGATCGTCCTTAAATGCAACGGCCTGACGGACCCTGAGATCATCGACGGTCTCTATCGCGCCAGCCAGGCGGGGGTGCGCGTCGCGGGGATCGTGCGCTCGCTCTGCTCGCTGCGCCCGGGCATCCCCGGGCTGTCTGAGACGATCACGATCCGCTCGATCGTCGGCCGCTTCCTCGAGCACTCCCGCATCTATCGCTTCGGCGAGCCGGCGGCCGAGCTGCGCGCCTTGCAGAGTGCCACCTACCTCGACGAGCACGGTGAGCCCGTGGCGCCCGAGCGGCCTCCCGTGCCACAAGGGGCGAATGCGGTGCGCTACGTGATCGGCTCGGGGGACTTGATGGAACGCAACTTGGACCGTCGCATCGAGGCGCTCGTTCCCGTCTGTGACCTCGAGCTGTGTGCGCACCTCGAGGACCTCTTGGAGCTGGCACTCGGCGATGACGAGCACGCCTGGGAGCTCGACGCGGACGGCAACTGGCATCGCCTCGGCGGGCGAGATCACCGCTCGCTCCAGCGCCGCCTCCAAGAGCTCACCCTGGAGCGGGCCCGACGCCGCCGCGGCGATCCCGCCCGGGCCGAGCATCGCTGAGCATGCGGATCGCCGCGCTCGATCTCGGCAGCAACAGCTTCCACCTGATCGTGGTGGAGGCGCACGCGGATGGCACGTTCTTGCCGCTCGCGCGCGAGAAAGAGATGCTCCGACTTGGCGGCCTGGTGGCTGCCACCGGCCGAATCGGCGAGGAGGCCCAGGAGGCCGCCGTCGCGACGGTGCGACGGATGAAGCACGTCGCCGAGGCTCAGGGCGCCGATGAGTTCGTGGCGCTCGGTACCGCCGCGTTGCGCGAGGCGGCCGACGGCGGCCAGCTCGTCGATCGGTTGGCCGATGAGGCCGGCGTTGACGTGAAGATCATCGATGGGGTCCGCGAGGCGCAGCTCGTCTTCCGAGCGATCCGGGCCAGCGTCCTCATCGAGCCAGCGCCTGCCCTCGCCGCGGACCTTGGCGGTGGCAGCCTCGAGGTGATGGTGGGCGACCGCAGCGGCCTCAGCTTCGCGACCAGCTTGCACCTCGGGGTCGGTCGGTTGACGGCCGAGCTCGTCGAGTCCGACCCGCCGAGCAAGAAGGACCGCTCCCGGCTGACCGCCCGGGTGGCGAGCCAGCTCGAGCCGGTCATGGAGGAGATCGGTGAGCTCGGCCCGAAGCTCTTGATCGGCTCGTCGGGTACCTTCGTGGCGCTCGCCAAGATGGCCGTGGCATTGCGCGACGGCCAGGCGCCCGACGTGGTCAACCAGCTCTCGGTGCCCGCGGAGGACTTCGCGGCGCTGACCAAGAAGATCTTTGAGATCACCGCGGCCGAGCGGGCGAAGATGCCGGGTTGTGATGCGCGTCGCGCCGAGCTCGTGCCGGCGGGCGCGGTGGTCCTCGGCCAGCTGATGGCGATGAGCGGACTGCAGGCGATGACGATCTCGGAATGGGCCCTTCGGGAGGGGATCGTCCTCGACGCGATCGGCCAGCACGACCGCGCCGAGCTCTTGGACGACCCACGGGCGCTCCGGCGCACCTCGGTGCTCTCACTGTGTCGGCGCTCGAACTGGCGCCAGGGACACGCCCAGCAAGTCGCCCGCCAGGCGGTCGCGCTCTTCGATGCCACGGTCGACCTGCATCAACTGGGCGCAGAAGATCGCGAGCTGCTCGAGCTCGGCGCGTTGCTACACGACATCGGCGAGCACATCTCGCGTTCTGACCACGACCGGCACACCGCCTATCTGATCGAGAACGGGGGCCTGCGGGGATTTTCGCCCGACGAGATCCGGATCCTCTCGGTGCTCGGCCGCTACCACCTGCGCGGCACCCCCAAGGCGAGCGGCTCGGACGCCTTCGCCGCGCTCTCGGCCGATGACCGGCGCCGCGCCGTCGCCCTCGTCGCGCTCTTGCGCGTGGCCGATGCGCTCGACTCGGCACACGCCGGCCTCGTCAGCGGCCTGCGGCGCCTGCCCACCGAGGCGGGGGCGGTCCACCTGCTCGCCTATGTGCACGGGGACGCCGAGCTCGAGCGCTGGATGGTGCGGCGCAAGGGTGAGCTGCTCGAGAAGACCTTTGGTGTCGAATTGGTCCTTCAGGTCGAGGCGATCGGGCGCGGGGACTTCGATTTGGCCGAGGCTGAGGGCGCCGGGTTGGGCTGAGGGCCGCGGGCATTGGCTCAGCACGAACGAGCAGCGGGCCCGGGGTCGCTCGCGCTTGCGTGCCCACCACGGTGGGGTAGGGACGTGCCATGGCGCAGCCGCGGGCTCCGAGCGCCCCGAAGCGCCACGTCGAGCCGCTCGCCCACCACATCCGGCGCGACCTCGCCGACGCCCTGCGCGGCGAGCGGCGGGCCTACGGCTTCACGATGGTGGTGTGGGGGACGGGCGCCCTCTTGACCGGGTCGCGGGCGAGTCCTGGAATCTCCGGGGTCGCCGCCTACCTCGGCGGCATCGTTTTGGCGATGGCGATCGTCTTGTTGGTCGATGCCGGCGGTCCACGCGCCGCGCTGCCGAAAAGCCGCGGCTCGCACGCGGTCATCAGTGCCATCCACCTGTTCGCGCCCGCCGGGGGCGTCGCGGCGGGCGTGGCCTGCGGCCTGGCGGTGCCCGGCATCGCCGGGTGCTACTTCGTCGCCGGCTTGGTCGCGTGCTTGGTGTTCCAGGTGGGCCTGGCGATCGAGCTCGTCGTCGGCGACCGCATCTCGAGCTGAGGCGCCACCCGCGCCTTGTCGGTGCGCATGGAAAGCGCCGAGGTGACGGCGTCGCGCCGCCGGCGCGGTGCGCGTCGCCGGGACGTGCGGCGTGAGCTCGCTCAGCTCAGTCCTCCCTGTTCTCGCTGCGCCGCCGCGCGGCCTCCTGGAGCAGCTCGCGAAGGCGCGCCCGCGCGAGCTGGCGGGGGGCGGTCCGCTCGCGGGAGCGAGGGCGTGTGGGCGGGGGCGGTGGGACACCCGGCAGTGGCAGTTCGGGGTGCATCGCCGGATCTCCCACGGCGTCGGGCGCCGCGGGATCAGACGGCGGCAGGTCGATCGGCGGCCCACCGAGGCCCTCGGCGTCGGCCCGGGAGGGCTCGGAGTCCGCGGAGACCGCGGCCGCCAGCGCCTCGGGGGTGACGAGCTCGTGCAGGGCCCTGCGGCGCGCGCTGAGCGGCGCACCGCGGGGCACCCGGAGCGAGAGGTAGGCGAGGGCGCCGATCGGGATCGGCAGCCAGAAGTTGACGAGCCGCCAGCCGATCACCGCCAAGGTGGCGACGCTGCCGCTCACGCCAGAGCTCGCGAGCAGCGAGGGGAGCACGACCTCAACGACGCCGAGGCCGCTCGGCGTGAAGGGCAGCACCGCCAGCACGTTGACGATGCCGTAGGCGGCAAAGAGCACGATCGGGTTGACGTAGTGACCGAGCGCGGCAACAAAGCACCACAGCGAGGCCGCGTCCAAGATCCAGTTCACGCTCGCCCACAACAGTGCCCGGCGCATCACCTTGCGGTCCCGGGTGAAGCTGCGCATCGAGGCGGCGAGCTGGCGGATCAGGCGCTCGAGGGGGTCCGCGCCGAGCTTTGGGATGTGGGAGCCCACCGAGCGCACGGCACGCACGGCGAAGTCCTCGCCGCGGGTGAAGGCGTAGACCAACAGCGCGATGACAATGAGCAGGATCAGTCCGACGAGGGCGACCACCACGTAGACGCGATGGAACCCCGCAAGGGGGATCGAGACGACGAGCGAGCACCACAACATGACGTTGAGGACGACCGCCGAGCCGATGCCCTTGGAGGCCATGGCGAAGCCGACCTCGGCCGGGTCCACCCCGGCCTGGGTCAAGATCCGGTAGCCGAGCGCGGCGCTTGCCGCGCTGCCACCGGGCACGACGTGGGAGACCGCCGTGCCGGCCAAGTCGATGCGGGCAATGGTGAAGAGGCTGACGGAGTCCTTGGGCAGAAGCGCGAGAGCGAGGAGGTTGTAGGTGAACAGCGATGCGGCTTCGCAGGCCAGGCCCCCGAGCATCCAGGCGATGCCGATGTGCTCGATCTGGTCGAGGTGCGCCCGCTCGAGCTCGGGGATGACGAGGTACTCGACGATGATGAGCAGGATGAAGACGGTGACCCCGTGGCGCAGCGGCGCCGGGATCCGGTCCCTCAGCCGCCGCTTACTCGGCGGGTGCTCGGCCTCGGGCATCGCTTTATTCTGCTCGCGACCCGGCGACCAACTGGACATCTCCGCGCGGACTAGCGTGACCGCCAAGATGCGGGTCCTGGTGGTGTTGCCGACCTTCAATGAAGCCTTGACCATCGAGCGGGTGCTCGAGGCCGTGCGCGCCTCGTTGCCCGGCGCGGACGTGCTCGTAGTCGATGACTCCAGCCCTGATGGCACGGCCAAGATCGCCCAGGTCGTCGGAGAACGCCTCGGCAGCATCTACGTGCTCTCGCGCCCGGAAAAGGACGGTCTCGGCAACGCCTACAAGGCGGGCTTTTCCTGGGGGCTCGAGCGGGGCTATGAGGCGATGTGCGAGATGGACTCGGACTTCTCGCACGACCCGAATGACCTGCCCCGCCTCGTCGCTCCGCTGATGGGGAACCAGGCCGACCTGGTGATCGGCTCGCGTTATGTGCCCGGCGGCGAGATCCCCGACTGGTCCTTCTCGCGCCGTGCCATCTCACGGATCGGAAACATCTACGCGAACGTGATGCTCGGTCTCGGCGTCCAGGACTCGACTGCCGGCTTTCGGGTCTACGCGGCGAGCCTGCTGGATCGCATCGGTCTCGAGCAGATCCGCGCCGACTCCTATGGCTTCCAGGTCGAGATGACCTACCGCGCCCGCCAGGGCGGCGGGCGCGTCCTCGAGGTGCCGATCCGCTTCGTGGACCGCCAGGAGGGCACCTCGAAGATGTCGAGCACGACCGTCACCGAGGCGCTGCGCCTGGTAACGGTGCTCGGCTTGCGCCGCATCTTCAGTGTCGGGGAGTCCCGCGAGCTCACCAAGGCGACCGCGCGGTCCTGATCCTCGCCGCCGCGGCGGCATCGGGCCAGTCCTGTCGCCCAGGCATCGCCTGGAGGCCGTCTCGCCACCAAATCTCAGGCTCGCGCCTCGGCCCGGTGTTCCACGGTGGGCGCCCACCTCGGCGGGCCCGTCGATTCGACGCGGGGGAGCAGGCGCTCTTCGACGTCGCTCAGGGCAAGGCGCACCGCCCCGATGGCGACGGCGTCCTCGCCCAGCAAGGAGCGCTCGATCTGGGTGTTGACGAGGCAGAGGCGATGGACACCGGCGCGTAGCGCGTCAAACATGGCGTCCCCGGCGCCGGCAAGGCGTCCTCCGATGACGACCATGTCCGGATCGAGCAGCAACAACAGTGGCGCGAGCCCACGGGCAAAGCGGGCGATGACGGCATCGACGACGCGCCGCGCCGCCCGGTCGCCCGCGTCTGCGGCGCGGAAGACCTCGAGGGCGTCGAGCTCAGGACTGGTCACCGCGAGTCGCGAGGTGCGCGTCGGGCGCCGGCTGGCCTCGGCCCTCGCCATGGCGACGATGGCGCGCGAGCCGACGGCTCGCTCGAAGGGGCCCAGTCCGTCGTGATCGGCTGCCGCTTCGCCATCGGGCTCCAGCACGCTCAGATAGCCCAGCTCGCCCGCAGCGCCCCCATGGCCGCGATGCAACCGCCCCTCGATGAAGATCCCCGCCCCCACGCGTTCGCCCCAGAGCACGAACACGACGTTCTTCGTCGGCGAGGCGGCGCCCCGCCAGCACTCGGCGAGCACCGCGAGGTTCACGTCATTTTCCACGAGCACCGGCGCGCGGAATGAGCTGCGCAGCTCCTTCGCGAGATTGATCGATGCCCAGCCTGGCAGGCTGGGCGCATGGACGACGGTGCGCTCGTCGAGATTGACGATTCCGGGACTGCCGACCGCAACGGACATGACGCTGCTCCGGGAGATCTGGCTGCGGGCGAGCGCGTCGTGCACCGTGGCGCGGATCACGCTGAGCAGCTGGGTGCGGTCGTGCGCCTCGGCGGTGCTCTGGTGGGCCGTGGCGACGGGCGCGCCGTCAAGGTTCGCGATCACCACCTCGGTGGTGTGTGCGCCGACGTCGATCCCGACGACGAATCCCGCTTCGGAGCGGAAGCGCACGACGCGGGCGGGCCGTCCGACCCGTTGGCGCCCGGGCGGGCCGTCGTCGGCGTAACACACCCAACCGGCCTCGCACAGCTCGTCGAGCGCCGCGACCACCGTCGGTCGCGACAGGCCGGTGAGCTCGGCGATCTCGCCGAGACGCAGGAGGTCCGCGCGTCGCACGGCCCCGAGAACGTGGGCCTGGTTCATCTGGTGCAATGCCGCGGGGCTGCCCGGTCCGGCTCCTCGCATCGAGTCCCTTGACGGCATGGCCACGAGCTAAGTATATTGAAAACTCATTGCATATGGCGATAGTTACCGCGCTCTGTGACATCGGGGGATGGGAGCGGGGATCTAGAGCTGGGCGAGGTGGGTAGTGCGATCCGGCGTCGTCGGCGGGTCGTCGACAAAGGGGGGGCGTCTTGGCGCGCGAGGAACGACTGAGGATCGGCGTCGTCGGTGGCGGCGTCATGGCCCGGACCCACGT
>JAJZKA010000189.1 GCA_021809805.1 Actinomycetes bacterium
CGCAACGGAGATCGTAATGCGGGCGGTGCGAAGTCACGAAACTCGGGGAGGCGTAATGGCAGAGAACAATGGGCAGAACAAGCGCTACGGCTTCGGCGTCGTGGGCTGCGGCGTCATCGGACCGCGCCACGCGCGGGCGGTCGCTGCGCTGGAGAACGCGGAGCTCGTCGCGTGTACCGACATCGTTCCAGAGCGCGCGACGCGCTATGGCGAAGAGCACGGCTGCGCCGCGGAGCCAGACCTCGCACATTTGCTGGCACGTGAGGACATCGACGTGGTCTCGATCTGTGTCCCGAGCGGCCTGCACGCCGAGGTCGCGGTCGAGGTCGCGGCGGCCGGCAAGCACCTCATCGTGGAGAAGCCGATCGATATCTCCCTCGAGGCCGCCGACGCGATGATCGCGGCCGCGAAGAACGCCGGGGTCAAGTTGACGGTCATCTCCCAGCACCGCTTTGACCCGGGCCTCGTCGAGCTCCACAAGATGCTCGAGGCGGGAGCCCTTGGGCGCCTCCTCGTCGGGGATTCCAAGGTGAAGTGGTACCGCAGCCAGGCCTACTACGACAGCGGGGACTGGCGGGGCACCTGGAAGCTCGATGGCGGTGGCGCGCTGATGAACCAGGGCGTGCACTACACCGACTTGTTGCGCTGGTGCATGGGACCAGTCGCCGAGGTACGGGCGATCTGCGCGACCGCCAACCACGACATCGAAGTGGAAGACGTCGCCGCAGCGGTGATCCGCTTCACTTCTGGCGCTGTCGGCACGCTTGAGGCCAGCACCGCCATCTTCCCTGGCTTTAGTGAGCGCCTGGAGATCAGCGGCACCGAGGGGACCGTCGTGATCGAGGACGGTCAGATCGTCGTTCGCGAGCTCGTGGCGGATCACGGCGAGCTCGGCAGCTACGGCACACGGGTCACCACACGCGACAAGTCCTCGACCTCTGCTGCCGCGGATCCCCAGGCCATCGGTGAGAGCGCACACATCGCCCAGATCGCCGACCTGCTTGCAGCCATCGATGAGGATCGCGAGCCGTTGATGACCGGCACCGCCGCCCGCGAGGCCCTCGAGCTCGTGCTCGCGGTCTACGCCTCTGCCCAGCGTGACGCGCCGGTCACGCTGCCGCTCGGATAGGCGACGGCGACGGCGACGCGTCGGCCATCTCGCCCGCTTCCCGCGGCTCCGCCGGCTCCGGCCGGCCGGCGGAGCCGCGAACGCGAACATTTCTTCGATTACCCTCACAGCGTGAGCGCTCTCGAGTCAATCGGGAACGGTGCCGAGGCCGGCCCGTCGTGGTCGAGCCTGCTCGGCCCCGTCAGCGAGGACAACGGCTACGACGAGTCGCCGAGAGAGCGTTCGGCTCGCGGCCAGGTCTACCGCCGGCTGCGCCGCGCGATCATCCTCGGCAAGATCCCGCCCGGCCACTCCCTGTCAGAGAAGGAACTCGCCGGCATCCTCGGCGTGAGCCGCACGCCGGTACGCGAGGCGCTGCAGCGGCTCTCTGACGACGATCTCGTGATCGTGCGCCCCCAGCAGGGAACCGAGACGTCGCGGATCTCCGTGCGACGGGTGCGCGAGGCGCAGTTCGTCCGCGAGCTGCTCGAGCGCTCGGCGCTCAAGTTGATCTTCGAGCGCGACGAGCCGCTACCGATGGCCAGCTTGCAGAACCAGATCACCGGCCAAGTGCGCGCCATTAATGAGCACGACTTTGCCGGATTCTTCGAGTCCGACCAGCGATTCCACCGAGTGCTGAGTGCGCTCAGCGGCTACGACAGTCTCGGACGCATCGCCGACACGGCCCGCGCGCATCTCGATCGGGTACGCGCGCTCAGCCTGCCCGAGCCAAAGACCATGCAGCGCATCGTGCACGAGCACGAGCTGATCCTCGAGCACCTCGACGCAGGCCAGCGACAAGAGGCTGACGAGGTCATGCGGGGACACCTGCGGAGCGTGCTGCAGGTGCTGCCCAAGATGTCGACGCGCTACCCCGACTACTTCGCCCCCGAGGCCGACGACGGCGGGACGATCGAACTCGTCGCGCTCGACGTGGCCTTGCACCACGCTGCCGGCTGAGCTCCCGGCCACGCGGGATCACCGCCCAAGCGGTCGAGACGTCGCGCTTTAGCCGCTCAGCTCGCGCCGGTGGCGCTCGCCGGCGAGACGGCCGTGCTCGCGTCGCCGCGCCGCTCGGTCCCATGTGCCACCGCATCCTCGCTGCCCCCGCGCGACAACGCATCGATGATGCCCTGCATGTAGCCGATCGCGTGTGCCCGGCCCCGGTGGCCATAGGGCGAGTCGTTCACGAGCAGCGGCGTGTGGTCGTCGAGCAAGAAGCCGTCAAAGCCGACACCGATCAAGCGCTCGATGACCCGTACCGGGTCGTAGTTGCCCTCGCCGAGGAAGCACTCGACAAAGGAGTCCCCGTACCCGCGCACGTCGCGCAAGTGCACGTA
Organism: Actinomycetes bacterium; assembly: GCA_021809805.1. Taxonomy (GTDB): domain Bacteria; phylum Actinomycetota; class Acidimicrobiia; order Acidimicrobiales; family Bog-793; genus JAKABX01. The sequence goes on from JAJZKA010000189.1 coordinate 2,449, forward strand.
GACGATCTCGTTGCGCGGCCCGAAGAAGTCGATGGCTTCGAAGACGGCCGCTTCGCCACCCATCTCCGAGACGGTGCCGAGACACAGCTCGAGCCCCCACGCCGGGCTCGACGCGATCTTGGAGGCGCGCCGCAGGGCGTCCACACTGCGAAACAGCCGTCCCACGCCGTCGAGTTCGGGCACCGGTGGGTCGTCGGGGTGCAGCGCGAGGCGGATGCCGGCCTCTTCGGCGGCCGGAATGATCCCCGCCATGAAGTAGGCGTAGTTGTCCCACATCTCTTCCTCGCTGATGCGCAGGTCTGAGACGATGTGGGACCCCGCGGTCCACGAATCCTTGGCGTTCTCGACGCGAAGGTCACGCCGCGCGACGAGAACCTCGTCCCGCCGCGCCGGGTCGGCCGCCACTTTGGCGTCAAAGCCGCTCACCACTGCCCCACCGCGCCCCGCCGGGGTCAGCGAGGTGCGCCAGACCGACTGCGGCATGAAGCAGTAGCCAAGGACCGGGATCTCCGCGCTGGCGATGTTGGCGATCGTGGCACGCACGTGCTCAATCTCCTCATCGCGCCCGGGGCGGCCGAGCATCGAGTTCAGGTAGAACTCGACCGGGATGTTCTCGATCGCCTCGAGGCGAAGGCCAAAGGACTCACAACGCTCGCGCAAAGCCACGAGATCGGCGACCTCCCAGCGCTTGTTGCCGGGGAGATCGGGCGTGTTGAACTGCACGGAGGTCAGTCCCAGTTGCGCGGCGAAGCGCAGGTACTCCTCAGTCGGGCGGGCGGCCTGCCCGGCGGCGATTCGCAGCATCGCACCCTTCTCTTCAGGATCAGGCGGCCGGCGAAACGCCGCTCACTCACTGATATACTACCATGGCACAACGACGCGGCCAATGTTTGAGGGGCGGGATGGGGCAATGATCAAGGTCGGAGTGATCGGGATCGGCAATATCTCTGCGGCACATCTCGGCGCGTACCAGAGCTTCTCGGATCGCGCCGAGGTCGTGGCGCTCTGCGACATCATCGATGGCAAGGCACAAGCCGGAGCCGAGCGCTTCGGGCTGGCGGCCACGTGCTACCCGGACCACCGCAGCCTGCTCGCAGACGCGGGGGTCGACCTCGTCTCGATCTGTACCCCACCAGGAACCCATGCCGAGATCGCCATCGATGCGCTGAATGGCGGATGCAACGTGCTCGTCGAAAAGCCGATGGCGCCCGGCCTCGATGAGTGCGATGCGATGATTGCCGCGCAGCGCTCAAGTGGCAAGATGCTGTCGGTCGTCGCCCAGAACCGCTTCCGCACCGAGATGATGCGGCTGCACGACCTGCTCGCGCAGGGGGCGATCGGCAAGGTGCTGCACGCCCAGGTCGAGTCGTTGTGGTGGCGCGGCCACAGCTACTACGACCTTTGGTGGCGCGGGACCTGGGAGAGCGAGGGCGGCGGCTGCACGCTCAACCACGCGGTGCACCACGTCGATCTGTTGCTGTGGATGATGGGCGCGCCAAGCGATGTGCGCGCCGTGATGGCCAACGTCGCGCATGACAACTCCGAAGTCGAGGACCTCTCGACGATTCTCTTGCGCTTTGCGAGCGGTGCCCTCGGCCAGCTCACCTGCTCGGTCGTCCACCACGGCCAAGAGCAAAAGCTCGTCTTCCAGGGCGAGCGCGCAAAGATCGCCGCGCCGTACTCCTGCTACGCGTCAACCTCGCTCGCCAACGGTTTCCCAGAGCGCGATGAGGCCTTCGAAGCCGAGCTGACGGCGCGCTATGACGAGATCGCCCCGCTCGCGCACGAGGGCCACGCGGGCCAGATCGACGATGTGCTCCGGGCGCTCGAGACGGGCGGAACGCCCTTGATCGACGGCGTCCAGGGACGCCAGACCATCGAGCTCATCAATGCCATCTACAAAGCGGCAATCACCGACGAGACGGTCCGCCTCCCACTCGCAGGCGATGATCCCTTTGCCACCCAGCAGGGCCTGTTGGAGCGGGCGCCCCACTTTTATGAGAAGTCAGCGTCGGTCGAGGGCTTTTCTGACAATCGCATCACGACAGTCGGGAACTACTGAGCCGTGCGCGCGTTCGCGCCGCGCTGGCGGAGAAGATGACGGCGCGGCGAGGATGAAGCCATGAGCACGACACGAAGCGTTGGTATCGGCCTGGTGGGCTGCGGCACGATCGGCCCCCTGCACGCGCGCGCGATTCGCGGCATCGAGGGGGCCGAGCTCGTCGCGGTCTGCGACATTCGCAAAGAGCGGGCCGAGGCGCTCGGCGCTGAGCATCAGGTGCAGGCGTGCGCCAGTCTCGAGGAGCTCCTTGGGGTTCCTGGAGTCGACCTCGTCAGCGTCTGCACCCCAAGCGGCACGCACGGCGAGCTCGGCACCGAGATCGCCGAGGCCGGGCGCCACGTCATCGTGGAAAAGCCGATCGATACCAACGCCGATGCCGCCGAGGCGCTGATCAAGGCGTGCGACCGGGCCGGCGTCGTCTTGTCGGTGATCTCCCAGCACCGCTTCGATCCGGGGGTTCAACGCCTGAAGGCCGCACTGGACGCGGACGCGCTCGGCAAGATCCTGCTCGCCGAGGGCCGCGTGTGGTGGTATCGCTCGCAGGCTTACTACGACCAGGACTCCTGGCGCGGGACCTACGCCCAAGACGGCGGCGCGCTGATGAACCAGGGCATCCACACCGTCGATCTGCTCTTGCACCTGCTCGGGCCCGTTCGCTCGCTGTTTGCCCGCGCCACCACGGCGGCACATGACATGGAGGCCGAGGACCTGCTCGTCGCCAACATCGCCTTTGCCTCCGGGGTGCTCGGCGTGCTGAGCGCCACCACGGCGAGCTTCCCGGGAGCGCCAGAGACCGTCGCCGTCAGCGGAACGGCGGCGAACGTGGTCCTCGAGGCCGGCTCGGTGCGCAACTGGGACCAGGACGAGCAGCTGCTCGGCAAGGCGACCGAGGTCGCCTCGGGCGTCCTGTCTTCCGCCGCGCTCGGCTCGCGCAATCTCGGCGAGACCGCGCACCGCCTGCAGCTCGCCGATGTCGTCGACGCGATCGTCGAGGACCGCTCCCCTGCGATTCGCGGCGAGGACGGGCTCGCGGCCCTCAACTTCGTGCTCGCCGCGTATGAGTCGGCGCGCAGCGGGACCGACATCGCCCTGTAGCGGCGGTGTCGCAACGAGTCGGCGGGCCCGTCGGACCGCGGGCATCAAGTGATCCACCACCATGCTCCGGCACCTCGCCGAGCACGCCGCCGTCGTCTTCGACCCCGGCGGCGTGCTCGGCGAGGTGGACGACCGCGACCTGTTTCGCAAGCTGGTGAGCGACGGGGCGGCAATCGAGGAGTTCCTCGCGACCATCTGCACGCGAGCCTG
>JAJZKA010000190.1 GCA_021809805.1 Actinomycetes bacterium
TATCGATGGTGATGAGCGAACGCTAGCTCCGGGCCCAAAGCTCGGCACCATTGCGCGGCGATGCGCCGCAACCACCGCCCGCAGCGCTGCTGCGGGCGGTGGCGCGTCCTGGTGGTTGCGCCCGGCGTTGCGCTCGCAGATGACGCGTGCGGACCTGATCAATCAGATCCAGCCCTCCGGGGCGTGCTCGGCGCCCCGGGGCAACTGGAGCTCAAACCAGACGCACTTTCCGTCCTCGTCCGGGCCGTCGATCCCCCAGCAGCTCGAGAAGTGCTCGACGATCGCGATGCCGCGGCCGTGCTCCTGGCTGAGCGAGGGCTGTCGCAAGACGGGTACCTCATGGCTGTGGTCGCTCACGCGAACCCGCAACAGGCCGCGGGCAGGTGCGTAGGTGATCTCGAGAACCGCCTCGCCCTGCCCGTGCACCACGGCGTTCGCCACGAGCTCGCTCGTCAACAAGACCGCGACCTCGATCGCCTCGGGCTGCTCTTCGGCGAGGGCTTCGCGCAGTAGCGCCCGAGCGGTCCGCGGCGCCTCCATTTCGCGCAGGTGACAGATCACCGGTCTCTGCGCAGCGGCGTCACAATGGTGCTCGTGAGCGACATCGGGCTCCGATCTCACAAGTCGCTGGGCTCAGTGGGGGGCACCGGGGAGTTTCCCCAGGCCAGGCAGCCCCATGCCCTGCTCGCGGACATCTGCCCGCCCGGCCCCTGTCGGCCCCGGCGCAAACGGCGCGCTCGTGGGGTATGAGCGAAGTGTGATCAGCCCAAGCTTTCCCCCACTCGCGGTGACTCAACCCGGCGGCGTCATTCCCGAGCCCCTCCCACCGATCCCCGATCCGCGCCCCGAGCCGCCCATCGAACCACCCAGCCCAGGACCAGGGCCGGTCCCATCGCCCTCACCCCCGCCGCCCATCGAACCGCCGCCGATCGGTCCGGGGCCGATCAATGAGACCGGGCACGCATGAACAAGATCGAGGCGGGCTTGCGCCGCATGGACGCGTTCCAGCAGCGCCATAGGGCCACGGCCTTTTTGTTCGGCGTCCAGAAGAAGTTCGGTGATGACAATGCGGGGACGTTGATCGCCAACCTCGCGTATGCCGGTTTCGTGACGCTGTTCCCGCTGATGCTTTTGCTCGTCACGGTGCTCGGCCTGCTCGCGGGCTCCAGCAGCGCCATCGCCCACTCGATCGAGAGCTCGGCGCTCTCCCAGTTCCCGATCATCGGGCCCGAGATCCAGCACAACATCCACGCGCTCCATGGGGCATCGGCGCTCTCATTCACGATCGGCCTCCTCGGGCTCTTGTGGGGCGCGACCGGGCTCAGCCAGACCGCGATGTACGCGATGGAAGAGATCTGGAACGTCCCCGGCGTCATCCGGCCGAACTTCGTCGGCCGGCTGTGGCGCGCCTTTGCCTTCCTCGGGGTGCTCGCGCTCTCGGTCGTCTGCTCGGCATTCCTCTCAAGCTTCGGCATCGTGGGTCAGCGCGGGTTCCTCCTCGGTGCAGCCGCCGAGATCGTCTCGGCGCTGTTGAATATCGGCGCGTACTTGCTGAGCTTTCGCGTCCTCACCCCACCCGTGGTCCGCACTCGTCAGCTGGTGGTCGGCGTCGTCTTCGGCGGCATCATGTGGACCGTGGTCCAAGCCGTCGGCGGCTACCTCGTCGAGCGGGACCTCAAACACGCGAGCCCCGTCTACGGGCTGTTCGCGATCGTCCTTGGGCTCCTCGCCTGGATCTACCTCGCCGCTCGGGTGGCGATCTACGCGAGCGAGGTCAATGCCGTGCTCGCCTACCGCCTCTGGCCGCGCAGCATCGTCCAACCACCCCTTACCGAGGCCGACGAACGCTCACTCACCTTGCAGGTGACCGAGCAGCGCCGCCGCCCCGAACAGCGGGTGGAGGTCAGCTACGACGCCAACCACACCTCGGTCTCACCGGCCCAGCGGGAGAAGCCCTCCCCCAATGCGACCTACGCGCGCTTTGAGCGCGACACCGACGACCGCTCCTCACAAGCTGGCGCGTGACGCTCGACAAGCTGCATGGCCCCGCAACGATCACGGCGTCCGGCCACATCGGGACCCCGCCAACGCGTTCGCCCAGCTCACAAGGGCCCCGGCGCGGCACGGCCCGGGCAGGGGGGGAAGCCCGGGCCGTGCCCTTCGACCTCGCGAGCCGTACCCGCGGGGGGAACGGGACGCTCAGCGATGAGGCCTGGAACAACCATACGACCTTGATGCGGCCGTGGGGCCGGTCCCGGCCAAGAGCAACAGACCTGCAACGAAGCAACGGCGCGCACGGTGGCCCCTCACCACCCCGGCGACGCCCCAGGATCGACCTGGCACGCTCGGACACCAACGCGTCACGATGCCGCCGTGGTGGCGTCCGCTCGACGCCACCATCGCTTCAGCACCAGCCGAGCGCCGCGCCAGGTCCACCGCGGTGACTAGTTGCACCTGGCGGGCGACCAGCGTTCGGGGTGGGACGCGAGACAGGGCACGTCCGACCCCGGCGGTGCGCTGCCGGGTATCGTGACGTGCCCTGCCTGGGGTGGGACCCGCCTCCGGGGCTATTCCGGGGGCGGGTCCGCCTTGCTCGCTCGGGTTGATCAGCCCCGAGGAGACAGGTGCAACACGACGACCTCGTTGGTCGGCGTCGCCGGCTGAGCCGTCTCATACGGGTTCGCCGGGGTCGGCCAACCCTTGACGTGCTGGCCGTTCACCTCCGACCACGCCACGCCGTAGACGAGCGGGATCAGCGGGAGGTTGGTGGCCATGTACTTCTCGATCGGCGCCAGCGCCACCTTCTCAGCCGCCAGCGTCGGTGCCGCGGCAACCTTGCTCAGCTGGGCATCGACCGATGGGCTGTGGAGGTGCTCGTAGTCACCACTCGCCGCCTTGGTGTCGAGCGTGCTGTTCAGCCAGCCGTTGTACATCGAGTACGGGTTCACGCCGCCGTTCGACCAGTGGATGACCGAGTCGAAGTTGCCGGTCGCGACGTCGTTGGACCACGCCGTCACCGTGAGGCCATTGAAGGTCACGTCCATGCCGGCCTTCTTCAGGTCCGAGGCGATAATCGAGGCGTCAGCCGCGTAGTCGGTATACGACGACGGGTCTGAGATCGTAAAGCTCAGCGTCTTGCCGTTCTTTTGGAAGTACCCGTTGCTGCCCATCTTCCAGCCGGCCTTTTCGAGCACGGCCTTGGCCGCCGAGACGTTGGCGGTCGGCGCAAGCTTGGCGCCGGCGACCGCCGGCGACAGGTAGGCGCTGAAGACCGGGAGCGTGATGCCACTGGCGTTGACCGCCGGTGGCTCGAGGCTCGCCTCGCCCTGGGTGCTGATCGCCTGGCGGTCGACGGCCAGGCTGACCGCCTGACGCACCGGCAGCTGATTCAGCGGGAAGCGGTTCAAGTTGGGCTCAAGGGTGACGGTGTTGAGCGGCGCCTCCCAGGCCGTGTTCAGCTTCGACTTCGACAAGAACAGCTTCTTCAGGTTCGGGATGAAGTTGCCGGCCCACTGGAGCTGTCCGGAGAACAGGGCCTCCTCGGCGTTGGTGTTCGAGGCGTAAGCGGGGAAGTCGAGCGTCTGGATGCGGACCTTGCTGGCGGCCCAGTAGCGCGGGTTCTTCACCAGGGTGAAGCCCTGGGGCGTGAAGGTGCCGACGGTGTAAGGGCCCGAGCCAACCGGGTTCGGGTCGACATAGGTCGCCGGGTTGCCGACGCTCGACCAGATCTTCTTCGGGACGATGTACACCGACGCGATGTTCTGCAGGTTGGTGTACTGGGGCGTCGCGAAGCTGACCGTGACGGTGTCGCCCGCGGTGGACACGTTGGTGATGGGCAGACCGCCGGTGTTGATCGCCGGGTTCTTCTTCACGAGCTCATAGGTGAACGCGACGTCGGCCGGCGTCAGCGGCGAGCCGTCCGACCACTTCACGCCCTTGCGGATGGTGAAGACGACCGACTTGCCGCCGTTGGTGAACTTGTAGCCCGTCGCCAGCCAGTCATAGATCACGCCGGCCTTCGCGGCGTCGAACTGCAGCAGCGGCTCGTAGACGAACGAGGTGCCCGCCACGAGGTAGATGGCGTCGGTCGTGCTGAACGGGTTGAAGCTCCGCGTCAGCGTGTTGGTCGGGCTCGACTCCATGGTGAGCACGACGCCCGATGACGCCGACGAGCTCTGCACGCCGACCGTCGCCAGCGTCGCAGCCATCGAGCCGGTGCCGATGAGGCCGGCGGCAAGAATCGCGCCGACCCTCTTGTTCCTTAGGAAATCCTTCATCGGTGCTTGATGCCTTTCTGCTCTGCCTGAATGTGTGACCGCAGCGGGACGGCGCTTCGCCGCCACGCCCCTTGCCGGGGGGGCACCGGTACGGTGCCCTCGTGGTCGCCGCCAACGGCGGCGAGGCCTGGCTAGGTCTCCCTCACCTCGTCCCCCCTTTCTCGAGCTCCCGCAATGACCGCGGGGGCCGCCGCGTCGAGCCGCCAGCACGCCGCAGCCCGGCTCGGTCCGATGCGCAGCAGGGGTGGACGCGTGGTCCGGCACTGCTGCGTCGCAAAAGGACAGCGCGGGTGGAAGCGGCAGGCCTCGATCGAGGCCGCGCCCTCCACCCCGCCCTCCGAAGCCTTCGTCTTGCCGTGGTGCAGCACACTGCCGAGATCGTCGGGGTCCGGCGCTGAGGACACGAGCAGCTGGGTGTAGGGGTGCGCCGGCTGCTGGGTCACCTCCTCGGCGGGGCCACGCTCGACGATGTCGCCGGCGTACATGACAAGCACCTCGTCGGCGAAATAGCGCGCCGATGCGATGTCGTGGGTGATGTAGAGCACCGCCAGGCGCAACTGCTGGCGAAGCTCGTCAAGGACGTTCAAGAGCTCGAGGCGGATCGACACGTCGAGCATCGACACCGGCTCGTCCGCGAGCAGCACGCTCGGGCGCGCCGCGAGGGCGCGAGCGACGGCGACGCGCTGGCGCTGTCCGCCCGACAGCTCGTGGGGATACTTGGCAAGGAAGGGCTCGGCCGGCGTCAAGCGCACCTGTTCCATCAGCGCCACGAGCTCGCGCTGCAGCGCCTCGCCGCGGCGCGCCTGATGCAGCCGCGTGGGGCGCTCGAGGTGGTAGCGGACGGTGTGGACGGGATTCAGCGAGGCGAAGGGGTCCTGGAAGACGTACTGGACCTCGCTCTTGTAGCGCCGGAAGGCCCGCCGCCCCCGCACGTCGACCGTGCGGCCGTCGAGACGGATCGTGCCCGAGCTCGGCTGCTCCTGGCCCGCCAGCATTTTTGCCACGGTCGACTTGCCCGAGCCACTCTCACCGACGAGCGCCACCACCGCGCTGCGATGGAGAGTGAAGCTCACCTCGCGCACCGCTGACAGCAAAGCGCGGCGGTCGATGCGGAAGTTCTTTGAGAGACTGACCGCCTCCATCACCAAGTCGCCCCGCGCCGCCGCTCGGGAGCTGATTGCCGCGGGATCCGAGATGACCTCAAGACCAAGTACCGAAGTGGGCTGGTCCATGGCCGCACTCACTGTGCTTCCCCCTTGTCGGTGGTGAGGTCCTCAGGGACACCGAACGACCCCGCCCCATGCGGGGGGTTGACGCCATTGCCACTCAGACCGACCGGGAGCGGCCCGGCGGTGGTGACCGGGCTCCCCGGCGAAGGTACCCCCAGCCCGACGACGCGGCTCCCGACGCCTTGATCGACCGCCTCACCGGGCGCCGGCGCACCCGCCACCGCCGCCTCGCGCCGGCCGGCGCCCCGTTC
>JAJZKA010000191.1 GCA_021809805.1 Actinomycetes bacterium
CCGGGGGTGTTCTTCCTCGGAGCCGGCGACCACGCGCTCGAAGTCGCCCTTGCCACCAGCCGGCACCGCCCGAAGGCTGACGACGTCCGCACGCTGTGGCGGCTCCGGCAGGGGAGGCGTCCGAGCCCTCTGTTGTTGATCGTCGGGTACGAGGGTCCCGAAGGACTCCGCCTCACCGTGTGCGGACCCGTGGGCGAGAACCCGCCACTCGTGCCAGATCTCGAACCCTCCCAGGTGGAGCGACTGGCGGGCGCGGCCCTCACCGAGCCGAGCCGCCACGCGGCGGTACGGCTGCTGGTCTCGATGCTGCCCGAGGTCGGCTCCGACCTCCCCGGCTTGCGGAACAGCGGGCTGCTCGCCTCCCAGGAGCTCTGCCATGGAGTTCCCGAGCGAGCGGACTGGGGGCAGGCGTGCACCCGAGGCAAGGCGGTCCTGTCGCTGCGAGGCCGGGCGCTCGTCGAGCAGCTCGGGTTCACCGTCGAGCCCCTGAGCGTCACCTCGTCCGTCCTCAAGGTTCGTGGCGCCAAGCGGGCAGTAGCCGTCTTTCTCGACGAGGGCGAAGCGTTCGAAGATGCCGGCGACCGCTTCGGCACCAGCCCGGTCTCCCAGGCGCTCGCCCTGGCGGACCGCGAGGGATTGCCATGGGTGATCCTCACCCGTGCACGCCAGGTCCGCCTGTACTCGGCTCGGGTCGACACTGGCGTTGGGCGTAAGGGGCGAGCCGACACCTACGTGGAGGTAGATCTCGCGCTCCTGCCTGAGGACCATGCGGGGTTCGTCCCGCTCCTCTTCGGCGCCGACGCGCTGGTCGAGCGCGGCACGATCGAGCAGATTCTCGAACGCTCGGCCGACTTCGCCGCCGAGCTGGGAGCGCGACTGCGCGACCGTATCTACTTCGATGCGGTGCCCCAACTCGCGACGGCGGTCGCTCGAGCGGCACATGGCAAGGAACCCAGCGAAGAGGAGCTCGCAGCTGCCTACGAAGAGACGCTCGTCATCTTGTTCCGGCTTCTCTTCGTCGCGTATGCCGAAGACAAGGACCTCCTCCCATGTCGGACGAACAGCAGGTACCGCGACCACTCGCTCAAACTTCTGGCGCGGCGGCTCACCGAATGGCGATGCAAGGAGACCCCTCCGTTCGACAGCCAGGCAACGGACCTGTGGGACGACGTACGAGCACTGTGGCACGCGATCGAAGCGGGGAACGCGGGATGGGGCGTCCCGCCCTATGACGGCGGCCTGTTCAGCGACGACCCAGAGGTCAATCCGGCTGGTGCCGCGATCGCCACTCTCTCGCTCTCTGACGCAGCCTTCGGCCCGGCCCTCACAGCCCTCCTGGTGGATGTCGGTCCTGACGGTGTCGTTGGGCCAGTCGACTTCCGAAGTCTCTCCGTGCGGGAGTTCGGCACCATCTACGAAGGCCTCTTGGAATCGATGCTGTCGGTCGCTCCATCGGACTTGGCAGTGGACTCCAAGGGCAACTACGTGCCAACCCACGACGAGGGCAGGGCAGTCGTCCGTGCAGGCGCGGTCTATTTCCACCACCGGTCCGGGATCCGGAAGGCCACGGGTTCATACTTCACGAAGCCGTTCGCAGTCGAGCATCTCCTCGATCACGCGTTGGAACCAGTGCTCGCCGAACACATCGCACGCGTAGTAGGGCTTCTCGAAGCAGGCGACGAAGCGGCGGCCGCACAGGCCTTCTTCGACTTCCGCTGTGCAGACATTGCAATGGGCTCAGGCCACTTCCTGGTGGCCGCTGTAGACCGGATCGAAGCACGACTCTCCGCGTTGCTTGCACTGCGCCCGATCCCGCTCGTGCTGGCTGAGCTCGAAAGCTTGAGGAGTGCGGCGCACGCCGCGCTCGGTGATCTCGCTGACGGCGTCGAGATCGAGACCACGAGCCTGCTGCGTCGTCAGGTCGCGCGCCGGTGCGTCTACGGAGTCGACCTCAACAACACTGCCGTCGAGTTGGCTCGGCTGGCCTTGTGGATTCACACGTTTGTCCCCGGCCTCCCGCTTTCTTTCCTCGATCACAACCTGGTCTGTGGAAACAGCCTGACTGGCATCGGGGCGGTCGACGAGGCGATCGACCTCCTTGATCCAGGGTCTGCTCGCTCCGGCGCTGCGTCGCTGTTCAGGAGCCAAGTTGACGAGTTCTTGGCGCGCGCCAGTGGGGCACTCCGAAGGTTGGCCGCTGTCACCGAAGCAACGGTCGCAGACATCGAGGAAGCTCGCAGAGCGCACTCCGACGCTCTAGCAGCCATTCAGCCGGCTCGTGACCTGTTCGACCTGCTCATCGCGGGAAGGCTTGGGCGTGCGGGTCGCCAAATCACGGCAGAAGAAGACCGCATCGCGAGCGATCGTGACCTTCCCAGCGCCCACGAGCTCAGTCATGAACTGCAGGCTCTGCACCTACCCGTGTCTTTCCCTGAGGTCTTCGAACGCGAGCGCCCGGGCTTCGATTGCATCCTCGGCAATCCACCATGGGAGAAACTGCAGATCGAGGAGCATTCCTTCTACGCTTTGAGCTACCCGGGGCTGCGGGGCCTGGCGCAATCCGAGGCTGAGGATGCGGTTCTTCGTATCCGTGACGAACGTCCCGACCTTGTGGCCGAGTACGAGCGTGAGACCGAGCGTGTGCAGGCTATGAAGGACGCGTTGGCCCGAGGACCGTATCCAGGGATGAACGCCGGTCGTCCCGATCTCTACAAGGCGTTTGCATGGCGGTTCTTGCAGCTGGTGCGGGCGGGAGGAACGATCGGCGTAGTTCTGCCACGCAAAGCAGTCGAAGCCTCTGGCATGAAGAACTGGCGACTGGCGGTGTTGGAATCGTGCGGGCTGGATGACATCACGATGCTTCTGAACTCCGGAGGCTGGGTGTTCGACGATGCGGAGCACCGCTACACGATCGGGTTGATAAGCCTCCGGAGGGAGCCGCCCGGAGAGCGCCTAGTTCGGGTTCGTGGACCGTTTTCCAGCGTGGCAAGCTACCGGGCCGGGCTAAAGCGTCCGGCCGTCCAGTTCAGCTCCGAAGAACTGCTCTCGTGGTCCGAAAGCGCCACGCTGCCACTGCTTCGCTCAGCGGAGAGTCTCGACGTGTTCGCGAAGCTACGAGCTCATCCTCCACTTTCGACGCCGCGGGACCAGTGGGCGCCTCGCGGAATGCGTGAGCTCAACGCCAGCGACGACAAGGAGCACTTCTTGTTCGGCATCTCCCCGGACGGCCTCTGGCCCGTATATAAGGGCGAGTCGTTCGACATATGGCAACCAGAGACGGGAACTGTGTACGCGTATGCCGATCCCACCCATATCAGCGAGGTTCTGCAGGCACGGCGCGCCAACCAGATCCGGATCAAGCGTTCCGCCCTCTACGGCCAATCTCGAGAGTGGACCGACGATCGCGACACTCTCCCGGCGAGGCACCCACGGATCGCCTGGAGGGACTCTTCCAGAGCAACCGACTCCCGCACGGTTCGAGCTGCGCTCATCCCCCCGGACACGATCCTGGTCCATCAGGCATACACCCTGTTTTGGCGCCAGGGGGGACCGCAAGAGGAAGCTTATGCCCTCGGCGTCATGTGCTCCATCCCGTTTGACTGGTTCGCCCGTCAGCTGGTCGAGAGTCACGTCACCGTCGAACTGATCAACAGCTCGCCGATTCCTGACCGCGTTCGAGACGACCCTGTTCGGCGCCGGGTGGAGGAGATCGCCGGCCGCCTCGCCGCCGTGGACCGCCGGTACCAATCCTGGGCCAAGGCAGTTGGTGTGCCGGTCGGGAGCGTGAAGGCGGCTGAGAAGGACGACCTCGTGGCTGAGCTCGACGCCGCGGTGGCACTCCTCTACGGGCTCGACGAGTCGGATCTCCGGCACGTCTTCGAGACGTTCCATGTGGGCTGGCGGTACGAGGGACGTCTCGATGCCGCCCTCGGGCATTTCCGACGGCTGGCGAAGGAAACACTATGAGCGCGTCAGCGAAGCCCGAGTTCGCCACCAACCGCCCCGGGGAGCGTGTCGCAGATGCCATCTGTGCGCACCTCGCCCACCTGCACGAGACGCTGGCGCATCCTCCCGAGCTGGCGATCGCCACTGCCTACTTCAACCCTGGGGGCTATGAGCTCCTCGCCGGCGAGCTCGACCACGTGGCGAAGGTGCGTCTCCTCATCGGCGCAGAGCCGAGCATCCCCGAACGCCCGCTTCGCCGCTTGGCCGACTCCACCACGCCCGCCCGCGCGGCGCGCGCCCAGCTTCGTCGCGCGCTCGAAGGGCACGCCCGTACGCTGGTCGAGGACCGCGATCTGCTGGGCTTCACCATCGAAGCTGACCAGGGAGCCCGGCGACTGGTCGAATGGCTCCGGTCCGGCAAGGTGGAGGTCCGCCGGCTCGAAGATGGCTTCCTGCACGGCAAGGCGTTCATCGTCGCCAGCCATGACGAGGGCGTGATCGCCGGCAGTTCCAACTTCACCTACGCCGGGCTCGCCACGAACGTCGAGCTGAACCTCGGCCAGTACCAGCCCCACGTGGTACGCCAGGTCATCGGGTGGTTCGAGGACCTGTGGGACCGATCCCAGCCGTACGACCTGGGCGCTCTGTACGCGGCTCGCTTCGAGGAGCATGCCCCCGAGCTCGTCTACCTGCGCATGCTCTTCGAGCGCTACGGACCCGAGATCGTGGCGGAGGCTGCTGGCGAGGGGGCGCCGAGGATCCACCTGACCTCGTTTCAGCGAGACGGGCTCTGGCGGGCGCGGCGCCTGCTTGCCGAGCGCCACGGCGTGCTCATCGCCGACGAGGTCGGTCTCGGCAAGACCTTCGTTGCCGGTGAGCTGATCCGCCAGGCCGTCGAGGAGCGTCGGCAACGGGTCCTTATCATCGCTCCCGCCACCTTGCGCGACGGCCCGTGGCGCTCGTTGCTCACCACCTATCAGCTCGGGGTGGAGAGCTGCTCGTTCGAGGAGCTGGCGAGCGACCATCGGCTCAACCCCACCGGCTCAAGCCAGGCGTTCCAGTTCAACCCCCGCGAGTACGCCATGGTCGTCATCGACGAGGCGCACAATCTGCGCAACCCGTCTACGCAACGGGCGCTGGCACTGCGCCGGCTGCTCGCCGGCTCCCCGCCAAAGGACCTGGTGCTCATCACGGCCACGCCGGTCAACAACTCGCTGTGGGACCTGTACTACCTGCTGGGCTACTTCGTGAAGAACGACGCTGCGTTCGCCGACGTAGGTATCCGCTCGCTACGGGATCACATCGCCGCGGCGATGGCGATGAACCCGGACGACCTGTCGCCGGAGTACCTCTTCGACGTGCTCGACGCGGTGGCCTTACGGCGGACCCGGCCGTTCGTGAAGCGCTACTACCCCAACGACACGCTGAACATCGGTGGTCGGCAGGTGCCGATCACCTTCCCCACGCCGCGGGTGATCAAGGTGAGCTACAACCTCGACGACGCGCTGCCCGGGTTCTTCCCCCGCTTTGCGCACGCCCTCGACGGCCCGGTGACCGGCGGCTCGGTAACGAGCCCAGACGTGCTCACCCTCGGTCGCTATGCCCCTTCTCGGTACCGGCTCGACGGGTCGGCCGACGCCTACGAGGTCCAGCTTGCCGGGCTGCTCCGCTCCGGGCTCCTCAAGCGCTTCGAGTCCTCCGCGTACGCGTTCGCATGCACCTGCCGCCACATGGCGTCCAGCCACGATGCCTTCTTGTCGTTGCTCGACCACGGGAAAGTAGCGACCGGAG
>JAJZKA010000192.1 GCA_021809805.1 Actinomycetes bacterium
CGGCGCCGATCGCGCGGCGCCGGCGCGGCGCGCGGCGCGCCGGCGCGGCTCGGCGGCCTTCCGCTATGGCACGTTGGCGCCACTCGCGATCCTGCTGGCGCTGCTGTTCATCTATCCGCTGGTCGAGCTCGTTCACCTTGCCTTGTCCAAGACGAGCTCCGCGGGCGCCGGGCTCAGCTACCAGGCGGCGGGCGTCTCGAACTTCGTCGCCGCCTTCCACGACGCGACCTTTCGCACCTCGCTTGTGAACAATGCGCTCTTCATCGTCGGAAGCGCCTTGCTCAGCACCGTGATCGGTGTCGGGATCGCGCTGCTCGCCTTCTACTCGCGCCGGCTGCGGCGGATCGCTCAGATCGTGCTGCTCTGGCCGGCGATCATCGCTCCGGTCGCGGTCGGAGTCCTGTGGTGGATGATCATCGATCCCCAGTTCGGCGCCCTGAACGACATCTTGAAGGCGGCCGGGCTGCCGACCCAAGGCTTCCTCGGCTCTGCGCACACCGCCCTTGGCACCCTCGTCGTCGTCGACACCTGGCACTGGACGCCGATCTGCTTCATCCTCGCGTTCGCGGCGCTGCAGGGGATCGACGGCCAGCTCCTCGAGGCGGCGCGCATGGACGGCGCAAGCGAGATCGGCGTCGTGCGCCGCGTCCTCGTGCCGCTGCTCGGTCCGGCGATCGGGGCGATCCTCATCGTCCGGGTGCTGATGGGAACGAAGGTCTTCGACGAGTTCTACCTCCTGACCGGAGGCGGCCCCGGGACCGCGACGACGGTCCTCAGCCTCTACATGCGCAACGTCTTTTTCACCCAGCTCGACTTCGGCTACGGCGCCGCCCTCGGCGTGCTCGTCGCCGCCGGGCTGATCGTCGCCGCGCTCGTCGTGTGGATCTTCGGCCGAGCCCGCCGCCAGTCCCAAGCGCGTGGGGCGCGTCACATGGCGGCGCTGCGTCGCGACGCGCGCCTTCGAAGGACATTGTGAGCGCCGCAGTCACCCCTCGCCGGCCCCGCGCCGCACGCGTCGGCGGGTCGCGCTTTCTCGCCGACACCTCGCTGCTCGTGCCGATCGCGATCGCCGTCGTGCCGATTCTCTGGCTGGTGTACACCTCCTTTCGCTATAGCCGCTACCTCATCAGCACGAACCCGGCCCAGTCCTTCTTCAGCCTCACGTTCCACAACTACGCGAGCGCCTTCAACGGGCAGAACCCGCTCGCCCACGAGTTCTTGAACAGCCTCGTCATCGTCGTCGGCACGATCGTCCTCGCCGTCGGGGTCGGCTCGCTGGCGGGCTACTCGCTCTCCAAGCTCGACTGGCCGAAGTGGGTCGTCACCCTCGCGCTCGGGGGCTGCCTGTTGATTCAGCTGTTGCCGCCGGTGACCTTGCTGCCGGGCTTCTACGTGACGCTCCAGCACCTCGGCGTGCTCGGGTCGGTGTTCGGCCTCGTTCTCTTGAACACCATCGTGAACGTGCCCTTTGCCACCTTGTTGATGAAGGTCTACTTCGACGCCATCCCGAGCGAACTCACCGAGGCCGCCGCCGTGGACGGGGCGTCAGAGGCGACCTCGCTGTGGCGGATCATGGCGCCGCTCGCCATGCCGGGCATCGCGACGACGAGCATCCTCGTCGGGATCTTTGCCTGGAACGAGTTTCTCATGGGTCTCACCCTGAGCTCGAGCACGGCCAATGCCCCCTTCACCGTCGGGGTGGCGGCCCTGCTCGAGCCCTACTCAATCCAGTTCGGCCAGATGGCCGCTGCGGCGAGCGTCGCCGCCATCCCGATGATCGCGATCTCCGTCGTGGCGGGCCGCCGCGTCGTGCAGGGACTGACTGCCGGGGCGCTCAAGTAGGGGCGGCCACCGCTTTTGCAGCTGTGGCGCCCGCCGATCCGGCGCGGCGCGAAGACACCAGGAAAGGACCACGATGCCGGCAGAGCCGACGGGCACGCAGGCGAAGAGCACGGGCGGGGAGCACGGCGTCAACGTCGTGCTCTGCCTCGTCGACGATCTCGGCTACTCGGACTTTGGTTGCTATGGCTCCGAGATCCGCACGCCGGCCGTCGACGCGCTCGCGCGATCGGGCGTGCGCTTCTCCCAGCTGTACAACTCGGCGCGCTGTTGCCCCTCGCGCGCTGCGCTGTTGACCGGGCTGCATCCTCACCAGGCCGGTGTCGGTCACATGGTCTGGCGCGGTCCGGGGGACGCGTACGCCGGATTTTTGAACGAGGGCTGCACGACGATCCCAGAGGTGCTCGGGGCGAACGGCTACCAGACCTTCATGTCCGGCAAGTGGCACGTGGGAGGGAACTACGATGCGCTCCCGCCCGACCAGTGGCGTCCGGGAGCCGCCGGCTTCCCGACGCCCTTGCAGCGTGGCTTCGACCGCTTCTTCGGCACGCTCACCGGCTCTGGCTCCTACTACCAGCCGGCAACGCTCATGCGCGAGGACCGCTTCATCGCGCAGGAGGACCCCGACTGGTACTACACCGACGCCATCGCGGATGAGGCGATCGCCATGCTGGCCGGCCGGGACGAGCGCCGGCCCTTCTTCCTCTACCTCGCCTTCACCGCCCCGCACTGGCCGCTGCACGCGCGCGCCGCGACGATCGACTCCTACCGCGACCAGTACCGGGCGGGCTGGGACCGCCTGCGCGGGGAGCGCCACGAGCGCCTCATCGCCGAGGGCCTGCTGTCTGAGAAATGGGCGCTCAGCCCGCGCGACCCGGAATCTTGGCCCTATGAGTCCTCGGTCGACCGGGACTGGGAGAGCGCGCGCATGGCGACCTACGCCGCGCAGGTGGAGCACCTCGACGCCGCGGTCGGACGCGTCGTCGAGCAGCTGCGCGCCGATGGCACCTTCGACAACACGCTGTTTCTCTTGCTTTCGGACAACGGGGGCTGCGCCGAACTGCTGAGAGAGGACGTGATCCCCGACCGCACCTGGCCGAGTTCGGTGCCCCTCAGCACCTTCAATGGCGCGCCCGTTGCCGTCGGCAACCGGGTCGGCGTGCTGCCGGGCGGCCCGGACACCTTCGCCAGCTACGACGTCTGCTGGGCGAACCTCTCGAACGCCCCCTTCCGCCGCCACAAGCGGTGGGTGCACGAGGGCGGGATCTCGACGCCGTTCATCGTCCACTGGCCCGGGCACGTCGATGCCGGCGCGATCGTGCACAGCCCCGCCCACATCACCGACGTACTGCCGACGATCCTCGAGGCGACCGGTGCCACCTATCCCTCTGAGCGCGCTGGACGCCCGATCCCTTCGCCGGCCGGCGCGAGTCTCCTCGGCGAGATCACCGGGAGCGCGCCGGGCGCCCAGCGCACCATCTGCTTCGAGCACGAGGGCCATCGCGCCATTCGTGCGGGCGAGTGGAAGCTCGTGAGCGTGCGGTCGGGAGACTGGGAGCTCTACAACATGTCCGAAGACCGCACCGAGCTCGATGACCTCGCGGACAGCGAGACCGAGCGCGTCGAGGCGCTCGGCACCGCCTGGTTCGAGTGGGCGAGCGCGGTGGGATCGGACACCTCGGTCTTTGACGACGTCGACCTCATCGAGTCGAACTACGTCGGCATTAGCCCGGAGCTCCGGCGCCAGTACTGGCTGCATTGAGCGGCCGGCACAGGGACGACCCGCGCCGGCGGGGCGGGGGAACAGCGATGGAGCGACATGTCGATCTTCCCGCCTACGCGGGCCTGTCGATGTATCTCGGGGACATTCACAACCACTGCGACATCAGCTACGGGCACGGCTCGCTCGAAGACGCCTACGCGAACGCCGCGCTGCAGCTCGACTTCGCCAGCGTGACCGGCCACGCCTCCTGGCACGACATGCCCCGGGACGACCCGCGCCTTGCTTCGGTCGTCGCCTTCCACGAGGCGGGCTTTGCCCGCCTCGCACGGCGCTGGGAGGAGGTGCAGGAGCTGACCAGCGCGGTGCACGAAGACGGGCGGTTCGTCAGCTTCCTCTCCTTTGAGTGGCACAGCGCGAGCGCCGGCGACCGCTGCGTCTATTACAAGGCGAGCCGCGGGGAGCTGATCATGGCGGACAGCCTCGGCGCGCTCCATGGCGAACTGCGTGTCCGCCGCCGGCAGGGGATCGAGATGCTCGCCCTCCCGCACCACCTCGCCTACCGCCGTGGCTTTCGCGGGATCGACTGGGACCAGTTCGACCCGGAGTTCGCGCCCGTTGCCGAGATCGTCTCGATGCACGGCTGCGGCGAGAGCGACGAGGGCCCGCGTCCCTTCCTGCACGTGATGGGGCCCCGCGACGGGGCGAGCACGGCGGCAGCGGGGCTGCGCCGTGGGCATCGCTTCGGCTTCATCGGCTCGACCGATCATCACAGCGCGCACCCGGGCAGCTTCGGCTACGGCCGTGCCTGTCTATGGGCCGAGCGTCTCGATCGCGAGGGCCTGTGGCAGGCACTGCGCGCTCGGCGCACCTACGCGGTGACCGGCGATCCGATCCTGCTCGCGACATCGCTCAACGGCGCGCCGATGGGTGCCGAGCTCCCGTTCGCCGCGCGGCGCGCGCTCGCAGTCCGGGTGCGGGCCCTGGCGCCGATCGACTGCGTCGAGGTCGTGCGCTCGGGTCGCGTGATCGCGCGCGGAGCGCCGGAGCGCCGGATGCCTGCGAGCGGAGGTGCGTTCTCGGGCAACGTGGCGTTGGCGTTCGGCTGGGGGCACCGGCGCGAGCGTCGGCACTGGGACGTCTCGGTGTCGGTTGCGGGCGGGATCCTCGATGGCGTCGTCCCGCGCCTTCGGGGCACCGACACCGTCATGCCCGACGAGTCGCTGCCCGATCGCTATCGCGTCTCGGCCTGGGGCCGCGACGCGGCGGGGGTCTGGCTCTCGAGCGAGACGAGCGGCAATGCGAACGTCGTCACCGACAACACCCAGGGCCTCGTCCTGCACGTGCGCGGCGATGAGCACACCGTGATCTCATTGCGCGTCAACGGCATCACGACAGACCACCACCTCGGCGCCCTGCGCGCCGGTGCGCTCGTGCAGTACTGCGACGGCCTCGAGTCCCCGGCCGTCGTTGTCGGGCGCGCCGTGCCCGATGAGGAGCTCGCCTACGAGCTCGACCTCACCGACGAAGGAGACGGCCCGGACTGGTACAGCGTGCGCGTGCGCCAGGTGAATGACCAGTGGGCGTGGTCCTCGCCGATCTGGGTCGGAGCGTCACACTGAAGCGGGGAGTCTGTGCCGAAAGACGTGCGACTGCGCCCGCATGCCTCCCCATCTTGCTGGCGGACGGAGCGACTCCAGATACTCCCCGGCGCGGTCGCTCTCCAGTGGCCTAGCGGTGGCAAGACCGCGTCGCCTACAACCCAGCGCGACACCACGCCCTCCAACGCATCTGGATGCGGCTTGATGTGATGAAGGAGCGCCACGCCGCTCCCGCTTGACTGGACTCGATGGTGCGGGTCCGGGGCGCCGGTGGTCGGTGAACAGGGTCGGTGAACAGCTCACGTCCAGGTCCTCGCCGTCGTGCCGTGCGTAGGGGCGTTGCGGTCAGCCAGCGGCACCCGCAACCTGGCTGCGGCGAGCTCGCCGACGAGCTCCCGCCGCCGAGCGTTCGTGATCGCCTGCTCGACCATGTGGCCCTCCAACCCGTTGGCGATGGCCTCTGCGATCGCGGCTTGCGGCGCCAGCACGGGGATGCCCTCGACGTGGTCGATCTGGTCCGGGTCGAGGCGTCGTTGACGGAGCCGGAACCGGCGATCGTTGGCCCGACG
>JAJZKA010000030.1 GCA_021809805.1 Actinomycetes bacterium
CGAACAGCGCCATGGCCGTCTTCGCCCTCGATCGCCGGCTCTCGCTCCCGGGCGCGCAGCCGATCGGGGCCCGTCGGCGACCCGGCCGCCGCCTGGGGCGGTCGTCAGTTGGGCAGAACGATGACCTTGCCGAGCGCGCCGTTGGCAACGGCGTCCTGCGCGGCCGCGACCTGCTCGAGGCGGTAGCGGTGGACCGGCAGGGCGGTCAGGGCGCCGAGATGCACGGCGTCGTCCACCCAGCGGACCGCTGCGGCGAGCTCGACCGGGGGCACGCGGTAGAGCAGGACGAAGTGGACCCGCACGTTGGCCGTCATCAGCTGACGAACCGAAACGCGCGGGTCCTCGGCTTCTGCGGCGTACACGACGATCTCGGTGCCAGGCGCGCTCAGTGCCACATCCAGTGCGAGGTTGGCCCCGAAGGCAACCTCCACAATCCGCTCGACGTGGCTGCAAAAGCGCCGGATCTGGTCGAGCGCGTCGTCATCGCGGTAGTTGACGACAAGGTCCGCGCCCGCGGCCCGGGCGAGCTCTGCTTTGTGTGGCGAGCTGACCGTCGTGACGACCCGAGCCCCGGCGTGCTTGGCGAGCTCGATCGCGAAGTGCCCGACGGCTCCCGCTCCTCCGGCGACGAGCACCGTGGTGCCTGCCAGCGCCGCAGGATCCCCGCCGAGGCAGTGCGCGGCCGTCACCGCCGGCACGCCGAGCGACGCGCCGAGCTCGTCGCTCGCCTCGGCCGGGAGCGCCACGGTGCGCTCGGGCGGAAGCACGCAGTACTGCGCGGCGGTCCCGTAGCGGTTCTCGAACGCCGCCAGGTAGCACCACACACGCTCGCCCACGTGGCGCTCGCCCACCCCGGCCCCGACCGCATCGATCACCCCCGCGCCGTCTTGGTGGGGGACCTGGAACCCATCGGGATCGGCCCCCGTCGCGCCCGAGCGCGTCTTCCAGTCCGTGGGATTCACCCCCGATGCCGTAATCCGCACGCGAACCTGACCGGCTGATGGTTGCGGAGTGGGGATCTCCTCGATCGAGAGGACCTCGCTCGCTCGTCCAACCTTTCGGTACAGCGCTGCTCGCATCACGCTTCTCCTCTCGCCCGTCACCCATCTTGTCGCTGTGGCCGACAGCTCGGCGCGGCGACGCCTAGGGTCGAGCACCTTGGCGAAAGGCGGCGGCGTGGACCAGGAATGGGCAGGGCCCGATCGATCCGAGGAGAACCGTGATGCGGCGGTGCGGCGCCTGCCGCTCGCCGATCAGGTCGCGATGTGCGCCGGGCGGGATCTGTGGCGGGTGCCGATCCCGGCGTCAGGGACTGATCTCGTGGTGAGCGACGGGCCGAACGGCGCGCGCGGCGACAGCTTCATCGGTGGGCGGTCCGCGTGCTTCCCGTGCGCCAGCGCGCTCGGTGCGACCTTTGATCCCGAGCTGGTGCGCGCCGTGGGCGTCGCGCTCGGCGGCGAGACGCGCCGTGCCGGGGCGCAGGTCCTGCTCGCTCCCACGGTCAACTTGCATCGCCATCCGCTTGGGGGACGCCACTTCGAATGCTTCTCTGAGGATCCCGAGCTCACGGCGCAGCTCGCCGTCGCCTACATCAACGGCCTGCAAGGTGAGGGCGTGGGTGCCTGCATCAAGCACTTCGTCTGCAACGACGGGGAGTTCGAGCGCATGTCGATCTCGGTCGAGGTGGACGAGGAGGTGCTGCGCGAGCTCTACCTCCTGCCCTTCGAGCGTGCCGTAGCCGCCGGGGTGTGGTCGGTGATGGCCGCCTACAACCGCGTCGATGGCACCTATTGCAGTGAGCACCCCGTGCTCTTGCACCAGGTGCTGCGTGAGGAGTGGGGCTTTGACGGCGTGGTGATGTCGGACTGGTTCGCCACGCACTCGACCGCCGCCGCGCTTGCGGCCGGGCTCGACCTCGAGATGCCGGGACCACCGCGCTATCGCGGCGAAGCGCTCATGACCGCACTGAGCGCGGGCGGAGCCGATGCGGCCGAGGTCGAGCGCGCGGCGCAGCGCGTGGCGCACCTCGCGGCGCGCACCGGGGTCGGCGCCCCACCATCCCGGCCGCTCCCGCCGGTCGAGGACACCCGGGCGGTGATCCGCCGCGCGGCGAGCGCGTCGATGGTGCTGTTGAAGAACGCGCAGGCGTTGCCGCTCCCAAAAGGCGACCACGTGGCGGTGATCGGCCCGCTCGCCGACCGCCTGCAATATCACGGCGGCGGCAGCGCCCAGGTCAACCCCGAGCACGTCAGCCCGTTGCTCCCCGAGCTCGCCGGCGTGCTCGGTCCCTCGAGCCGCATCGTCTTCTCCCGTGGCAGCACGCTTGGTTCCTGGCCGGCCCCGCTCGGGCCGCCCGAGCTCGCCTATCAAGGCGTCGAGGGCGCCCGCGTCCGCTACCTGCGCCGCCAGTCACAAGGGTCCCTGATCAGCGAGGAACAGGCCCGCACGCTCCAGCTGCTGTGGCTCGGCGAGGTCGTGCCGGGCACTGCCAACGCTGAGGTGGAGGTCGTGGTCGAGGCCGAGCTGACGCCGTCTGAGGAGGGCGAGCACCAGCTCGTCCTGCAAGCGAGCGGGCACGCTCGGGTCCTGATCGACCACGAGCGCGTCCTCGAGTGCGACACCCCGGCTCCCGCCGAGCCGAGTTTTGAGCTGAGCGGCGAGGAGGTGCGGGTGCCGCTTGTCCTGCACGCCGGTCAGCCGGTCGGTTTGCGTATCGAATTCTCTCCCCACGCCGTGCCCGGCGTCATTCGCCTCCAGCTCGCGCTCGTGGCACCCGACCCCGGCGACCTCATCGAGCAGGCGGCGCGCGCTGCGGCGACCTGCGAGCGCGCCGTCGTCGTCGTGGGGAGCCCACACGGCTATGAGAGCGAGGGCAAGGACCGCCCGAGCCTCGCCCTGCCCGGTGACCAGGACGCGCTGATCAGCGCCGTGGCGCGCGCGAATCCTCGGACCATCGTCGTCCTCAACACCGGCGCGCCGGTGACGATGCCGTGGCTGGACGAGGTCGCCGCGGTCGTCCAGGCGTGGTTTCCCGGCCAGGAGGCCGGAGCGGCGCTCGCCAGGCTGCTGTGCGGGCAGGAGAATTTTGCGGGCCGGCTGCCGACCACCTTTTTTGCTCACCAGAGCGACGTGCCGAGCGACCCGTACTTCCCCGGCTCGGGCGGCAAGGTGCGCTACGGCGAGGGGTTCCGCATTGGCTATCGGCGCCTGTTGGGAGAAGAGGCAGCGCCCGTGCTGTTCCCCTTCGGCTTTGGCCTGTCCTATTCGAGCTTCGTGCTCGGCGAGGCGACCGTCGAGCACGACGAGGGCGGCTACCGCGTCCGCGTCCCGGTGGCCAACATCGCCGGGCCGGCGGGCCGCGCCGTGCTCCAGTGTTACCTCGAGAGCGGCGAGGAGGACCGCCCGGCGCTTGAGCTGAAGGCGTTCTGTTCGGTCGAGGTGGCGCCGGGCGAGTCGGCACTCGCCGACGTGTCGATCCGCCGCGATCAGCTGCGCCGTTACCGCAACGGCCGCTACGTGCCCCTCGAGGGTCCGCTCCGTCTCCGGATCGGCACCTCTTCGGCGGACCTGCCGATCAGCGTCGAGCTCGTCGGGCGCTGAGGGCGCGCGGGGCGCCGCTCGCCGGACGATCGAGCACCTCCTCGGGCGGGTGGCCGGCGCCGAGGTCCGCCGTGTCGCTCAGGTGCAGCTGCTCACCGGGGCCCGGCGCGGCGCTGGTGTGCATGTCGAGCGGCTCGAGGAGGTGGCCGACGTGGTCACCGAATCGGTGACGCTCGAGGACCCGCCCCTCAAAGACGCCGCGCGCCGCCTCGAGGATGGGTGACCCAAAAGGGCCCCGATGCCAGGCGACGCCGGCGAACTTGTCGACCTCGTCACCGGTCAGCTCACCGAAGTGCGCGGCGAGCGCCGGCTGGTCGGCGCCGAGCAGGTGCACGGCGAGGACCTCGGCGCTCGCCGCGAGCCTGGCCGTGTGGTTGACCTCGGAGACGCACGCGAGAAAGCGCGGCGGGAAGATGCTGACCTGGCTCGCGAAGCCGATCAGGCATCCGCTGTTCTCGTGCTCGTCGGCGACGGTGAGCACGTACAGCGCTGGGTCGATCAGGCGTGAGAAGTCGGCGAAGCCCACCCGGGCTTCTTACCCGCCTTGGGTCTCCCGCCAAGCCGGAGCAGCGCGCTTGTGCCGTCGCCGTGAACGACGGCGAGTCGATGGTGACGAGGAGGCGCGTTCTGGGGCACCGGGCGTTTTCTCGCCGCGCCCGGGAAACGAGCATCCGCACGCTGCCCGCCCCGGCGAGATCGCGGCGCGAACGGCGGGGAGACCGCCGCGGCCGTGCACGCGACGCAACGCTGCAGTCGTTGCCGAGCGGGGCGGGGACCTCCTTGATGATCAATCTGATGTGCCTTGCCAGGTTGCCCACGCCGGGGTTGCGATGGGATCTGCCCCCCGGCGTCCCGCCGAGGTGGTCGCTCGCCAGGTCCGACCTTGGCATGCGCGCCAACAAGGCGCGGACGATGCGCTCGCCCGGCAAGTGCTGGCTCGCTCGCGCGCACGGTCGCCTGGGCCGCCTGATTGGGCGGGGGCGCCCAATCAGAGCCGAGGTGCTTAAGGTCGCGCGCGTGCTTGCCGGGCGGGCACTGCCCCGACGGGACGGGCACAAGGAGGCGGGTGAGTGGTCATGGCCAACGAGCCGGCAGTCGAGGAGTACGACGTGGTCGTGATCGGCGGCGGGCCGCCGGGCGAGAACGCCGCGCAGTACGCCACCCAGTTCTCGGGTCTGTCCGCCGTGATCGTGGAGCAAGAGCTCGTCGGCGGTGAATGCTCCTACTGGGCGTGTATGCCGAGCAAGGCCCTCTTGCGGCCCGTCGAGCTGTTCGACGAGGTCGCTGCGCTGAACGAGATCGGTTCGCCAAAGATCGACGTCGCGGCGGTGCTCGAGCGGCGCGACCGCATCGTGAACCACCACGATGACGCCTCCCAGGTCGGCTGGGCCGAAGGGGCCGGCATCGCCGTGGTGCGCGGCCGTGGACGGCTCGCCGGCGAGAGGCTCGTCGTCGTCCGCGCCGGCGATGGCGGCAGCCGAGAGCTCGTCGCTCGCCACGCGGTCGTCCTCGACACGGGGAGCCGGCCGTTCCTTCCGCCCATCGAAGGGCTGCCAGCCGCCCGGCCGTGGACCTCGCGCGACGTGACGAACTGCCACGAGATCCCCCCCAGCGTGGTGATCCTCGGCGGTGGCGTCGTCGCCTGCGAAGCGGCCACCTGGCTGTCGGGCCTTGGTGCCAAGGTCACGCTCGTGGAGCGGGGCGAGCGCCTGCTCGCCCGCAACGAGCCCTTCGCCGGCGCACTCATCGCCGACGCGCTCGTTGCGCGCGGCGTCGACCTTCGCCTCGCCGCGCGCGTCGTGAGCGTGCAGCGGGACGAGGTCAACGCGGCTGGCGAGGGCTGGCGGCACGGGGGCGAGGTGGTGGTCGAGCTCGCCACGGGTGGGATGGTGCGGGCCGATGAGCTCGTCGTTGCGGCGGGTCGCCGCCCCAACAGCGAAGGGCTCGGTCTCGAGCGCTTCGGCCTGGCGGCCTCCGGGGCGATCGAAGTTCGCGACGATTTGAGCGTCGCCGGGATCGATGGCGACTGGCTGTACGCGGTGGGCGATGTCTGCGGACGTGCCCAGCTCACCCATATGGGCAAGTACCAGGCGCGCATCTGCGGGCGGGTCATCGCCGCCCGGGCGGCGGGGGAGCGCCTCGACGTCGGCGACTTCGGTGCCCATCGTGACCTCGCCGATGCGGGCGCCGTGCCCCAGGTCACCTTCACCTCTCCACCGGTCGCCTCGGTGGGCGAGACCGAGGCCGACGCACGCCGCCGCGGGGCACGCGTCGAGGCGGTCGAATACGATCTCGCCGCCCTTGCGGGGACCTCCCTGCTCGGCGAGGGCTACCGCGGTCGGGCGAAGCTCGTCATCGACGCCAGCACCGATTCGGTCCTCGGGGCGACCTTCGTCGGGGCGGGCACGGCCGAGCTGGTGCACGCCGCAACGGTCGCCGTCGTCGCCCGGGTCCCGGTGTCGGCGCTATGGCACGTGGTGCCGGCCTATCCGACGGTCGCCGAGGTCTGGCTGCGCCTCCTCGAGGCGCTCGAGCGGGCAAGACGGGCCTGAATCCCTCCTCAAAGCCTTACAAAAGGCGCATACTTGACCTAGGACTCCATAGAGGAGGTGAACAAAGCGCCCCGTCGGGACGGACCCAGCCGCCTGGTCCGGTGAGGGCCGGTTCACTCTCGCGAGTCGTACGCAGCGGCTCGTGTCGGTGACGCACAGTCTTTCGGGCAGTCGGCTCCGCAAGGAGCGCCTGCAACGGCAGGGGCCAGTGTGGCCCCAGATGCGCAAAGCCGGTGCCATTGTCGGAACTTGGCGGACAACTACAGGAGCGCTCGCGCCTCGCAGATTCCGGGGCCGAGCGCTCCTGGCATGTCAGGACGCAAGCGGATCTCCTCACACCACCTCGTCGTCCGGGCGCTGCTCGCGCTCGTACCACTGCCGCCAGATGAGGCGGTGCAGCGGGACCACCCGGGGCAGGTCCCGCAGACCCGGCACGAAGGGGACCGCCGCCAAGAGCACGGTCGCCACACCGGTCAAATAGATGGCGATGAGGTCGACGTTGCCCGAGCTGCGAAAGCCGGGCAGCTCATACCAGAGCTGGTAGAGCCACAGCCACGGCTGGCCGGGATAGCTCCCGGTTTCGTTCATGACGCCCCATTGATTGGGGGCCAGATGGTTGGCCCGTGCCTGAGCGGCGAAGTAGGCGCCGTCCTCGATGAACAAGAGCGGCTTGGTGTAGTTGGTGCCATAGAACGTCGGCGACGCCGTGAGCTCGGCGTCGAGGGCGCCGCTGCGGCCGAGACGGAGCTCGTCCGCGATCAAGATTGGTACCGGACCGTCGTTGGCGGCCGGGACCGAGGGCGTGCCGGCGCGGAAGCGGACCTGGGGGAGGACCGCCAGGTAGGCGTGGTCCCAGCGGCGCTGCGTGGCCGGGCTGGCCCGGCGATAGGTGGCGAGCGCCCGGGCCAGTGTCGGGTTGGTGACCGCATCGCGCTGGAGCGGGTTGAGGACGAACGTCGCTGCCGCGTCGATGCGCTGGCGGATGCCGGCGAGCGTCTGCCAGGAGATGACGAGCTTTTGGCTACGGCCCGTGGCGGCGTTGTAGGGCGGCCCGTACCGGGCCGTCTCGCTGGTGCCGGCGAGCTCGTTCGCAGCCGTCGCCATGAAATCGGCGGGCGCCGCGGTCGACCAGGTGCGGACGGTGAGGGCGGGTGCGTCGGGCGAGGACAGCACCGAGGCGAGCGCGATCACGATGACGAGGACGATCACACTGGCGAGCGAGGCCTCCTTCACCAGGTCGTAGCGCCGCGTCGGGCCCCGCCAGGCGGCCGCCTCGGCGCGGCGTTGCGCGCGGCGCTCACCAGCGCCGCGCGCCGGTTCGATCGGCTGGCTGACCCCACGGACGCGCACCAACAGCACATGCAACCCGACCACCGCGACCAGGATGAGCGGCATCAATACCACGTGCCAGAGCAGCATCTGGCCGAAGTTCATGAGGTCGAAGAAGGCGCCGACGCCAAGGGCATTGAAGGCGTCCTTGCCGTTGGTCGAGATCCACTGGCTGTCGAAGTTGGTCTGGGAGAGGTAGCCCGTGAAGCACTCAACGACCGAGGCGACGAAGGCGATGACGCCGGTGATCCAGGTCGCCTGGCGACGACCCCGCCACGATGCCATCCAGAACTTGCCCCACAGGTGGATGACGAGGACCGCCATGAACAGCTCGACGCTCCATAGGTGCAGGCTGTTGAAGAAGTGACCGATCGGGTTGTGGTGCCACCAGCCCGGGCCTCCGAGCGCGATGGCTGCGCCCGAGGCGATGGCGATCGCCAGCGCGGCGAGCGACGCCACGCCAAAGACGTAGACCCACGAGGCCACGTAGGCGGGCTGGCGGTCGGGCAGCAGCTTGTCGGGGGGAAGCAGGTGCACGGCACGCCGGCGTACCCGCGCGGTCCAGGAGGGATCGGCGTCTTCAGGAACGGCGTCGTGCTCAGCGTCGCGCGTCGCCACGTCGCCGGGTGCGGCGAGCGTCTCCTCGCCGGGCCGCGGGCGGGGGAAGGGAAGGAAGATCGCGACGGCGAAGATCACGACCATCACGGCGATCAGGACCAGGTTGGACTCGGAGATGATGAACACGGACCAGTGCAGGTAGCGGTCCGGGGTGCTCATCCCCACGCCGGCCAGCACGCTGAGATCTGCCGGCACGCGGCCCTCCCCTCGATCGAGCGGGCCCGTGGCCCGCGCCGTGCAGCAACGCTAGGCGGCCGGGGACCCGGCGTCGAAAGTCTGGGGGCGCGAGGCCGCCTCTGGCGGCGCTCGGCCGCCGAGTTGTGACCTTCTTCGCGCCGAGAGGGCGGAGTTGCCCTAGGCGAGACCTGGGTGGGAACGCTTCGATGGGCTTGAAGTCGAAGGCGAGGGAGCACGGCATGCAAGCTCATCGAAGCGTCGCCTCGACGCCCGATTCGATCGAGTTCATGGCCATCGGCGACGCCGGGACCGACGTCTTCCTCCGTCTTTTTGATGTCGAAGTGCTCGAAGGGCCAGACGGGGGATCCCGCCTCCTCGTGCTTCCCTTTGGGGGAAAGGTGCCCTTCGAGCCCGCCGAGACCGTGCCGGCCGGCGGCAACGCCGCCAACGCGGCGGTATGTAGCGCACGGCTCGGGCTCTCGACGGCGCTGTTGAGCGTCGTCGGCGACGACGACGTCGGCCGGTCGCTGTGCGCTTCGCTCGCCAGCGCCGGCGTCGACGTCCGCTTCGTTCAGGTGGAAGAAGGGCTGCCGACCAACCGCAACTTCGTGCTGTGGCACGGTGAGGACCGGACGATCCTCGTGCACCACCAGCCCTACGCCTACCGGCTGCTTCCTCCCCTCGGGCGGGACGCGCCGCGGTGGTGCTACCTGAGCTCGGTCGGCGAGCACGCGCTCGCCTACCACGACGAGCTCGCCGGCTACCTCGAGGCCCACCCCGACGTGCAGCTCGCCTTCTCGCCGGGCACGTTCCAGCTGGCGGTCGGCGTCGCCCGCCTGGCCCGCCTCTACCGCCGCACCCAGGTGCTGTGTTGCAACCGCGAGGAGGCGGCGAGCATCTCAGGCGTGTCGAGCGGCGCGATCGCCGAGCTCGCGGTGGCGCTGCACGGCCTTGGCCCGACGACCGTGATCATCACCGACGGACCTGCGGGCGCGTACGCCTCGGACGGAGAACGGCTGCTGTTCTCGCCGGCGCTCCCCGACCCGGTCCCGCCGCTCGATCGCACCGGGGCCGGTGACGCCTTCTCGGCGACCTGCGTCGCGGCGCTCGCCCGCGGCCGTGACCTTGCGGACGCGTTGGCGTTCGGTGCCATTAACGCGGCCAGCGTCGTGCACAGCCTCGGCTCCCAGGCCGGCCTGCTCGACGCGAAAGAGCTCGAGCGCCGCTTCGAACTCGGCCTTGCGGCGCCGGCGCGCCCGCTCGATCGGCGAGCGGGCGCCGAGGCCGGGCTCGGCGCCCCCTGAGCGCTCGGGCGAGCCTCGATCGTGGTCGCAAGCACCGGGCCGCCCGGCCTGTCCAACCCGAAGACGGCGACTGCGCCTCGTTGATCCCCCCACGCCTGTCATGGGGGAGGTGCCCTGCAGGCCCATTGGACCGTCGAGCCACAAGGGCGCCGATCCGTCTCAGGTTCGTCTGGGTGCCGAGCGCTCCTTGGCCTCGCGTCGGTGCCGGACTTCACCGGAGCGGGCGAATCCGATCGCCCGGTCTCGGGTCGTCCACTTCAAGGTCGCGATCCTCGTCCGCCTCGCCGTCGAGCCGGAGCGCGATCGTTCGTGGCGTGCCCGACAAGGCAGTGCCCGTCGCGATCCCCAGAGCTCGGACCGCCCGCCAGGATCGACGCCTGGGGGCGAACTCAGGGTGCCTTGGCCCCCAGAGCTGCGGTTGGGTGCGGCGGGTTGACCGTGTTGCGGTAGGTGGTCGCCCGGGTGAAGAGCAGCGAGCCGAGCAGGAAGCCGACGGCGAGCGCCGCAGCGAGTGTCCATTGGCGCAGCCCGGCCCCCCGCACCTGCCGGCGAGTGCGTGCATAGAAGTCACGTGGCGCAAGGTTCGTCGTCTCGACGATGTGCCCGAGTACGTGCACCGTCATGGCGATGAACCACATGACAAAGCTCGCCTGATGCAAGAACAGCATCGAGGGACGCAGGGAGGGCCCGGCGAAGAGCAGCTCGATGCCCGTCCCCAACATGACGATGCTGAGGACCACGATCACCGGGCCGAGCAGACGCAGCAGACCGGGCGGCGGGCCCTTGCGTCGGTAGGCCGGGTGCCCGCTGTAGTAGCGCAAGAAGCGGTAGGTGGTCGTGCCGATCTTCAAGAGCACCGGTGGCACGAGCAGCATGCCGATGAAGACGTGGACGCCGAGCAGCGGCCAGATGCGCAGGATCGTGAGTCCTTCCGCGGCGAGCAGCACGAGCAGCGCGACCGCGGTCATGCCGGTCAGGCGAGCATTCGCCTCGACGCCGATTGCGCCCCGTACTCGTTCTCGCCGTTCTGCCTCCTCGGAAGGCAAGGTCGCTTTCGGACGCGCGACGCCCGGTGCAAAGTGCCCCATACGCGAAAGGCTAGGCGGTGAACCTTGCCGGAACATGACGCGGCCGGGGTGCCTCAGCCGACCCGGGGAAACCCCGAGGTCTCGAGCTGTTGGCCGTCCGCCTCGACGACGAGTGCCTCGTAGCCGGGGATCTGCTCAATGATCGAGAGCCCCGCGCGCCCGGCGACGGCGAGCGCCGTGGCGAGCGCGTCGGCGGTCCCGAGGTCGGCTCCGCACACGCTGGCGGATGCGGCCCGCGCATCGGCGCGCCCTGCGAAGGGGTCGAAGAGGTGGGGACCTCGCTCGGCGGTCCCCGAGGTGGCGAGCGCGGCGGTGACCTCGGCGACGACCAGGATCTGGTGCCGGTCCGCTGGGTCGACGATCCCCGCGCGAACTGGGCGGCCATCTGGGAGGAGCGCGCTGACCGCGAGGTCGCCGGCCGCATTGACGATCACGCAGGGCGCGAGAACGGCGAGCACCGTCAGGGCCTCTTGGGCAGCCCATCCCTTCACGTAGCCCGTCGGATCGACGCCACCGGGCAGCCGCCAGGGGTCGAACCAGCCCTGGGACAGCTCGCGCAGCTCCCGGCAGCGCTCGAGCACCTGCCCGATCGGCTCGGGGAGCGCCGCTTCGTCGATCTCGTTGCGCCGCAGCTGATTGATCGGGCTGTCGGGCTTGTAGGTGCTGAAGAGGGCATCCGCGCGTTGCAATCCGGCGCGGGCACGCGCCAGCGTGCGGGCACGGCTGCGGGCATCGCCGGCGAGCTCGCCAAAGGCGTCGACCGTGACGATCGTGCCCATGACCGCCTCGCCGTGGTGCCACGTCGGCCGCGGTCCGCCTGGCGGGGCCCCGTTTCCCGTCACGTGCCGAGCTCGGGGCGCTTGGGCTCGAGCACCTGGCTGCAGCCGGCGTCCCTACGCCACGCACCGGTGACCGGGCAGATCTTCGCACCCTCGGCTCGCCGGCAGGTGTGCCCGAGGACCCCGATCGCGCGCGAGGCCAATTTGGTTCGCCCGGCCGGCGCGGCGGTGCCGCGGGGCGCGCGGTCGCCCGACACCATCACCGAGACGGACCGTATCTCGTCGTGGTCCCTGGCGAGCGCAACGAGGCGCTCCAGGACGCCGGCCGCCGCCAACCCCTCCGCCAGGCGCTGCGCCGCGCCCGGAGGAGTCACCAGCACGGCGCCAGGCTGGCCGACCAAGCTGGGCCGATGGCCTCGCCATCTTGAATGCCAGCGGAGTCCCCAGCAGGACAAGGCGGGCCAGCTAGCATGGCCCATGCAGCCTGAACAGCACACGCGCCCAGCTCGGGTGGCGTGCGAGCGGGGGAGCGAGCCACATGGAGCCTCGTGAGGCGACCCCGGCCGGGGCTCGATATGAAGCTGCGGGGCCCGAGGAGCCCAAGCAGTTCAAGGTCGCGATCGGCTTCCTCGAGCACGTCCAAGACATCGTCTCGATGTTCGTCGGCGGTGCGCTCTTGGCGCTCAGCCTTGTCCTGTTGGTGGGCGCAGTGATCGACGCCTTCCGGACCGCGGGACCCCTCACGACGCGCGCCACCGGCTTTTTGGACCAGGTCCTGCTGGTGCTGATCCTCGTCGAGGTCGTCCATACCGTCGTGCTGTCATTGCGCTCGCACACCTTGCAGCCCGAGCCGTTCATCATCATCGGGCTGATCGCGGCGATCCGGAAGCTGCTGTTCGTCCTCGCCAACCAGCAGCACCTCTCGACCGCCCAGTTCGCGCTCTTCATTGCCACGGCCATCGTCTTCATCGCGGCGCTGATCGGGGTGCGGCGATTCGCCCCCGATCAGGATGAGCGCCGCCGGTCCTGAGCAAGCTCAGCTCGGAAGCCGCCGCCACAGCGGGCGCGGCACGAGCCGCATCAGCACCGAGAGCGGCCCGAGCGCGGCGGGGACGACGACCGCCCCCGCCCCCGTCTCGAGCCCCCGCACGACGGCGTCGGCGACGACGTCGGCTTCGGTCGCAAGCGGCTGGGGCCGCATCCCCGTCGTCATCTTGGTGTGGACGAAGCCGGGGCGGACGATCATCAGTCGGACCCCGGACTTGGCGTGCTCGAGCTCGTCCTGCAGGCCCTGGCAGAAGCCATCGAGGCCGGCCTTGGCGCTGCCGTAGACGAAGTTGGCCCGCCGGACCCGCACCGCGGCGAGCGAGGAGAAGACAACGAGCGTGCCGTGCCCTTGCGACCGCAGCACGCGCGCGAAGCCAAGGAGCGCCGCCGCCGGCCCCGTGAAGTTCGTGTCGATCGACTGTGCCACCTCGGCGCTCGTCAGCTCATCGATCCCTCGCCGCTCGAGCGCGCCCGTCGCCATGACGACGAGGTCGATGTCACCGAGCTCGCTGGCGATCTCGCTGGCGAGTGCGTCGTGGCGCTGGTGGTCGGTCGCGTCGAAGTGCACGGCGTTCACCTGGCCGACACCGAGCGCCGAGAGCTCGCTGCAGCGCCGCGCCAGCCCTTGCTCATTGCGCCCGGCCAGCACCACGCGCTCGAGGCGCCGCTTGGCCAGCTTGGCGAGCACGGCGGCGGCGAGCTCGGAGTCGCCGCCAAGGACCACGGCCGAGGCCGGCATTCCCGTCGCGTCATTCATCGCGTCCTCCCGCATCGGATCAGGGTTCCCACGCCACCAGCTTGAGGCGCCGCGCCAGGTCGGAGACGAAGAGCCCCTCGGGGTCGAGCTCGTTGCGTGTGGTTTGCCACCGCCCGAGCTCGGGGTACATGGCGGCGACGAGTTCGGGCCGCAGCCGGCCGTCCTTGGCGAAATAGACGCGCCCATTCGCCGCGGCGACAAGCTCGTCGAGGCGATCAAGCGTCTCTGCCAGGTTCTCGGTCCCCGCGGCGAGATCGATCGCCACGGTCCAGCCCGGCCGGGGGAAGGAGAGCGGGGCGGCCCCGGCGGGGCCGAAGCGCTTCAACACGACGAGGCTGGGATGCTGGCCCGCCGCGATCAGGCGCTCGAAGACCAGCCGCACGACGTCCGCGCGTTCGTCCGGCACCACGTATTGGTACTGCAGAAAGCCGCGGCGCCCATAGAGGCGGTTCCAGTCCGACAGGGCGTCGAGGGGATAGAAGTACGGCGGGTAGTCGAGCACCTCGCGCTTCGCCCGGCGAGGGGCGCGGCGGAAGTAGGCCTCGTTGAAGGCGCTGATCAGCGGCGCGGTGATGAGCCGAGGCAGGAGGGGGGGCACGGGCAAGGACCGCGAGCGCGCCGGCACGAGTGGCCTCGTGCGCTGTGGTGGGGCGAGGTCCTCGACGCCGGCGTGCTCGCCGAGGGTGATCACCGAGCGCCCGAGCGAGCGGCCGCGGGCGACACCGTCGACCCAGGCCACCGAGTAGTGGTGACTCGCGTCGGCGCGCTCGAGCATCTCCATGGTCGCCTCGAGGTCCGCCCCGCGACGTGTCTCGACGACCATCTTGGACGTGGTGATCGGCGCGAGGCGCACGGTGGCCTGGGAGATGACGCCCGTCAGCCCCATCCCCGCAACGGTCGCGAAGAACTGTTCGGGCGAGTCCGTCGCCGTGAGGTTGCGCCGCCCGGTCGGCGTGTGCAGGACGAGCGCGTCGACAAAGGCCGAGAAGGTGCCGTCTCGGTGGTGGTTCTTGCCGTGCACGTCCGCCGCGATCGCCCCGCCGATGGTCACCTCCGCCGTCCCGGGCGTCACCGGCAAGAACCAGCCAGCGGGCACGATCTCGCGCAGCAGCGCCCGCAGCGAGCAGCCCGCCTGAACCCTCACCACGCCGCGTGCGGGGTCCATCTCCAGGATCTGGTCGAGGGGCCGGCAGTCCAAAAGCAGCCCGCCCGCGCACTGCGCCGCATCGCCGTAGGCGCGCCCGAGGCCGCGGGCGAGGGCGCGCCCGCTCGTCGTTGCGGCGAGGGCGATCAGCTCATCGAGGTGATCGGGCGAAGACACCGCTGCGGTGGTGGCGGCGCTCGCGCTTGCCCGCCCGAAGCCCGAGGCGAGGACCCGCTCGCGATGCGGGGGCGGCTTGAGGCTCACGAGTAGATCGCGGCGATGATGAGGCCGAGGCAGGCAGCGCCGAGCAACTGCAGCCACCAGCGGTGCAGCACCAGCTCCTCGGGGGCACCGCCCTCGCCCCGCTCGAGGGCTCGTTCGACGAGCACGGCGGCGATGACAAAGGGCAGCACCGAGAGGCGCAACAGGGCGTCGTCGAGGTCCCGCGCGCCGGGGTCCAGGTGAGCGGCTCGATCGAAGGCCCACAGGCCGTAGCTGCCCGTGGCGAGGCCGAGCGCCGCCCAGCGGATGGCCCGCAACGCCGGCTCGCGGTAGGTGGACAGCACCGGGCGGTGCGCCGAGCCCTGCGTGCCGAGCTCGGCGAGCTCGGCCGTGCGCTTGCCCGTGACAATGAGCAGCGCCCCAGTCGAGGCGACGGCGAGGAACCACGGCGAGATGACGAGGTGCGCCGCCGCGCCGCCAGCGACCGCCCGGAGGACGAAGCCGGAGGCGACGCAGACGAGCTCGAGGTAGGGCACCCGCTTCAGCACCAGGCTGTACGCGAGGGTGATGGCGACGTAGGCGAGCAGGATCGCACCGAGCGAGGCGTCGATCGCCATCGCGCCGCCGAGGGCGACCGCCAGTGCGACGGCGCTCGCCGCGACGGCCGTGCGCGGGGACAGCGTCCCTCGCGCGACCGGCCGCGCCCGCTTGATCGGGTGCAGCCGGTCCGCCGGTGCGTCGATCACGTCGTTCACGAGGTACGTGCCCGCCGAGGCGAGGAGGAACAGCAGCGTGGCGGCAACGGTGCGGCCCACGACGGCCGAACTATCGAGCCGCCCGGCGGCGACCGGCGCGGCGAAGACGAGCACGTTCTTTGGCCACTGGCGCGGCCGCGTGGCCACTGCCAGCGCGCGCAGCGTCGAGCCACGACGCGCCCTTGAGGGGGCGGCCGGTGCCTCCAGGGCCCGGGTGGGCGGGTCGTCGACCAGCGCCGCCGCCTCACGGGCCGCCCGCAGGCTGGACATCGGTTGCTGGCTCAGTGGCCGGTTCTCGCGGACATCGTGAAGAAGTCTCGCGCCCAGGACGGATCGAAGTAGCGGGCCGGAGATGCCGACATGTTCGAGAGGAGATCCGTCCCATTCGTCGTGGCGGCCGGCCCGTTCGGCGTCGGCGGGCGGAAGGTGGCGAAGTTCACCCAGTCGGTGTTGATGTCGAGCTCCATCCCCCGCACCGCACCCGCCCGCACGAGCAGGTTGGCGAGGTCGGTGATGTTGAGGTACGGCCCCGCCACGTACACGAGCGCCCCGTTCGCCGTCTCACCGATCCCCGAGCGCCACACATAGACGGCGTTGGCGAGGGTATAGCCCCACACGGTCGTGTCGTTGGCATTGAGCCCGGGCACGGGCTTGGCGTGGTTGACGAGCAGGACGAGGTTCTGGCGCACCGAGACGACGTTGGGCGTCATGTGGACGTTGCGACCCCAGGCGCCGATCGTGGCGTTGCCGTTCTTGTAGATGACAAACGACGCCCCGCCGGCCTTCAGCGGGTCGACCACCTTGTGGTTGGTGTAGTAGCCGCCCTCGGCGTTGTCCATCAAAAAGCCGGCGTTGAAGGCGGCGACGAGGGTTCGTGCCTGGGGCGGCTGGATCGGGGCGGTGAAGGGATAGGGGCCGCCGCCGGGGATGAAGCTGCCCGAGTACAGCCGTGCCGACAACAGCTTGGTGTCCATCCAGGCAATCCCGGCGAGGTAGCTCGTGTGCACCGCATCGGGCCGCATGAAGGCCTCGTAGACCGCGGGGACCCCGTTGACGAGACGGCCCACCGGGTGCCAGGTGCCCTCGCCGGCAAGCGGCGGCGAGGCGAAGGGCTTGAGCGGCGCCGGCGTCGGCAGCGGCGTGAGGGTCTTTGGGGTCTTGGTGGCCTTGGGTGCGGGCGAGACCGGTGCGCTCGCAGCCTTGTTGGGCACGAGCGAGGTCCCCTTTGGCACCGAGCCCCCGATCTTGGGCGGGTGGTGCGAGTACCACTCGTTCTCGGCCCACACGACGATGCGCGCCCCGCCGTGCTCCCGGGTCCATTCGGCGAATCGCCCGGCGAGGCTGACCCCGAAGGTGGGGTTCGTGAGCGCCGAGCCGAGCGAGTACCAGACCGGGGTCAGGCCGATCAGGACGACGAGGAGGCCGGAGGCGACGGGGTGGCGACCGAACCAGAAACGCCGCGTGGCGCGCCCCGCCCGACGCCGCTGGCGACGCGTTGGCGGTCGCCGTCCATGGGCCCGGGACCCGCGTGCTGGGCGGGTCCGTTCGTCGGTCTCGACCTCAAGCATCGAGCCACCTGCTCGCCAGGAGAAGGGACCGTCGTCCTCGAGTCGCCTGCGGGCGCGTAGGGGCACCGATGCTTCGGGTCATAACTCCAGGGTTTCTCGCCAAGCTGAACGGTGAGTGAACCATCCGCTCTCCCCAGCGTAGCGAGGCGGTCTTCCCAAAGAGCGCCGCGACGGGAAAGTTCGCGTCGCGCCGTCGTCACCCCGTAGGGACGCGCGCCATGCCTCAAGAGCCGGGAGCGAGCTCGCCGTCGGGGCCGTCGCCGTCCTCGCTCACCGCCAATGCCCGGCGCAGATCCGAGCGCGCGCGCTCCACCTGCTTGCGCACCGTCGAGGGAGCGAGCTTCAGCGCCAAGGCGGCATCACGCGGCGCCAGGCCGACGATGAGGCACAGCACCGCACAGCGTCGCCGGCCCGGGGGCATGGCGGCGAGTGCCCGTTCCAGGCTCACCCGCGTCGTCGCCTCGGCGCCCGCGTCGCCGCTCGGGGCGAGGAGGCTGATCGGCGGGCGGGCGTCGCGTCGGCGGCGCACCGCCGCGAGCCGAAAGGCGGTCTTAAAGACGTACCCCGCCGGGCTCGAGCCGTTGCGGACGCGGCGCCAGTGCGACAGCGTTCGGGCGAAGGCCTCCTGGGCGAGGTCCTCGGCGACCCCCGCGCGGGCGCCCGAGAGCTCGAGGGCCCGCACCACCCGGGGGTAGTGCTCGCGATAAAGGGCCACGAAGGACTCGCTCAGCCCGTCGGGGTCGTCGACCAAGACGCCCCGCCGCAGTGGGATGACGACGGCGCCAGGGCCTTCGTGGTCCTTCACGGTCGGACCTCGCCCCGACAGCCCGGGGCGAGCAGGACCTGCGAGGGCCCGGCGACGCTCACGGTGCCGAGCGGCCCATGCGCACCCTCGAGGCTGACGCTGAGCCTCCCTTTGAGCGGAGTCGGGCTCGACAGGGCGCTCAGGCCGCCACGGGGCACGACGCGGCGCAGCGCGCCGTCGGCGAAGCGCACGGCCACCGCCACGACCCGCGGACCGGTCTCGATCAGGACCGTCTCGGCCTCTCCGGTGGGATCCACACTCAGCCGGCCGAGCGCGACGGCGCGCAGCGCGCCACCAAAGGACATGAGCGGCGCCACGGTGGTGCTGGCGGCCCCGGCATCGGACCACTCGGCGACGACGGCGCCAGCGATCTGGCAGCGGCCCCCTGCCGACTCGCGCCACGTCAAGGTGGCCCGGGAAGCGATGTAGGTCCGCACGCTGACCGGGCCGGTCTGTGCGCTGTGCAGATGCAGCGGGCCGAGCCCACAGGTCGGGCCCGTGCAGATCGCGTGACCACTCGCGGTCAAGGCGCGCCCGACGAGCCTCGCGTCGACCAGCCCGATACCGGCGACCGAAGGGGCCGTCGCGCGCGCAGCCGGCCGAGGAGCCGCCATCGCGGGTGCGAGGCGCGCCGCGCGGGCCGCGGCGGCCGGGACCGTGCCGGAATCCAGGCGACCGACGACGCCGCCGGCCACCCCGAGCGCCACGGCCAGCGCGAGGACGGCGAGCGAGCGCATCTGCCGGCGAGCATGGCGGTCACGGCGCGACACGACCTGGTCGAGCGAGGACGGCGAGGCAGGCGGGCCGCCCTCGAGGAGCGCGCGCAGCGCCCCGGGGTCGATCCTGGTCATTGCTGCAAGGCAAAGACGACCTGAAGCTGCACGCTGACGGGCGTCGTGCCGGGCTGGAGCGGCACCGAGCGTGCGATGCCCACTGGCGAGGCGAACGGCGGGCTCGGCAGCTGCGCGCTCTGCTCGTCGATCTTGAGGACGCGCCCGAGGTGCCCGCCCGCCGCAACGGCGAGCGTCGTCGCCGCCGACGTGGCGTTCGCCATCGCCCGGCGACGCGCCTCGCTGAGCGCCCCGGCGGCGTGGGTGATCGAAAAGGAGATCCCCTCGATGCGCGCGGCATTGCCCGCAGCCGTGCTGGCGGCGTCGATCACGGCGCCGGCCCTTGAAAGGTCATTCAGCGTCACGGCCAGGGTGTCGTCTGCCTCGTAGTTCGTGATCTGGCCCTTTGCATTGGTGTTCGGGCTGAGCGAGAGGTTGGTCGTCTGCATCTCGGCGTTGCTCACGCCGGCGCTCTTCAAGCTCACCTGCAGCTTGGCCATCGCTGCATTGTTGCGCTCGAGGGCGGTGCTCGCGCTCGGGGCCGTGGTCGAGACGCCCATCGTCAGGTTCAAGGTGTCGGGCGTCCCGAGCACCTCGCCGGTCGCACTGACCGTGATCGTGGCACCCGTCGAGCTGGCCGCCACCGGGGTGCTGGCGGCGTGCGCGCTCGAGACGAGCGCCCCGCCAGCCGCGAGCACGAGGGCGCTGATGGCGAGCGCCTGGTGCCGACGAGATCTCCACCACTGTGCCATGACCGCTCCGTTCCCCGTGCTCGGCGTCGCCGAGGGGCGCGCATCGCCCACCTATGAAAAGGCGCGTGGCGCCCTTTCGCGTACGCCAGGTCCGATCCGACCATTGGCGCGCCGCCTTGGGACCTTGGGCCCTCTTCTCTGGCCAGGGCAGCGCCGTAGCGTGGAATCCAGAGCGAGGTGGTGCAGATGTCTGACTCCCGACTCTTAACACGCACCGTGCAATCGTGGGGCGGGAGCTTGCTTGGCGGTGATGAAGCGTCCCTGCGGTGCTGCCTCGCGGCCGCAGCGCTCACACGGGCGTCGAGCGCCACGCTCGATGAGTCGATTGCGTATTCGCTGGCGCTCGCGGCCTGCATGGCCGTGCATCCGGCCTTCGGGGAAGGGCGCACGCCAGGAGAGGGGGGTGGTCCCGGTGCGGTGGCCGACGTGGCTTCGCCGAGGTGAGTCGCCGCCGAGCCGGCGCCATGATGCCCGCGAGGCTCGGCAGCTGAGTGAGGAGTGCGAGGCCTTCTTGTCAGGCGAGCTCGCCGAGTCCGGCCCACGGCGCCAGCGGCGGCCCGTCTGGGTGTGGACCAACCTGCTTGCCCACGGCAGCATGGCGCAGCTGGTGCGCGCCGGCGCACAGCGCTCCAGCCTGCGCGGGCGCGCCGGCGAGTGGCGCCGTGCCCGCGCCTACCTCGCCGCCGAGGTCTTGATGTTCGCCGAGCGCTGCGGCTCGCTGGAGTCGGTCCAGCAGGGCGCGCTCGTGCCCCTCGAGCTCGAGCTGGCCGGCACCCGGGGCCTCGAGCGGTGGACTCCGGCTGAGTGGGTCTCCACGGTGGTCGCCGCCTTGGAGGCGCACCGCCGCCGGGCGCTCGCGTCCTGAGCTCAGCCGGCGTCTTCCTCCAAGCACGCGATCTCGACGGGCAGGTCGGCGGCGCCAAGCGCGCGCCGAAGGACCGCCGCGATCGTGGCGAACTCCTCGGCGCGGGTGCTTGTTGCCCGGTGCACGAGGCCGAGCCGGCGGCCCGGACCTGGCGAGAGAGCGAAGCGGGCGGTCGCGAGCTGGCCGCGCACCTCGACGGGAACCGCCGACGCGGGGAGCAGCGTCGTCCCCATCCCGGCGGCGACGAGCTGGGCGAGCGTGGTGAGCGACCCGGCTCGCGCCGTGCGTCCGGACGCGCCCACCTGGCGGCACACGTCGATGGCCTGGTCGCGCAGGCAATGGCCCTCTTCGAGGAGCAAGACGTCGAGCTCGGCGAGCGCGGACAGCGGCAGGTCGCGGCGGTTGGCGAGGTCGCTCTGGGCGTTCACGAGGAGCAAGAACTCCTCAAAGAACAGGGGAAGCTCGACGAGGTCCGCCCGTCCGGCGGGCAGTGCCACCAGGGCGAGGTCGCACGCTCCTTCGGCGAGCGCGTCGAGCAGCGACTTGGTCTGTGCCTCGATGATCTCGGGAGAAAGCTCGGGGAGCTCGGCCGCCAGTGCGCCGAGCAGAACGGGCAAGAGGTAGGGCGCCGCCGTCGGGATCATGCCGAGGCGCAGCGGGCCGCACAGGGGGCGGCCGGCGCGCCGGGCGTCGCTCACCAGTTCGTCGACGCAGACGAGCACCTGCTCGGCGCGGGGCAACAGCGCGGCACCGAGCGGGGTGAGCAGCACGCCCTTGGCGTTGCGCTCGACGAGACGCCCGCCGAGGTGGTTCTCCAAGGTCCGTAAGGTGGCCGAGACCGCTGGCTGGGTGACGCCGAGGACGGCCGCGGCGATGCCGAAGTGCCGTTCGCGCGCCACGGCGACGAAGGTGCGCAGCTGGGCGATCGATGGCTCCGTCATAAGGTTAGTCTATAGCGATCGGCGCCTCGCTTACTTTGCTTCATCTGTAGCCGGGCGCCAACATGACCACATCCAATGCGTCCAAGGAGGAATACCAATGCTCGGTATCGGTGACCGTTTCCCAGAGTTCTCCCTCACCGCCCTCGTGCCCGGTGACCTGACGGCCGTCCAGGCGAACAAGCCCGAGGATTTCTTCACGACGATCGACTCGAACGCCTACAGCGGAAAGTGGCGGGTCGTCTTTTTCTGGCCGAAGGACTTCACCTTCGTCTGCCCGACCGAGATCGCCGAGTTCGGCCGGCTGAACGAGCAGTTCGCGGACCGTGACGCACAGGTGCTCGGCGGTTCGGTGGACAACGAGTTCGTCCACTACGCGTGGCGACGCCAGCACGAGGACTTGATCAACATCCCCTTCCCGATGCTCTCGGACCTAAAGCGCGAGCTCGTGGCCGCCCTCGGGGTGCTGAACTCCGACGGGGTCGCCGACCGGGCGACCTTCATCGTCGA
This sequence comes from Actinomycetes bacterium, assembly GCA_021809805.1. GTDB lineage: Bacteria > Actinomycetota > Acidimicrobiia > Acidimicrobiales > Bog-793 > JAKABX01. The sequence goes on from JAJZKA010000030.1 coordinate 21,641, forward strand.
CCCCGAGGGGGCCATCCAGTTCGTCATGGTGACCGCCGGCTCGGTGGGCCGCAACGTCGAGGAAGTCCTGCGCGTCCTCGACGCCCTGCAGACCGACGAGCTGTGCGCGTGCAACTGGCGCAAGGGCGCCGCGACCTTGGACGTCACCTCACTGATGACGGGCGCCGCCTCGTGAGCCTCGCCGCGCTGAAAGCAGCGATGCCCGGCTACGCCCGGGACATCAAGCTCAACTTGGACTCGACGATCGGTGTGTCCAGCCTTCCCGAGCAGCGGCTCTGGGGAACCGTGGTCGCCACGGCGATCGCCTCGCGCCACCAGCGCACGCGCATCGAGCTCGAGGAGGAGGCCAAGGCGCACCTGTCGCCCGAGGCGCTCGAGGCCGCCAAGGCGGCCGCCGCCGTGATGGCGATGAACAACATCTACTACCGCGCGAAGCACCTGATCGCCGACGCCGGCACCACCGGCTACGACGACATCCCGGCGCGCCTGCGCATGCAGGTGATCGGGACGCACGGTGGGGTCGACGTCGCCGACTTCGAGTTCTGGTGCCTCGCGGTGAGCGCCATCAACGGCTGCGGCAGCTGCCTGGCGGCCCACGAGCGGACGGTGCGCGAGCACGACGTCTCCCGCGAGCAGGTGCACGACGCCATCCGCATCGCCTCGGTCGTCCACGCCGTCGCGGTCACCCTCGAGAGCGAGGAGCAGCCCGCCGCGTAGTCGCCCACGGGCGCATCAGGGGGTGTTCGGCCCGACCCCGACCGCCAAGGTGAGGTAGCCGAGCACCCCCTTCGCGCTCGCGCGCAGCCGGTAGTAGCCGGGATGGAACAGCACGGCGGAGAGCTCGCCGCGCCCTTGGCGCAGCACGAGCCGGCGCGGGAAGCTCGCCGGCACGGCGATCCCGGCCGGGGCGGTGAGCGAGAGGCTGAGGGCGGTCGAGGCCGCCACGGGCACGAGTGCGGGGGACTGCTCGACCACGAGGATATGGAACGGCCGTCCCGGCACCTCGGCCGGCGGGTCGCTCAGCGGGTTCTTGCCGAAAAAGGCGACCGTTCGCGCCGGCACGACGGGGAGGCGTGGTGGAGCGAGCGGGCGCTGTTGGTAGTCAAAGGCCCGCGAGAGGTTGTTCTGGCGGGACTGCAGCGCGCTGAGCGGCGCGAGGTGGAAGAGCGTGTCGAGGTAGGAGAGCACCGAGAGGTTGGTGGTCATCTCGCCGAACACCCCGCGGCGCGCATAGGGCGAGACGATCACCATCGGCGTGCGTGTTCCATAACCCGACGACGGCGGCGGCGACACGTGGTCCCAGAACCCGCCGCCCTCGTCGTAGGTGACGAAGACGGCGGTCGAGGACCACGCCGGACTCTCGCCGATCGCGTTCAGCACCTGACCGAGCCAGGCGTCGCCCTCGCCGACGTCTTCGGGCGCCTCCTCGCTGTAGCCGACGCCGGGCCGCACGAAGGAGAACGCCGGGAGCTGGCCGCCCGCCAGCGCGCTGAAGAACGCGGAGAGCGGCTCGACGCCCTGACGGGGCGCGAGGACCTTTTGCCACACCGTCCCCGCGTAGACCCACGCGGGGACGCCCGAGTAGAAGGCCGATGCGAGGTGCTTGGCCGACAGCTCGTCGAAAATGCTGTGCCAGACGTCGCTCGCTGGCGGCTCGGCGTTGGTCGTCCAGCCATGATTCGTTCCGCTGAGCGCCGCCAAGGTGTTGGGGAGCGAGGGGCCGATGACGCTTTGGAAGTTGGCATCGGCAAGCTCGTAGGAGCGGGCGAGCGACCACAGGTCGGGCGCGACCGATGGTCCAAAGCTGGTGATGGCGGAGAGACCCTCGCCGGGATAGCGCGTGTAGCCGTCCATGGCGTAGCGGGCTCCGCGGCGGTCCATCATCGCCAGCTCGGCGACCCGGCTGTTGTTGAGCCCCGCCTGGACCTCTCCTTGGTTCGGCCCTGCGAGCAGCGGAGCGACCGGCGCGCCGCCGGGCGTTGGCGACGGCAGCGTCGTCCCGACCGGGACGCCACGCGCCCCGGGAAAGTGCGCGAACAGGTCATCGAAGGTGTGGTTCTCGAGCATGATCTCGATGACGTGGGAGATGGGGGGACGTGCGGGCACCTTGGGTCCGGCGCTCGCCGGGGCGGCGCAGCCGGCCAGGAGTGCGAGCGCGCTGGCAAGGGTGGCGAAAAACGAGCGCATCGCCTGAGTCTTGCGCGATCGTCCGCGCACGTGACGGTGCGCGTTCACCACGTCATGGGCTCGTGGGCAAACCCATGAACGAGCTCGACTTCGGCTTCAATCGAGGACGCGTGAGCGGTCGGGGACCTGTCTTGTCCCGGGTGCTCGGGCTCGCTGCCGCCCGCGATCAGGTGGGTGCCCGTCACCTGATTGCCAAGTTCCGGCCAACCCCCATGCGGTCGATCCCTCAGACGGTCCCGCGCACACCCGCCTTCCCCGGTCGCCCGCGAGCCGATCGATCACGCAGAAACCGCCTGGCCCCGGCAGGTTTGGTCAGACGAAGGACCGCCCGGCCCCTCAGCGCCATTCCTCCTCGTCCAAGGGGACCGGCTGGGCCTGCTCGACGAGGTCGGCCTCGGAGGCCTGCAGGTGCCGTTCTGTCGGGATGTCGAGGGTCGTCTCCTCGGCCTCCTCGTCGGTAAGCGGCCGCTCCTCGGCAAGGTCCGCCGGTGCGGCCTCGGCGAGCGGGTCGCGTTCGTGGCGCCTGGTTGGAGCGTCGTTGTGCTCGGCGTCTTCGGACGGCATCGCCATCGTCTCCTCGCTTCTCGATGGCGCAGCGCACCGCAGGCTCAGCGTGCCGCGCTCTCGTTGCGATCGACCGTCCGGACCAGGTCGGGATAGCCCCTGGCGTCGAAGCGATCGATGAACTGCTGGAGACACGACGATAGCGGCACATCGCAAGATTGCGTGAGGATCCGCCCAAAGGTGATCCGCACGCGGTCGTTCCATACGCTCAGGCTGTGCACGTGGCGGTCCGCACCGACCACGGCGTTCAAATAGACGGCGATCGCGCACTGGTTGACGTCGGTCGGCACGCCGCGTACGCCGAGGGCGTTCAGGCGTCTCGCGACATCTGCGGGCGAGTTCCCGAGATCACTGAGCAGGTCGACGAGGTCGGCCACCGTCGGGGCGGGGACGAGTGTGCGACGAAGAATCATGACGGCGACCTGACCAAAACCGGCGTCCCGACCGAGCTGTGTGTCGCCGCCATCACGCGCATCGCACCGTCCCCCCCGGGCGCTCCCGGACCCGCCCCGCAACTGACGTGGGGCGAGGGGCTCGCGGGAGGGACGAACACCTCGCCGCGCGACCCGTGCCATGCCTACCCGCCGGGCAGCCTTGAAAAACGGGCACCGGCCGGGCGGTGCGCGACTGAGACCTATGGCCGATTCTGCTGACTCTGGGCACAACGCCGCACGGGGAACGCAATCAGGTGGGATCCTCAGGGCTCGCGCAGTGCGGCGAAGGCCGCCGCCAAGTCCTCGAGGCGATAGCGGGCCTGGGCGCCGCTGGGGTTCGCCAGGACGAACGTCTCGACGCCGCCGAGTGGCTCGTCCTGTCGTCCGAGACGGGCTCGAGGGCGGTCGAAGGCGATCTTGAAGGCCCCGATCCCAAGCACCGCCACTCGGCGCGGCGCGTAGCGCTCGAGCTTGGTGGCGAGCGCGCGACCGCCCGAGCGCAGCTCGTCACGCCCGAGCTCGTGGGCCATTGCGCTCGATCTGGCGACGAGGTTCGTGATCCCGATCCCAAAGTCGAGCAGGCATTGCTCTTGTGCTGGCGACACCAGCCGGTCGGTCAGGCCCGACGCGAAGAGCGCCTTCCAAAAGCGGTTTCCCGGCCGCGCGAAGTGATGGCCGACTGCGGCGGAGTACAGGCCCGGGTTGATGCCACAGAACAGGACCGCGAGGCCGGGCGCGATGACGTCGGGGACGCTGCGGCCGGCCGCCTCGAGGAGCTGGCTCCGGCTCGGGCGGTCCGTCACCTCGAGGGCATCGCGAGCACCGCCTGGGCGGCGGCAAGGCGCGCGATCGGCACCCGGTAGGGCGAGCATCTCACGTGGTCCAGTCCGGCGCGGGAGAAGAAATCGATCGAGGCCGGATCCCCGCCGTGCTCGCCGCACACGCCGAGCTTGAGCGCTGGATTCACCGCCCGGCCACGCGTCACGGCGAGGCGGATCAGCTCACCGATGGCGTCCTGGTCGATCGTCTGGAAGGGGTTGGCCGGGATCAGCCCGCGCTCGAGGTACAGCGACATCATCCGCGCCTCGACGTCGTCGCGGCTGAACCCGAACGTCATCTGGGTGAGGTCGTTCGTGCCAAAGGAGAAGAAGTCCGCGCGCGCCGCCAGCTCGTCGGCCTTCAAGGCGGCACGCGGCGTCTCCACCATCGTGCCGACGGCGACCTCGAGTCGCCCGGCGGGGTGCTCGGCCACGGCGTCTTCGACCCACGAGCGGGCACGTGCCAGCTCCTCGCCGGTCACCGTGAGGGGGATCATCACCTCGACGACGGGATGCCCGCCGGCGGTCGCGCGCGCCTCGGCCGCATCGAGGAGCGCCCGGACCTGCATGGCATACGGCCCGGGCTTCACCACACCGAGGCGCACCCCGCGGGTGCCGAGCATCGGGTTCTGCTCTTTGCAGTTGCGGGCCGCCTCGCACAGGCGCTCCTCTTCGGCGCTCAGCCCTTCGATCGCCGCCTTCAAGTCAAGCGAGGCGACGTCGGGAAGGAACTCGTGCAAGGGAGGGTCGAGGAGCCGAACCGTGACCGGGAGGCCGTCCATTGCTTCCAAGATCGCCGCGAAGTCGCCACGTTGCACCTCGCGCAGCTCATCAAGCGCGGCCGCTTCCTCCTCCTCGCCGACGGCGAGGATCATCTTGCGCACGACGGGGAGGCGGTCGGGGCCAAGGAACAGGTGCTCGGTGCGGCACAGGCCGATCCCCTCAGCGCCGCGCGAACGGGCGAGTGCCTCGTCGGCGCCGTTGTCGGCGTTCGCCCGGACCCCGAGGTGCCCGGCACGGATCTCATCGGCCCACGCGCACAAGATCGCGAGGGAGTCCGGCGGCGCGCCTTTCTCGCCGAGGGCTGGCCGGACGGGCTGAGCGAGGAGATCGCCGAACACCTTGCCAATCTCGAGCGAGCGATCGGCCGCCGTCTCGGGGCGGCGAGCGACCCCCTCCTCGTCTCGGTGCGCTCGGGCGCCGCCCAGTCGATGCCGGGGATGATGGACACCGTCTTGAACCTCGGGCTCCAGGACGCGTCACTGCGCGGCCTCGCCGAGGCGCACGGCGACGAGCGCTTCGCGCTGGACTCGCGGCCATGGCCGTGTCCGAGGTCGAAGACGTCACCCATGGTCCCCCCTTTGAGGCATGCCCTCCCCAGACATCGAGCGCCTCGCGTGCGGCGAGCAAAGCACGCGACGCGAACAAAAGACCAATCGATGGACGCACACGACCTTTACCAGCTCCTTGGCTCGCGATCGCCCTCCAACGGCGTGGTCGGACCGCTCGGGCCGAGCGCCGAGGCCGCCCCACGGGTGCCGCATAGGATCAAGTGATGCTCGTCGCCATCGAAGGCATCGACGGCGCCGGCAAGCACACCCAGAGCGCCCTATTGGTCGAGCGCGCGCGGGCTCATGGTCTTTCGGTGGCGGCCGTCTCCTACCCCCGTTATGGCCGCGGCGTCTTCGCCGAGGCGATCGAGGCGCTGCTCGCCGGCGAGCTCGGCCAGGCGAACGACCCGCGCCTCGTCGGCCTGCTCTTTGCTGGCGACCGCTTCGAGGACCGGGTGGCCCTCCTCGGCGCGCTGTCGAGCTGTGACCTCGTGGTCGCCGACCGCTACGTGGCCTCCAATCTCGCCTACCAGGCCGCCCGGTCCGATGGCGATCGAGGGGCGGCCATCGTCGAGTTCCTCGCCCGGGTCGAGTTCGACGTCTTCGGCTTGCCGCGGCCAGACCTCAACGTCTTGTTGGATCTGCCCTTGGACCTCGCCATCTCCCGGCTGTCGGTGCGCGAGGCCGGGGATCGCCCGGCAGCGGACCACTACGAGTCCGACCACCGCTTCCTCGCCGCCTGCGCGGATGCGTACGCGGCGATGGCCAAGGGCGAGGACTGGGTGGTCGTCCCGGCTGCCGAGGGGGCACTCGCCCGCCGTCCCGACGCCGTGGCCGCCGCGGTGTGGAGGGCCGTGGCGGCCCGCCTCGCGGCGCGCGGGACCTGATCCGTCGAGCCCGGTCCGTCGGCTGTTCGACAGCGTGCGTCACGCTCGTGTCGAGCGAGGGGCCCTCAGTCGAGCGTGCCCACCTCGAGCGCACCGGCCCGGATGACGGCGCGGGTCGCCAACACCTCATCGAGGACGACGAGATCCGCCTGTTTTCCCGGAGCGATCGAGCCGACGCGATCGGCGATGCCGAGGACCGCAGCGGGCGCGCCCGCCGCGGCGCGGGCAACCTCGAGGAGTGGGAGACCGGCCTCGCGCACGCAGTAGGCGACCGCCGCGCCGGTGGTGAGCGTGCTGCCGGCGATGGTGCGGGTCCCCTCGAGGTAGGCGTGCGAGCCCGAGACCTCGACGAGGAGGGGGCCGAGACGGTAGTGGCCATCGGGCGCGCCGGCGGCGCTGATCGCGTCGCTCACGAGGGCCACGCCGCCGACCGCCGCCCGGGCAAAGAGCCGGATGATGGCGGCGCTCAGGTGGTGGCCATCGCTGATCAGCTCGCAGGTCACCTCCGGGCGCTCGAGCGCGGCGACGACGATGCCCGGCTCGCGCTGGTGGATCGAGCGCATGGCGTTGCCGAGGTGCGTGGCGACGGTCGCGCCGGCATCGATCGCCGAGCTCGCCTCGGCGTAGGTGGCATTCGAGTGACCGATCGCGACGATGACCCCCGCCTCGCGGCAGGCCTCGATGAGGCCGATCGCACCGGGGAGCTCGGGCGCGATCGTCACCATGCGGACCGCGCCCTGTCCCGCAGCGAGCAGCTCGTGCAGCACCGAGATGTCCGGCTCGAGGAGCGAGTGGGGATCTTGTGCGCCGCAGTGGCTGGGAGCGAGGAAGGGTCCCTCGAGGTGCACCCCGGCAATGGTCCCGTCCTCGGTGAGGACGGCGAGACCCTCGAGCGCTTGGACCAGGTCGCGCACCGGGGCGGTCACCAAGGACGCGAGCGTCGTCGTGGTCCCGGCCCGGCGGTGGTAGGCGACGGCGCGCGCCACTTGGGTGGGGTCGCCGTCGGTATAGGTACTGCCGCCCCCGCCGTGCACGTGCAGGTCGATCAGCCCGGGAAGGACGGTGTGACCGGCGAGGTGGTAGCGGCGCTCTTCACCGGCGACGGGGGGAGCTCCGGCGGCGACTTCGGCGATCCGGCCCCGAGCGACGCGGAGATAGCCATCCTCGATGACCTCGCTCGCCGTCACGATCCGCACCCCGCTCAAGACCATCTCCGCCGCTCCGGGCGACGAAAGAGGCGACGCGGGGCTTGTAGCTGGATCCGACATGGTCTCTTGTCCCTCGCTCGAGATCGCGGTCACGGGCGCGCCATGCCTGCTGGTTGGGCGCCAGTTGGCTGGGCGCCAGTTGGGTGGGCGGCAGTTGGGGGGGCGCCAGTGTCGATGCCGGCGCCACCTGGGCGGCGGAGCCAGGCGACGAACTTGTAGCGGTCGCCGCGGTAGACGCTGCGGACCCACTCGACGGGCTCGCCCGTCGCGTCGAAGCTGTGCCGGGAGCACATCAGCATCGGCAGCCCGACGTCGGTCTCGAGGATCGCCGCCTCTTCGGGGCGAGCCGGCACCGTCTCGATCGTCTCCTCAGCGGCCTCGAGGTGCACGTCGT